>NZ_JBEPQB010000001.1:0-346763 GCF_040547625.1 Porphyrobacter sp. MBR-155
CCAGCCATCCAAAGCCCTTCGTCTGGAAGGCGGACCCCGACGAAATCATCGCCGCACGTAACCGGGGGTTCCAAACGTTGGAGTCAATCCACTAGACTCTTGTTAGTCTGCTTTTGGGCGGATGTTTCACGTGAAACATTGCTGGCTGTTGAGTGTTTGGCGGTCAGCCCGCCGCCAACCGCGCGGCGTGTCCTTTCACAAGTGCGATCATATTGGGCACGCCCTGGGTGCGGTTGCTCGATAGCTGGTTTTTGAGGTCAAACGGGGCCAGCGCGCCCATCACGTCCATTTGCGCGACTTCGGCGGCGGGCTTGTCCTGCACGGCGGCGATCACCAGCGCGACGATGCCCTTGGTGATCGCGGCATTGCTGTCGGCGAGGAAGTGGAGTTTCTGCTCCTGTTGCGAGGCGGGATAGACCCACACTGCGGCTGAACACCCGCGCACCAAAGTCGCATCGGTTTTCAGCGCATCGGGCATCGGTTCCAGCGTCCGGCCCAGCTCGATCAGCAACCCGTAACGGTCATCGCCTTCGAGGAATTCATACTCTTCGAGAATGTCGGAAAGGGTGCGCATGGAGTGCAGTTAGTTTGCCTTTTGCGAAAACCCAACCCCCTTCGTCCCACCCCCCCTTCGTCCCAACCCCCCTTCGTCCCAACCCCCCTTCGTCATTGCGAGGAGCCAAAGGCGACGCGGCAATCCAGAGCGTAGCGCGCGCCGCGCTGGATTGCTTCGCTACGCTCGCAATGACGCAATCAGCCTCACCCGCTCAGCCCGCCGGGGCGGGTGAAGGCGTGGTAGATGACATAGAACCAGCCGAAAAACCCGTGGACGATGGCCCAGATGATCGACTTGTTGAGGCTCCAGCTGATCGCCACCGCAATCGCGCTGCCAAGCCCGATCCCCGCCTGCGCGGCGGTATTGGCCCCGCCGCTCACAGTTCCACCCCGCTGGCGATGGCTTCCAGTTTGCGGATGCGTTCCTTGAGGTCAGCCAGTTCGATCCGCGCGGTGCCGATGGTCGAACCTTCGTCGGAGGCAGGGCGGTGGCCGCTGCGCTCCAGCTCCTGCCGTTTCAATTCCAGCCAGCCGTTCCATGCGCGCAGCAGGGCGGCGGCGATGACGATGATCGCGATCAGGCCGGATGTGGCGGTGATCAGCGTCGGGTCGAGAAGGGGCGTAATCATTCGCTGCGTTCCTCCTTGCTTGGCTTGTCTGTCGCAGGCAGTGCCCGCAGTGCTTCGATTTCGGCGGCGATGCGGTCGCGTTCGCGCGCCTCGCCGGTGTTGCCATCGGTGGCGATGCGTTCGAGCACCTTCACCCGTTCGCGCAGTTCTTCGACTTCGCGGCGTGCCTGTTCAAGCTCGGCAGCGCTGCGGCCATCATCGCGCGGGGCGAGGGTTTCCTTGCCATATTCATCGGAAATGATCCCCGCGCGGGCCTTGGCATATTGCACCACGCCCCAAACGATGATCGCGATGACGGCAACGATGGCCCAACCGCTCATCACGCTTCACCTTTGTCCTTGAGGTTCGACAAGGCCCGATCCCTGAGCGCATCGATTTCCGCGCCGAGGTGATAGCCGCCATCGGTCACGATTCGTTCGACATTGGCCATGCGATCCTTGAGGCTGCCGAGTTCAGCGCGCAGTTCGGCGTTTTCCTGGGTCAGCAGGGTGACGCGCTGGGCGTTCTGGGCATCCGATCCGGGCTTCAATGACTGGCCCCACATCCCTTCGAGCGGGTAGCCATTCTTGATCTTCATCCGGGTGGTCTGGAACGAGGTGAGGATTCCCGCCACGCCCAGCACAAACGCCCCGCCGATGATCCAGCCGAGATAGGGGAGAAAGTCGGCAGGCTCCATCACACGCGCTCCTTGCTGCCAAGGCCGAGCGGCACGCCCGCGCCTTCCTCGTCCACCCGGCGCTGGTCGCGCAACGCTTCGATCTGGGTGGCGATGTCGTAACCGCGATCGGTGACGATGCGTTCTAGCACCTGCACCCGGTCTTCCAACCGCTGGATGTGGGTCGCATATTGCGCGGCCTTTTCAGCGGTCTGTTCGGCAGTGGAGCCGATCTGCATTTCGGTCATCTTCTGCTGATGCTTGGTCCAGATTGCCACAAGGGGAATCGACAGGACGATGACGGGTAGCAGCAGTGCGAGTATGCCTTCCATTATTCAAACCCCCTCAGGTCAAAAGTTCAGCGCAGCCGCTCGATTTCGGCGGTCAGGCGCGGGTTGCTGCTGACATAGTGGTGTTCCACCGCCGCCAGCCGCCGGTCGATATCGCGGAAATTGGCGCGGATTTCGCGCGCGGTGCGCTTGGGATTCTGGCGCACGCCCTGCCAGTATTTCTGCTCGCTTTCATCGCGGTAAAGATAGGGCGGTTTTTTGTTGAGCAGGAACCCGGCGATCAGATAGCCGATGATCGATGAGCCGCTAGTGATGAAGAGCGAAGCAACGGCAGCCAGCCTGACCCAGAACACGTTGACCCCGGTGTAATCGGCAATCCCGGCGCAAACGCCCATCAGCTTGCCGTTATGCTTGTCGCGGTAAAGCGTGGTGTGGGGGGTGTTCATGCGCGGGTTCCTTTCTTTTCGGCCATCAGCGCGTCGAGTTCGCGCAGTTGCTGGTTGTCCTTTTCCTGATCGGAAATCAGGCGGCGGGCGGGGGTGAAGGCGGGGTCGTCACTGGCGACCAGCCGTTCCACCGTGTCCATCCGCTCATCCAGCCGCTTGGCGAGGTTGTAGAGTTCCTCCAGCAGCACTTCGTCATCGGTGGTGATGGTGGCGGCGGTTTTCCACTTGGTCATGTAATGAAGGATGACCCATGGCAGGCCGATGAAAAGCGTGGCGACGATCATCACCGCGATAAGTCCGTCTTCCATGGTCTATTCCCCCTTGCTGTCGTCGGCTTTGCCGAGCGCTTTTTTCATCGCTTCCAATTCATCATCAATCGCGTCCGATCCGGCGAGCGCCGCAATTTCATCGGCGAGCGTCGGGGGCTTGCCTTCGGCGATCTGCAAAGCGTCGGCGCGGCCTTCGGCGTAATCGACCCGGCGTTCGAGCTGGTCGAAGCGGGCGAGCGCCTCGTCGGTGCGTTCGGTGCTCATCAGCGTGCGCAGCTTGACGCGGTTTTCCGCGCTTTCGAGCCGCGCGGCGATCGCAGTCTGGCGGCTGCGGGCTTCGCGCAGGCGGTGCTGCAGCTTGGCGATATCGTCTTCGTAAGCGCGCAGCGCATCATCAAGAACCGCGATTTCGGTCTTGAGCTGATCGGCCATGTCACCGGCCTTCTTCTTTTCCACCAGCGCCGCACGGGCGAGGTCTTCGCGATCCTTGGACAGGGCGAGCTGCGCCTTTTCCCCCCAGTCGGCCTGAAGGCGGTCAAGCTTGACCGTGTGGCGGTGCATTTCTTTCTGATCGGCAATCGTGCGCGCCGCGCTGGCGCGGACTTCGACCAGGGTTTCCTCCATTTCGAGGATGATCATGCGGATCATCTTGGTCGGATCATCGGCCTTGTCGAGCATATCGTTGAAATTGGCGGCAATAATGTCGCGGGTGCGGCTGAAAATGCCCATGAAGGCTACTCCATCAAGAAACGAATTGATCTGGTCGCGGGGAGCGACTCGGTCTTGCTCCGGTTCACCGGTGCGCCCGCGCGTTTGCTTCGCGGAAGGGTTGCGGCGCAAGGCTTCGATTTCCTCATCAAGCCGCGACAGCCGCCCTGCGCTCAGCAAGCGGGAAGGTTGGGCCGGAGCGTCGCTGCTCTGGTCGACGCCTGCGGGGCTTGCGTCACCGGCAGCATTTGCGGGGGGGACATTTCGCTCCGGCCCGAGGGGATCGTGTTGGTCACGCGGGTTTCTGGGATTACCCATATCAGGCGATCTCGATCATCGCGCCGACTTCGGACGCGGGGTGAACGATCGGGGCGGCGCTGACCGCACCCGGCTGGATCTGCGAAGACAGCGCGATCATCATCACCATGGCGGCAATGCTGGCCATCGCGGCGTGCCCGAGCTTGCTGCTCCAGAAGGTGTTAGTGGCGGGTTTGGAGTTGATCATGATGAGCCTCTCAGGTGGTATCCGTGGTCTTGCCGAGTATTTTGCAACCCCCGTGCCAAATCGCAAAAATGGCGGATTATCACGGTTTTTTGCTGAAAATCAGCCACGCCCATTGGGGTCTATTGCCAAGCATTGGGAAATTTCACTATAAGTTTGGATATGCAGCACGAAACCCAATTCATCGGCCAGTCGGGGGCTTTTCTGGATGCGGTCGAACGAGCCAGCCGCGCGGCATCGATGAACCGCCCAGTGCTGGTGATCGGTGAGCGTGGCACCGGCAAGGAACTGATCGCCGAACGCTTGCACCGCCTGTCGAGCCGCTGGGACGAGCCGCTCGTCACCATGAACTGCGCGGCCTTGCCCGAAACCCTGATCGAAGCCGAATTGTTCGGGCACGAAGCCGGAGCGTTTACCGGCGCAACCAAATCGCGCGCGGGCCGGTTTGAGGAAGCCGACCGCGGCACGCTGTTCCTTGATGAACTCGGCACGCTGTCGATGGGCGCGCAGGAGCGGTTGCTGCGCGCGGTCGAGTATGGCGAGATCACCCGCATCGGTGCCTCCCGCCCGATCCGGGTCGATGTGCGAATTGTCGCGGCGACCAATGATGATCTGCCCGCGCTGGCAGCGGCGGGCGAGTTTCGCGCCGACCTGCTCGACCGGCTGAGCTTTGAGGTCATCACCTTGCCGCCCTTGCGGGTGCGTGAGGGTGATATCGGCGTGCTGGCGGAATATTTCGGGCGGCGCATGGCGGCAGAGCTGGAATGGGATCGCTGGCCGGGATTTGCAGATCACGTGATGGATGCGCTGGAAGATCACCAGTGGCCCGGCAATGTCCGCGAATTGCGCAACGTGGTTGAACGCGCGGTCTATCGCTGGGCCGATGCAGAAGCGCCGATTGCGCACGTGCAATTCGATCCGTTCGACAGCCCGTGGCGGCCGCAACCGCCGCAGCATCGCCGCGCGCCAACCGCGCCACCTGCCACCGGTGCCGCTGCCCATATTGTGTCTGCTGCAACCGAGGTCGACGCAATCGACGACCTGCGCGCAGCGGTTGACGCGCACGAACGCACCATCCTGCAACATGCGCTGGGCAAGCATCGCTGGAACCAGCGCCAGACCGCGCGGGCGCTTAACCTGACCTATGACCAACTGCGCCATGCGATCCGCAAGCACGGGCTGATGGAGGGGCAGGAGGAGGGCGCCTAATCAGGGATTAATCGCAACCTCATGTTCGTTTGGGAGCGGGACGATGCGCGCACTTCTCGATATTGTTGAAAACCTCACCAGCACTGTCCGGTTCATTTTCGGGATCATTGCGCTTGGCTTTATTGTCACGGGCCTGATGTTCACCATAGGCGCGTCCTATTTCGTGCCCAAGGCAGTCGATTCAGTAGGCGAACGGGCCGAGCGGATCGGCGAAAAGGCGATTATCGCCGCTCAGGAGGAACGCCGCGCTGCAGAAATGGCCAAGGATGGCTGGGGCTACCGGCCGCCAAGCGCGGCATCCCAGCGCGATCGGCAGCCCGATAACTCGCGCGACAGCCACAAGGATGGTGGCTGGGGCTATTAGCTCCTGACCTTATGATCGCCGTCTGATGTCTCAGTAAAAACCCGTAGGTGCATGGTCGCACCGCGCTTACCATGCTGCTGTTATCCTGCAGCACTATGTTGCCGAAACTTGCCACGCCTGATCGCGGCCCGCTGGAAAACGTCGGGCGGCGCGGCGCATCGCGATTGCGGCTATCGATACCAGCGCGGTTGATTACGACCTGCGAAACACAGATGTGCGTGCTGCTCGACCTATCACGAACAGGGGCGCGAATCGGGTTGGCGCGTCCTCTCAATGAAGGCGCAAGCGGCTATCTCCGGATCGAAGGCATGGAGATGTTCGTCACCGCGATCCGGCGCACTGCTGGCATTGATGGCGGCACCAATGGTTTGGCGTTCGACCTGCCGATTGCGCATGATGCGGTCGTGGCGATGCGGCATTACGCAGCCTCCTTCGAACGGCGCAAGCGTGAGGACTTGCGCGATCAGGTTCGCCGCTGGGTCACTGGCTGCAACTGACAGTTGCGACACGGCCCGCTGCCTTCGCGCTTGCCAAACCGGGCGCGCGCGCCTAATGGGCCGCTAATCCCGGCATTGTGGTAACAAGGTTTGGATGCTGGCGCCGCTTGGGGCCGGCACAAACCCGCATTTCTGCATGGCGGCCCTGATGGAGCAAGAATGGCCGATATCGCGCGCCTTATCCAGTTGATCGAACCCGAGGCGCAGGCGCTCGGGTTTGAACTGGTGCGCGTGGCGATGATCGCTTCTGAAGCGGGTGATGGCGGCATGGCGCTGCAGATCATGGCCGAAGACCCGGCTACCGGACAGCTGGTGATCGATCAATGCGCGGCCCTGTCGCGCCGGGTATCCGACGTGATCGACGCCGCCGAAGAAGCGGGCGACGTGCTGATCGAGGGGGCATACCACCTCGAAGTCAGTTCGCCCGGCATCGACCGCCCGCTGACCCGCGAAAAGGATTTCGCGAATTGGGCAGGTCACGACGTGCGGATCGTGATGGACAAGGGCTTTGACGGCCAGCGCGTCAACAAGGGCGTGCTGCATGGCCTTGAAGATGGTATGGTGCATATTACCGAAGTCAAGGCAGGCGATGTTCGCCTGCCGCTGACGCAGATTCACACGGCCAAGCTCGTCCTGACCGACGCGCTGATCGCCGCTACCCGCCCGCTGGATACCAGCGGGGCCGACGAACTTATCGAAGACAACGTAGAAGAAAAGGCAGACGACTGATGGCCAGTGCCATTTCCGCCAATAAGGCCGAACTCCTTGCGATTGCCAATGCGGTCGCCACGGAAAAGATGATCGACAAATCCATCGTTATCGAGGCGATGGAAGAAGCGATCCAGAAATCCGCGCGTAACCGCTACGGTGCGGAAAACGACATCCGGGCCAAGCTTGATCCGCTGACCGGCGATCTGACGCTGTGGCGCGTGGTCGAGGTGGTCGAAGAGGTTGAAGACTACTTCAAGCAGGTCGATCTGAAGCAGGCTGAAAAGCTGCAACCGGGTGCGACCGTTGGCGATTTTATCGTCGATCCGCTGCCGCCGGTCGATCTTGGCCGCATCGACGCGCAATCTGCCAAGCAGGTGATCTTCCAGAAGGTTCGCGATGCTGAGCGTGAGCGCCAGTTCGAAGAATTCAAGGATCGTCAGGGCGAAGTCATCACCGGGGTGATCAAGTCGGTCGAATTCGGCCATGTGATCGTCAACCTTGGCCGCGCCGAAGGCGTGATCCGCCGCGATCAGCAGATCCCGCGCGAAGCCGCCCGCACGGGTGAGCGCGTGCGCGCGCTGATCACCAAGGTCGAACGCAATAATCGCGGCCCGCAGATTTTCCTCAGCCGCGCGCACCCCGATTTCATGCGCAAGCTGTTCGCGCAGGAAGTGCCCGAAATCTACGACGGCATCATCGAAATCAAGGCCGCCGCCCGCGATCCGGGCAGCCGCGCCAAGATTGGCGTGATCAGCCACGATTCCAGCATTGACCCGGTCGGCGCCTGCGTCGGCATGAAGGGCAGCCGCGTGCAGGCGGTGGTGCAGGAATTGCAGGGCGAAAAGATCGACATCATCCCGTGGTCGGAAGACACCGCGACCTTCGTGGTCAACGCGTTGCAGCCCGCCACTGTCAGCCGCGTCGTGCTCGACGAAGATGATGGCCGCATCGAAGTCGTGGTGCCCGACGATCAGCTCAGCCTGGCAATTGGCCGACGCGGCCAGAACGTGCGGCTGGCGAGCCAGCTGACCGGCCACCAGATCGACATCATGACCGAGGAAGAAGCCTCGGAAAAGCGGTCGAAGGAATTTGCCGAGCGTTCGAAGATGTTCGAGGAAGAGCTCGACGTCGACGAAACCCTGTCGCAGCTGCTGGTGGCCGAAGGCTTCGCCGAACTGGTCGAAGTCGCTTATGTCGACCTGGCTGAACTCGCGACCATCGAAGGGTTCGACGAAGAACTCGCCGAAGAATTGCAAAGCCGCGCGCTCGAAGCGCTCGAACGTCAGGAAGCAGCCCACCGTGAGGTGCGCCGCGAACTGGGCGTTGAAGACGCGCTGGCGGAAATGCCGCACCTGAACGAAGCGATGCTGGTCACGCTCGGCAAGGCGGGGATCAAGACGCTGGATGATCTGGCCGATCTTGCCACTGACGAATTGATCGCCAAGAAGCGCGAAGCCCCGCGTCGCCGCAATAATGATGCCGCCGGCCCGCCAATGCGGCGCCCGCAGCGTGAACAAGACAAGGGCGGCGTGCTGGGCGAATATGGCCTGAGCGAAGAACAGGGCAACGAAATCATCATGGCAGCCCGCGCACACTGGTTTGAAGACGAAGACTCCGTCTCCAACCCCGACACTCAGGAGGCCGCCCATGCGGACTCCACCCAATGAGCGCCTGACGTCCGACATCGTTGAGCCGGAACTCCCCGCTGCGGTCGCCAATGACCCGGGGAGCGAGCGGCGCTGTATCCTTTCCGGGGAATGCTCGGCGCGGGATGATCTGCTGCGTCTGGCGATTTCGCCCGACGGGCTGGTGCTGCCCGATGTGGCCGGCAAGGCCCCGGGGCGCGGGGCTTGGATCACGCCGGACCGCGCGCTGCTGGAAACTGCGCTGGCCGATGGCGCGCTGAAGAAAGCACTGCTGCGCGCGTTCAAAGGTGCAGCTCTGACTATCCCCGATGACCTGGCTGACCGCGCGGAAGCCGCGCTGGCGCGCCATTTGTGCGACCGGCTGGGGCTTGAACTGCGTTCTGGCAAGATTGTGCTGGGATCGGCGCGGATCGAAGAACAGGCGCGATCAGGCAGGCTTGCCGCCTTGCTCCACGCCAGCGACAGCAGTGAAGACGGGCGGCGCAAGCTGGATCAGGCCTGGCGCGTCGGGCGTGAGGTTGAAGGCTCGGGCGAACGGGGCCAGGTCTTGCCACTGGACCGCACCGCGCTGTCTGTGGCATTGGGCCGCGACAATGTCGTCCACTTGGGCGTTGCCGGGCATCCCGGCGATACACGCGCGGCGAAGCGGGTGCTCGATCCGGTCACTCGGCTGACGAACTACCTTGGTGAGCGCGGCGCGCACATAACGAATGATATCGGTCGGGACGCATCCGGCCACGGCGACCAGCCCATATCGGGGCTGGCGACAATTGATGAATACGTGAAGGATTAAAGAGTTACAATGAGCGACGACGACAACCAGCGCACCCGCAAGCCCCTCGGCCTCAAACGGTCGGTTGACGCGGGCGAGGTCAAGCAGACCTTCAGCCATGGCCGCACCAACAAGGTGGTGGTCGAGGTGAAGCGTCGCCGCGCGATCGGCAAACCCGGTAGCGAGCCCGCTGCGCCTCCGCCGCCCGCGCCGCCTCCGGTCGCCGAAACGCCCGCTCCGGCGCCAACCCCGAAGCCGCGCCCGGCGCGCGCCGCGCCTGCTGGCGAAACCCCGCAAGAGCGTGTCAAACGCCTCCAGCTTGAAGCCGAGGAAGAGCGGCTGCAACGCGCCCAGGAAGCGCGCAAGCGTGAAGAAATCGAAGCGCGCGAGCGCGATGACGAAGAACGCCGCCGGGTTGAGGACAATCGCCGCGCTGAAGAAGAAGCCGAAAAGCAGCGCGGTGAAGCTGCAAACGCGGCGCCAGCGGTTGAGTCTGAACCTAGTGATGCCGCGCCGGTAGCTCCGGTTGAGGCAGAGTCTGCAACCCCTGCCACAAAGGCGGACGCTGCGCCCAGCCCGCGCCGCTTCACCCCGATCGAACGGCCCGAGCCCAAGCGGCCCGAGGTCAAGAAGAAGAAGGAAGACAAACGCGCCGCGCCAATCGATGCTGACAAAGACAAGCGCCGTTCAGGCAAGCTGACCGTCACCCGCGCACTCAACGAAGACGAAGGCCGCCGCGCCCGCAGCCTCGCCGCGCTCAAGCGTGCGCGCGAAAAGGAACGCCGCGGGCAGGGTGGCCCGTCCAAGCCGCGTGAAAAGCAGGTGCGCGACGTGGTCGTGCCTGAAGCGATCACCGTCGGCGAACTGGCCAACCGTATGGCCGAAAAGGGCGCGGATCTGGTGAAGGCGCTGTTCAACATGGGCATGATGGTCACGGTCAACCAGACCATCGATCAGGACACTGCCGAACTGCTGGTCGAGGAATTCGGCCACAATATCACCCGCGTATCGGCCAGCGATGTCGATATCGACAATTCCGAGGCAATGGACCCGGCAGAAACGCTGCGTCCGCGTCCGCCGGTGGTAACGATCATGGGCCACGTCGATCACGGCAAGACCAGTCTGCTGGATGCGCTGCGCGGCACCGATGTGGTGAAGGGCGAAGCTGGCGGGATCACACAGCATATCGGTGCCTATCAGATCACCGCGAAATCGGGTTCGGGCGATGAGCAGAAGATTACCTTCCTTGATACGCCGGGCCACGCCGCCTTTTCCGAAATGCGTATGCGCGGTGCGAACGTCACCGATATCGTGATTCTGGTGGTCGCGGCGGATGACGGGATCATGCCGCAGACGATTGAAGCGATTAAACATACGCAGGCAGCGGGTGTGCCGATGATCGTGGCGATCAACAAGTGCGACAAGCCCGAAGCCAATCCGCAAAAGGTGCGGGAGCGCTTGCTTGAGCATAACGTGATGGTCGAGGCGATGTCGGGCGAAGTGCAGGATGTTGAAGTATCGGCAACCACCGGCGCGGGGCTTGATAAGCTGATCGAAGCGATCGGATTGCAGGCTGAATTGCTCGAACTCAAAGCCCGGCCTGACCGTGATGCCGAAGCAACCGTGATCGAAGCGCAGCTCGACAAGGGCCGCGGCCCGGTGGCGACTGTGCTGGTGACGCGCGGCACGTTGAAGCGCGGCGACAACTTCGTGGTTGGCACCCAAAGCGGCAAGGTGCGCGCGATTGTCGACGACAAGGGCAATCAGTTGAAGGAGGCCGGGCCTTCGATGCCGGTTGAGGTGCTGGGTCTGGGCGGTGTGCCGTCAGCAGGCGACAACCTCACCGTGGTCGAAAACGAACAGCGCGCGCGCGAAGTTGCCAAATATCGTCTCGAAATCGCGACCGAAAAGCGCACCGCGCTGGCCCCGACCAATTTCGACACGATGTTCAGCACCTTGTCTTCCAGCGTCATCGAATTCCCGGTGGTGGTGAAGGCCGATGTGCAAGGCAGCGTCGAGGCGATCGTCAACGCGCTCCACAACCTGTCGAATGACGAGATCAAGGTGCGCGTGCTGAATGCCGGCGTGGGCGCGATCACTGAAAGCGATGTGACGCTGGCAGCAGCGTCAAAGGCGCCGATCATCGGCTTCAACGTGCGTCCCAATGCCAAGGCGCGCGATTTGCTGAAACGCGATAATGTCCGGATGATGTATTATGATGTCATCTATCACCTGACCGATGCCATCGCCAAGGAAATGGCGGGCGAGCTGGGGCCGGAACGGATCGAAACCGTGGTTGGCCGGGCCGAAGTCAAGCAGGTGTTCCCGGCGGGCAAGAAGGACAAGGCAGCCGGGCTGCTGGTTCTGGAAGGCGCGATCCGCAAGGGCCTGTTCGCGCGCCTTACCCGCGCCGATGTTATCGTTTCGGCGACCAAGATCCAATCGCTGCGGCGGTTCAAGGACGATGTCGACGAAGTCCGCACCGGTCTGGAATGCGGCGTAGTGCTCGAAGACACCAACGACATCAAACCGGGCGACAACCTCGAAGTCTTCTCGGTCGAGGAGCGTGAGCGGACGCTCTAGTCTTGCCTCGAATGCATGACTTTCGACGAGGAGGTTGAATGCCATATAGACCAAACAGGTGGCCTCGATTTGCCGCAGCGATTGTCTTGGCACCAATTGCCTTGATGATGCTCGTGTTTGGTCTTTACGTCCTATGGGGCGCTGGAGTGGGACTGTGAGCGACGACGCCTTTTACCCTGACGATGCCGGGCAGTCGCCGCATACGGCGCTGCTCGGCTCGCAATTTGTGGGCTGGGATTCCGCCAGCCAGACTGCCACCATGCGTTTCACCGTGAAGCGTGAAATGACCACCTGGCGCGGCGGCGTGCAGGGGGGCTTGGTTGCGGGCTATCTGGATGATGTGATGGGCTATGCCTATGTCGCGTCAACCGATGGCGAGATGGCGCCGCTGAACCTGGAAATTTCCATGTCGCTGATCCGCCTGATACCCGAAGGCGCGACGATTATCGGCAAGGGCAGGGTGGTCAAGGCCGGTCGGCGCGTGGTGTTCCTTGAAGGTGAATTGCTGGGAGAAGACGGCACGCTCCACGCCCGCGCCACCTCAACCGCAATCCCGACCCCGCGCCCCACGCCAACCTCCACCGGGATGGTTTGAGGCATGGCAAAGACCCCTTTCACCCCCGAACAGCAATCGGTACGCGTGCTCAAGGTGGGCGAGCGGGTGCGGCATATCCTGTCGGAACTGCTGGCGCGCGGCGAAGTGCATGATGATGTGGTCAGCGCGGCGAACATTTCGGTCACCGAAGTGCGCATGACGCCCGATCTGCGCCACGCCACCGCTTACATCAAACCGATGCTGGGTGCGGGCGAGGATGAGGTGGTGCACGCGCTGCGCCAGAACACCGCGTTCCTGCAGCGCGAGGTGGCCAAACGCCTCGGCCTTAAATTCGCGCCCAAACTGCGCTTTCGCAAGGATGAAAGCTTTGCCGAGGCTGACCGGATCGAGGCGTTGCTGCGCGATCCCAAGGTGGCGCGCGATCTGGGCGAAGAAGAGTGAATCCCCGCCTCTAACGCGGCACCATTCGTGCCTTCAGCATGATGTCCACCTTGTTGCCGACGATCAGCTGATAGGATTTCATTCCATATTGCCGCCGGTCAATCGTGGTGGTGCCGGTGAAGCTGACCGGCTGGCCTACCTGCGTCAGTGGGTCGGCATCGAAGGTGACGGTAAGCGTCTGCGGCTTGGTCACCCCGCGCGCGGTCAACTCGCCTTCCACGGTGCCGCGCGTCGGGCTGGTCAGCTTCAACGATCGGCCGACGAAGTGCACGGTCGGGTATTTTTCGACCCAGAAGAACTTCTCGCCGCGCAGGCGGCTTAACGTCAGGTCATCGGGCGCTTCAATCGCGGTGGCATCAAACGTCACGTCGATTACCGCGCGTTCGGGCGCGCCGGGAACAATCGTGACTGCACCCTGCATTTGGGGAAAGCGTGCGGTTTTGCTGGCGATCCCGAAGAACGGAACCTTGGCCGATACATTGCTGGCGCTGGCATCAAGCGTGTAGCGCTGCGGCGCGCCGATATTCGCAATCGCAAATATCGCCAGCAGCGGCAGCAGGATGATCCGAACAAGGACGGCTGGTTTGCTCATTATGCTGCTTATACGCCTCAACCGGGCAAAAGGTCCAAGCCCTATCTCGCCGTGCGCGCGACGAATCGTTAGGTTGGCGCGATGGCCAAACTCTATTTCTACTATGCCAGCATGAACGCGGGCAAATCATCGCACCTGTTGCAGGCGGATTTCAATTACCGTGAACGCGGGATGCGCACGATGTTGTGGACCGCCGCGCTTGATAGCCGATCAGCCGGGATGGTGCGCAGCCGCATCGGGCTGGAAAGCGCGGCGCAGCGGTTCCACCCGGACACTGATCTGTGGGCAGAGGTTGCCGCTGCCCATGCTGCCACGCCGCTCGATTGCGTGCTGGTGGACGAGGCGCAGTTCCTTGACCCCAAACAGGTTTGGCAGCTTGCGCGGCTGGCGGATGAGACCGGGGTGCCGGTGCTATGCTACGGATTGCGCACCGATTTTCAGGGCGAATTGTTCCCCGGTTCGGCGGTGCTGCTGGGGATTGCGGATGCACTGGTGGAACTGAAAGCGGTATGCCACTGTGGGCGCAAGGCGACGATGAACTTGCGGGTTGATGCCAGCGGAAAAGCCGTGCGGCAGGGCCAGCAGACCGAAATCGGCGGCAATGATCGCTATGTCGCGCTGTGCCGCAAACATTTTTCGCAAGCGTTGGCCGGGTGATTGTGCCCTGCGCCTCTGGCTTTCGCCGGGCTGCACCCTACATGCTGCGGCGATGACCCAAACCCTCTCCCTTGCGCTGGTGCTGATCCCGGCGCTTGTCATTGCCATCGTGTTTCACGAGGTCGCGCATGGCTATGCCGCCAAATTGCTCGGCGATACCACCGCGTCGGATCGCGGGCGGTTGACGCTCAATCCGATCAGGCATGTCGACCCGGTCGGCACGCTGTTGGTGCCGGGCGCGCTGGCGCTGCTGGGCGGGCCGGTGTTTGGCTGGGCCAAGCCGGTGCCGGTCAACAAATGGCGGCTTAGCAATCCGCGGTTCGGGATGATGGCGGTGGCCGCCGCCGGGCCGGGGAGCAATTTCGTGCTTGCAGCTGTGGGCGCAGTGCTGCTGGGGCTGGCGATGCCTTCGGGCGTTGGCATGGGCGGCGATGTGGACGGCGGCGCGGCGCTGCTGGTCAATCGGCTGGGTGAGACCCAATGGCTTGCTACCGGCTTATTTTACTTCATCCTCATCAACATCTTCCTCGGCCTGTTCAACCTGTTGCCGATCCCGCCATTTGATGGATCGCACATTGTCGGCGGGCTGTTGCCAGCGCGGTTGCAGGCGGGGTGGGAAAAGTTGCAAGGCATTGGCATGGCGCTGTTGTTGATCCTGATCGCGGCAAGCTGGGTGTTCGGAACGGGTTGGCTTAGCCAGGTGCTGATGCCGCCGGTCGCCGCGATGATGGGCCTTTATCTAGGTCTGGCAGATGCGATTGCGGCGCTGATTGCCTGATTTGTGCGCGGGCGCATTGCGTGGCGTTTTGGGCGCGGCCTGATTAAGAGGACACGGTGAACGATAGCGTTAAACCTGTGCCGCTGTCTGGCTGGCTGATCCTTGATAAGCCGCGCGGGCTGGGCAGCACCCAAGGCGTGAGCGCGGTCAAGCGCGTGCTACGACAGGGGGGCTATGCCAAGACCAAGGTGGGGCATGGCGGCACGCTCGATCCGCTGGCTGAAGGCGTGCTGCCGATC
This sequence comes from Porphyrobacter sp. MBR-155, assembly GCF_040547625.1. Lineage (NCBI taxonomy): Bacteria > Pseudomonadati > Pseudomonadota > Alphaproteobacteria > Sphingomonadales > Erythrobacteraceae > Porphyrobacter > Porphyrobacter sp. MBR-155. The sequence goes on from NZ_JBEPQB010000001.1 coordinate 15,100, forward strand.
GCGCTGGGGGAGGCGACGAAACTTGCCGGGCGGATGCTCGACGCCAGCAAGATCTACGAATTCACTGTGCAGTTTGGGGCTGAAACCGCAACGCTTGATACTGAAGGTGAGGTGGTGGCGACCAGCGATCACCGTCCGACGATGGCTGAGATAGAAGCGATACTGCCGCGCTTTACCGGGCCGATCGAACAGGTGCCGCCGGCCTATTCCGCGCTGAAGGTCGATGGCCAGCGCGCCTATGACCGCGCACGGGCGGGCGAGGCGGTGGAATTGCAGGCGAGGGCGGTGACGATCCATTCGCTCGCTATCCGTCATTCCGGCGAAGGTCGCGGTGACGATATTGTGCAAGACATCACCCTTGCCGCCCACGTGTCCAAAGGCACCTATATCCGCAGCCTCGCGCGCGACATTGCCAGCGCGCTTGGCACCTGCGGTCATGTCACCTACCTGCGCCGCACCAAGGCTGGGCCGTTCACCGAGGCCCAAGCGATTTCGCTGGACTTGCTGGAGGAATCCGCTAAGCGCCGCGCATTAGAAAACCTGATCCTGCCGTTAGAGGCAGGGCTGGACGACATCCCGGCCCTCCACCTCGATCAGACAAGCGCGCAGGCGGTCCGTCAGGGCCGGGTATTGTCTGACATGCCCCAATCATCCGGGCTTTATCTGGCGAAACTGGGCGCTGTCCCGGTCGCGCTGATGGAAATCACGGATGGCATGGCCGCGGTCGTGCGGGGTTTTAACCTTCCCGATGTCGCTGAGTAAGGATGAAAAACTATGTCGGTAACCGCCGAAAAGAAGCAGGAAATCATTGCTGACAACGCCCGCGATCCCAAGGATACGGGCAGCCCCGAAGTTCAGGTTGCGATCCTCACGCAGCGCATCCGCAACCTCACCGAACACTTCAAGGGCCACCACAAAGACAACCATTCGCGTCGCGGCCTGTTGATGATGGTCAACAAGCGTCGCACGCTGCTGGCCTACCTCAAGAAAAAGGATGTGGAGCGCTATAATGCTCTGATCCAGAAACTGGGCCTGCGGAAATAAGAGTTTTGCGAAAAGGCGGCTCAACGGGCCGCCTTTTTTGCTTTTGGGGCAAGCAGACATCCGGTCTGCCCGCCTTGGGGCCAAAGCGCCCCACACCGGACCGGGACGGTCTTTTCCCCGGCACATGAGGCCCCGCACGCAATAGGGCGACCGCGGGACAGAAGGAAAATCAATGTTCGACACGAAAACCGTATCGCTGGAATGGGGCGGCAAAACCCTCACTCTGGAAACCGGGCACGTTGCCCGTCAGGCCGATGGCGCAGTGCTGGCCACCTATGGCGAAACCGTGGTGCTGTGCGCCGTGACCGCCGCCAAGAGCGTTCGGGAAGGGCAGGATTTCTTCCCGCTTACCGTCCATTATCAGGAAAAATTCTCAGCCGCCGGACGCATTCCGGGTGGCTTCTTCAAGCGTGAACGCGGCGCGACCGAAAAGGAAACGCTGGTTTCCCGCCTGATCGACCGTCCGCTTCGCCCGCTGTTTCCCGAAGGTTTCTACAACGAAATCAACGTGATTTGTCAGGTTCTTTCGTTTGATGGCGAAACTGATCCCGATATGGTCGCGATGGTCGCCGCTTCGGCTGCGCTAACGATTTCGGGCCTGCCGTTCATGGGCCCGATTGGTGGCTGCCGCGTGGGTTATATTGATGGCGAATATGTCCTCAATCCCAAGCAGGATCGCGCGCTCGCCGAAGGCCGGCTCGATCTGATCGTCGCTGCCACCGATAAGGCGGTGATGATGGTCGAATCCGAAGCCAAGGAACTGACCGAGGAAGAAATGCTCGGCGCGGTGATGTTTGCGCATGACGAATGCCGCAAGGTCATCGGCGCGATCGTCGATCTGGCTGAACAGGCGGCGAAGGAACCGTGGGTGATCGACACCTCGGATGACACCGCCGACATCAAGGCCAAGCTCAAGGATCTGGTGGGCGCGGATATCGCCGCAGCTTACAAGATCACTGACAAATCGGTTCGTTCCAACCTTATCAACGAAGCACGCGCCAAGGCCAAGGCTGCGTTCGCCGATGAAGGCGGGCAGACCCAGAACGTCGCCAGCAAGGTGATGAAGAAGCTCGAAGCCGAAATCGTGCGCGGGGCGATCCTCAAGGATGGCCAGCGGATCGACGGACGCAAGCTTGATCAGGTGCGCCCGATCGAAGCGATCGTTGGCTTCCTGCCGCGCACGCATGGTTCGTCGCTGTTCACCCGCGGTGAAACGCAGGCGATCTGCACCACCACGCTGGGCACCAAGGATGCCGAGCAGATGATCGACGGGCTCGAAGGCCTCAGCTATACCAGCTTCATGCTTCACTATAACTTCCCGCCCTATTCGGTCGGCGAAGTGGGCCGGTTCGGTGGTTCAAACCGCCGCGAAATCGGGCACGGCAAGCTGGCGTGGCGCGCGCTCAACCCGATCCTGCCGTCAAAGGAAGACTTCCCCTATACCATCCGCGTGTTGTCGGACATCACCGAGTCCAATGGCTCGTCCTCGATGGCGACGGTGTGCGGCGGGTGTCTGTCGATGATGGATGCCGGCGTGCCGGTGAAGGCGCCGGTTTCGGGCATCGCGATGGGCCTGATCCTGGAAGGTGATGAATTCGCCGTCCTGTCCGACATTCTGGGTGATGAAGATCACCTGGGCGACATGGACTTCAAGGTTGCGGGCACCGAAAACGGTATCACCACCATGCAGATGGACATCAAGATTGCCGGCATCACGCAGGAAATCATGGCCAAGGCATTGGAACAGGCTAAGGCTGGCCGTGCGCACATCCTGAGCGAAATGACCAAGGCGCTGGGCTCTGCCCGCACCGAAGTTTCCAAGCACGCGCCGCGCATCGAAACGATCCAGATCGACAAGTCGAAGATCCGCGACATCATCGGCACCGGCGGCAAGGTGATCCGCGAAATCGTGGCTGAAACCGGCGCCAAGGTCGACATCGACGATGAAGGCGTGATCAAGATCTCATCGAGCAACGTCGATGAAATCGAAGCCGCCAAGAAGTGGATCCTCGGCATTGTCGAGGAAGCCGAAGTCGGCAAGGTCTATAACGGCAAGGTCGTGAACATAGTCGATTTCGGCGCATTCGTGAACTTCATGGGCGGCAAGGACGGACTCGTCCACGTTTCGGAAATGCGCAACGAGCGGGTTGAAAAGCCCACCGATGTCGTTTCCGAAGGCATGGACGTGAAGGTCAAGGTGCTCGAAATCGACCAGCGCGGCAAGGTGCGCCTGTCGATGCGGGTGGTCGATCAGGAAACCGGCGCAGAGCTTGAAGACACCCGCCCGCCGCGCGAACCGCGTGAGCCGCGTGAAGGCGGCCGGGGCGGTGATCGGGGTAACGACCGGCGCGGGCCCAGAGGTGATCGCGGCGGTGATCGGGGTGGCCGTGGTCGCAGCGGCGGCGGTGATCGCGGTGGCCGTGATCAGGACAGCGGACCGGCCGGTCTGCCCGACTTCCTCAAGGACTGATCGTCTTATTTGAGGGTAACAATTGGGGCCGCCCGGAGCGATCCGGGCGGCCTTTTTGTTGAAAGGGATATCTGAGGATGCTCAAACGCGAACACCTCGCCAGCGCACAGATTGCCGATGGCGAATTGCTCGATCTCTATACCCACGCTGGCCACTTCATGATCGTGATGGGGCGTAATGAGTTGATGAGCTCGCGGATGCGCTTTTCCGAAGAACAGCTCGCCGAACTCACCATCGACCGGCTCGGCAAAGCCAATGCGCGCATCCTGATCGGCGGTTATGGCATGGGCTTCACCTACCGAGCCGCGCGCGCGCGGCTGGGTGACAAGGCACAGATCATAATCGCTGAAATCGCCGAGGCGATCATCGATTGGGCCAAGGGTCCGATGGTCGAGTTGACCGGAGACAGCCTGTCAGACCCGCGCCTCGATCTCAGGATTTGCGATGTCGCGGCGCTGATCGATGATGCCAATGATGGCACCTCGGCCAAGTTTGATGCGATCCTGCTCGATGTCGATAACGGCCCCGATGGGCTGGTGCGCGAGGCGAATAACCGGCTCTATTCGCGCACGGGTCTTGCCAAGGCGCGCGATGCGCTTGCACCCGGCGGTATTCTGGCCGTGTGGTCAGCTGCGCCCGACCCCGCATTCCGCAAGCGGTTGTACGACACCGGCCTCACCGTGATCGAGTGGAACGTGCGTTCGCGCCCCAACAACAAGGGCGCGCATCACGTGATCTGGTTTGCACAAAAATGATCGCGCACTGTGAGAAGCTGGATCGGGAATTTGCGCGTGATGGCGTCGATCACACCCGCTACATGCTGCGGCGCAGTAACGCTGATAAATATAGTAATTGCATGATTAGTCAGAGAGCTTTTAATGGGCCAATGCGTTGCCCTGCGAAGGGCTGCTCTGCCGCGCCTTTGTGCAGCCCCCGCACCAGCATCGGGCCGAAGACATAGAAGGCCGCGCTGCCTGCAAAGCACACGCCTGCATTCAATGACCAGAACAGCGCAGGCGACATGGTTTCGTAGAAAGTGGCGATGTAGCCGCTGATTACGTTGCCGAAAAAGGCGACCAGATAGGCGGCAGCCATCATGCGTGCGGCAATCTTGGCCGGTGAATAGCGCGATACCAGTGCGAGCCAGGTCGCCCAGAACCAGGCAAAACCAATCCCGGTGAATGCAAAGGCCAGGACGGGGAAAGCGATACTGACCTTGCCACTTTCCGCCATCGCTGCGCCGACAGCGATGATTGCGACCCCGATGGTGGTCAATGCCCCGCCAATCGCGATCTTTGTGCTTTCAGAACTGCTACGCCCGTGGTTCGCCTGCCATTGCCATAATGCAATCACGCCGGCCGTAGCCGCGACGATCGCGACGGAATCTATCGATACGAACCAGGCGACCGGCAAGCGCCCCAGCGCAGTGTCCAGATCAACCGCCTGATCGATCCAGACCATGCCCATATTGTACATCTGATCGTAGCCCAGTCCCAGCACAACCATCATCGACAGCATCGCCATGATCGCTGCGATGCTGCGCCATTCCTGCATCGTCAGCGCACCTTCCTGCGACCGGTCGCGCCGGACAGGCGGTTCCTCCGGAAAATAGCGCAGGCCCTTCAGGTATACGCCCAGCGCTACCAGCATCAGCAGGCCTGCCACACCAAATCCATAATGCCAACCATAGGCCTGCGCCAGCAAGCCGCACGCCAATGGGCCAAATATCGCGCCGATATTGATGGCCATGCTGAAGGCGGCAAAGGCGGTAGTCCTGCGCGCATCCTGTGTCGCGTAAAGTTGACCGACCTGTGCTGCGATATTGCCCTTGAGTGCGCCCGAACCCAGGATCAGCAGCAACAGCGCCAACAGGAAACTCTGGTCGAACACCATCGCCGCGTGTCCGGCGGTCATAAGCACGACACCGATGACCACGGTTTTTTTCGAGCCAAGCCAGCGATCCGCCACCCACCCGCCGATCAGCGGGGTGAAATAGACCAGTCCGGCATAAAAGCCGAAGGTCTGCCCGGCCAAGGCCTGCGCCGAAAGCGGCCCCAGCATTGCCTCAATCGCGCTGCGATAGGCCGCCATCCCTGCCACATTCTCGATCTGCCCTGGCACGAACAGCGACTGCACCATGTACAGCACCAGCAGCGACTGCATCCCGTAGAACGAAAACCGCTCCCACGCCTCGGTAAACGCCAGATAGGCTAGCCCGCGCGGATGGCCGAGGAAGGTGGCGTCAGTGCCTTGCGATCTGATTGAAAGGGATGCCATGTTCGTTAATTCCCGGCCTTTCGGTGGCGGTGCAGCAGGATGCCGACCGGAATGCAGGTGGCGATCAGCGCGGCCATATAGGCCCCGCTTACCGGATCGGCTGCGATGAAAGCGATCAGCAATGATCCGTCGATCAGCAGCAATAATGCTGGCAGGAATGGATAGCCGATGGCGCGGAACGGTCGCGGCAGATCCGGCTGCTTCCAGCGCAGGCCGAACAAGGATGCGTCGTAAAGAATGAAGGAGAAGATGATCAGCGCGCCCATCAGCCGGAATACAAATTCAAACCCGCCGGAGAAGATCAGCAGCACCGACAACGCCAAAGTCATCGCAAACGCAATATCAGGCGTGCCGCCCGCATTGACCCGCATTGTTGATCGTAGGAACAGGCCATCGCGCGCCATTCCGTATAATATGCGCGGGCCGCCCATTATGTTGGCATTCAGAGACGTTGACGCCATGACGATGGCCAGCACAGCCACTGCAATGGCACCGGCAGGGCCAAATATATTCGCCAGCACCAACGCAACGGGGAGATCGGACGTGCGGATCGCATCAAGGTCGAGCGCCTTCATGATGCCCAGATTGAACAGCACATAAACCGCGCTGATGGCGAGGATCGATAGCGCCAGCGCACGCGGAATATTGGTCAGCGCATTTTCGTCTTCTTCGACGAAATTGATCGCGCTGTCCCACCCGGCGTAGGCACCGTAGATCATCTGATAGGCGGCGATCACAGCGAAAGCGCCAAGGGCAGCTGTACCGCCTTGCGTCCCGACACTCGAGAAACCGGGCCGGGGCGGCTCGGCAAAAAACGCGATGGCGATCACGATGACGAGCAGCGCGAATTTGATGGCGCTGCCAGCGGTTTGCAGCGCCGCCCCTTCGCGCACGCCGAGCCAGTTGAAACCAAAGAGGATCACGATAAGACTTGTCGCGATACCAATACTGTGGACGGCCAACGGAGGGAAGATGACGGCCGAAAAGTCGGCGCAGACAATCGCGAGAGATGCGCCAGCGGCCACATAGGAAAGATAGCTCGCCCAGCCGGACAGCAGCCCCATTGAATCGCCAAACGCCGCACGAACCGGCACAAAAATACCCCCAGCCTTGGGGATGCTGGTAACAAGTTCGGACGCCACATTGGCTGCCAGCATCACATGGACACCGCCGAGCGCCCATAACAGGATGACAAGCCAGGCGAGCGGCACCTCGTCGATGACCGAGCCGCTGGTGCGCATCAGACCTGCGCCGATCACCGCACCCAGTCCGATCGCGGCTGCAAAGGCGAAACCCAATCGCTTTTGCAAGCCGCGCGGCTGGCTGGAAAGAAGGGCATCAGCCTTGGCTGCAGCTCTGCCCATTGTCATGCCGCCGCATCCATCAGGACAATGTCCCCGCGATACCCGGTGGGCGCGTTCATGCTTGCACGCCCGCTATGGCGGCGCGGCGCATCGGCGGTGGTTTGCCATAGGTCAGCGCGCGCCAGAGCCATTCCGCAGGGCCAAACGCGAAGGCCTTCATCCAGACGTGGCTGAACACGATCTGCGCGGCGAAAAAGGCGATGACGAGCGGCAGGAAGGTTGAAACACCCGCTTTCCCGGCAAGACCAAGGCCCGGCCCCACGCTGGTCAGGATCAGAATGATCGCGACGCTTTGCATAAGGTAATTGGTCAGCGCCATCTGGCCGACCGGGGCAAACGGTTTTACCAGCCATGCGAGCGAGCGTTTCTGGAACAGCAACACCAAAGCGCAGACATAACCTGCCGCGATCATCGGTGTGGCGACCGCGTGGATAGCACCGCGCGCCAGTTCAAACCACGGCGCATCGGCAGCATCGATGCTGAGCAGGTGCACCAGTTCCAATGCCAGCCCGCCCAGCAGCAGCGGCCACAACCACCGCCGGAACAGCGGCAGATTGGCAGGTGCGTTCTGGATCCACTCCTTACGCGCAACCCATGCGCCCATCAGAAACCGTCCCAGCGCATAGGCAATCCACGCCATCAGGGCGCCGGTCATCAGCCACTCGTAATAGAGCATCTCGCGCATCGCCGCAGTGAAGGCGAAAAGATCGCCCGATTGCGCCGCCGCCTGACGCGCGAGCACCGCCGATTCTGCTGTCCAAATGGCATCGAAAGGCCCAGAAATGCCGCTCGCTGCAAATATCCAGGCAATCAGCGGCTTACCAAACAACAGCAGTGCCGCGCCTAGCCAAAACAAGGTGCGATCAGGCAGCTTGCGGCAGAAAAACAGGATGACGGCTGCGATGGCGTAAACATGCAGGATGTCCCACGCGAACAAGAACATTACATGCGCCAGACCGATCATCAGCAGGATCGCGATACGGCGCAGATAGATTGGCGCGAACGCCGCACCGCGTGCTTCCAGCCGCTGCATCTGGATTGCAAACCCCAGCCCGAACAGGAACGCGAACAGCGTGTTGGCCTTGTCATAAACCAACAGCTTCACACAGAATGACATTGCATCATTCAGACCGGCTGATGGCAATGCCGCCAATTGCTGGGCGGTGATCAGAACATCTTCGCCGCCCAGTTCGTAAATGTTGACCAGCATCACTCCGAACAACGCAAAGCCGCGCAGCACATCCATGATGAGGTAGCGGTCGTCCTTTGCCGTCGGCGCGAGTGCCATCGTTTTTTCCTTTGGGTTTTGGAGTGATGAAGCCCCGGGGAATCGCCATTCGACCATTGCGTGCGGCGTTGCGGTCGAAAAAACAGCCCGGCGGATGACATTCGCAGTTCCACCCGCCGGGCCGTTGCCTGATCATAATCGCCCGCACGCTTCAGAATTACGGGCGCAGCGCACACTACGGTCAGGGTTTTCGCAGTTCTAGCGCTTGGTCCACTCCTGCAGCATCATCGAGCCGCGAACGGTGCGGAATTCGGCGCGATTGCCGTTTTCCGCTTCCAGCTGCGCGTCAGACTTTTTTGCCCAGGCGCGGTAGGCCGCGCCGCGCCGTTCACCTTCAGCGGCATCGGGAACGGAGGGGTAAGTGACCACCAGATACAGATCAGGCTCACCATCGCGCCTGTTCACATTCGCATAAATCCTGTAATCCGTGATCCAGCCTTGCGACTTGGCAAATTCCTGATTTTTCACCCATTGGTCAGCCAGATAGGTGGCATAGGCCAGGCCGCCGCCATCCTTGACGGTGATGCCGGTAATGTCCGAATATTGCCCACCAACCAGCGGGAATTCTTGCGCCGCAGCGGCGGTTGGCAGCGCCATCGGCGCAGCGATCAGGGCGACACTGGCCGCCATCATCATGGTTTTGATCAATTTCATTGCTTCTCTCCTGTTTGGTGCCCTCGGGACTGAGGGCGGCTCGTAAAAACTTGCTGCGATTATGAGATTGCGCTGCCTGCCGGGACGCCGGGCAGTGGTGCGGGATCGGTCATGATGCGGGCGCTGGCAGGATTTCGGATCGTCTCCAGCCGTCCATATCCGGCGATCAGACACAGGCCGACACCCATGGCGACAGAGCCAGCCGCGACCAGAAAAGCAGCGTCATAGCCGTAGCTGTCGACAATCTGGCCATGACCGCCCGAGCCAAGCGAGCGCACGAAGTTGGGAATGGCCATGAACAGCGCATACTGGCTGGCGGCGACCACCGGATTGGTCAGGTTCATCGACCAGGCAATGTTGAGGACGAAGACACCTGCAAAACCACCCCAGAACATAGTGATGTAGGTCTGCATGGCCAGGGTTCCGAATGTCCCTGCCGGGGCAAGATAGGCTGCGAGGTTGGGCAGCAGCATCAAGCCTGCGAAAAATACCATCAGGATGCGGTTGTCGAACCGGCTGCACAGGGGGCCGATCGCCACCATCACGAGCAGCGTGGTGGCCATCGCGCTGATGCTGCTGTAATTGGTGAATGCTTCGCTGCTCCAGCCCAATTCGGATACGCTGAAAACTGGGGAGACCACGTCGACCATACCCACGCTTGACGTGATGAACCCAACGCCAGCCATAAACAGCGCGGTGCGCCATTGTGCCAGCCCGCGCAGCACTTTCCCCAGAATGGGCAGGAACTTGGTGTGCGCGCTCGCCAGACATTCCGCCGATGCCAAACCAGCAGTCCACGGCAGAAACTTCTCGCCGGGCCGTTCGCGCAGCAAGGTGACGGTGATGGTCAACACCACAATCACCGCCGCAGCCATAGCGGCGGCCAGCTCCACGCCGCCCGCGACAAGAGCCGCGCCCGCCATGATCGCGGAACCGGAAATGCCAATGATCTGCCCACCCGCCATGGCTCCGTTAACCTTCTCGCGCTCATCTTCGGGCAAGATGTCGACCGCCATCCCGTCGACCGCGACATCGTTCACCGCGGCGCACAGGTTGAAGGCGAAGGCCAGACCGGCAAGCAGGGCGATCTCGTCAGGGCCGGGCGCAAGAGAGGCTGTGACAATCAATGCGGCAATCATCATCACTTGCGAACCGATGATCCACGCCCGCCTGCGTCCCATCGGGCTGTAGCAAAAGCGGTCCATCACCAGCCCGTTCACCAGCTTAAAGGACCACGGCAGCATCGCGGTGCCGATGAAGAACCCGACTTGTCCGGCGCTCGCGCCATTGGCGGCGAGCCATGCCGGGATCGCCGTCATTACCAATCCCATGGGCACGCCCTGCGAGATATACATGAGAAAGAAGCCCACCAGCCGCAGGCGGCGGCTTTCGGATAGCGCAGGCAGCGCAGACAGCGCGCCCATCACCACGCGCCGTCCCGCCCACATCCGTCCTGAACCGCGTTTGGCGGTGACACCATCCGTTTCAGAAATCGAACTTCGCCGCCTATGCAATCGGAATGGGATGAAGGTGGTATGCCAGCATCGACTTGATCAGGCAGCGGGCCCACAGCTTCGAACTGGGCGGCCGTTTGCTGTTCGTTTGCAGCATCCGCAGTTGTCAACGCGGTAGCAATGGCCGCTGCGGCTACCAGCCAAAATCCAGCGCTGACGCGTGATGATCCCGGCTTCAACGAAGTAATCATGGACGCCCCCCAGCTACACACACAGCTTCCCCGCAGGCGGCAACGCGGTTTCCCGGGCCGGTCCAAGGATCTGAGCTGTTTGCGATTTCCCCGCGCCGTTAATGCGCCAAAGCGGGATTCGGCGTCAACGCCGCTACCGTCAATAAAACGTCAATAATCGCCTATCTGGCGCTGGCAGGGGCCGGGATCAGGTCTGGGATCAGGGTCAGGCCAGCCATCTTTGTGCCAACCGATGCGTTCGGCAAAGCTCAGAAAATCGGACTGGGTGCGAGTCTGCCTGACCGGTTCGATGTCGGCCCACAGCGCCATCAGGCCGACCATGGCGCGGGCGCATCACTTGCGACCGCCTCGGGCGCGCGGATAAGCTTTATCCGGCAAACCGCGCTGGAAGCCACAGAGACAGCGCGGGAACATAGGTTATCAGCAACAGCGCCGCAATTAGTGTAAGGTAGAATGGCAAGATGGTGCGAACCAGCGTCGTCACCGGGATATTGCCCACCGCAGAACCGACAAACAGCACTGAACCGACTGGCGGCGTCACCAGTCCGATGCCGAGATTGATCATCATGATGATCCCGAAATGCACTGGGTTCACCCCGACATCCATTGCCACCGGCAGGAAAATCGGCGTGGTGATCACGATCAGCGGTGCCATGTCCATAAAGGTGCCGAGCAGCAGCAGAAGCACATTGATGATCAGCAGGGTCAGCAACGGATTGTCGGTCATGAACCCGATCATCTGGCCCAGAGCTTGCGGCACTTCCAACAGCGCCATGGCAAAACCGAACGCGGTGGCGGCTGCGATGATGAACAGCACCATTGCTGCCGTCCGCACTGATTTGCCCGCAGCTTCCCAGAAACTGTTCCAGCCCAGACTGCGATAGACCAGCACGCCGACCAGCACGGTATAGAGCACCGCCACGGCGGAACTTTCTGTCGGTGTGAAAATACCGCTCAGGATTCCGCCCATGATGATGATTGCGGTCATCAAACCGGGCACCGCGAAAACCAGTGCGCGGGCAAATGCGCGCCAACCGGGAAAGTTGCCGTGCGGCAGATTGCGGCGGCGCGCCACCAGCCAGGTCGTGCCCATTAGCATGATCCCGGTCAGCAAGCCGGGGATCACCCCAGCCAGAAACAGATCGCCGATCGACACGCCAAGGCCCGAAGCCGCCGAATAGATGATCATGTTATGCGAAGGCGGAATCAACAGCCCGACAATTGCCGCTGTCACCGTGACATTGACTGCGAAATCGGGCGGATAGCCTTTTTCCTTCATCAACGGCACCATCGTCGATCCGATAGCCGATGCGCTGGCAATGGCCGATCCCGATACCGCGCCGAACATCATCGAAGCGCCGACATCGACCAGCCCCAGCCCGCCGCGCACCCGGCCCATCGCCGCATCCGCGACGCGTACCAACCGTTCGGCAATCCCGGCGCGGTACATGAGGTCTCCGGCAAAGATGAAGAACGGGATCGCCATCAGAGTGAATACGCTGATGCCCGCCGCCACTCGTTGCACCGCGACCAGTGGGGGTATCCCCATCACCGCAAAACAGGCCAGCGCCGCGCCCAGCAGCGCATAGGCGACCGGCACACCCAGGATCAGCAGCGCGAACAGCGCGCCGAACAGAACCACCACTTCCATCAGTTGTCGTCCCTTGCGCCGCGCGGTTTTCCGTCAAGGATCTGCGGTACTGAAAACAGCGCCATCAACAGTCCGGCCACCGGCATGGGGGCATAGGCAACAGCGCGGCTGATCCCCAGCGACGGCACAACATTGCCGCGCACCAACCAGACCAACTGCGCGCCATAAACCAACAGCACCAACCCCAGCCCCAAGACGATCAGCGCAGTAATCCGCCGGACGGGCTCAGCGCGTGCGCCCAACCGTTCTTCCAACAGCGCGATACGGATGTGGAAACCTTCATGCACACCTGCCGCCGCAGCGAACATCACGTACCAGATCATCAGGATCAGGGCCGCCTGTTCGGTCCAGGATGGGCTGGCATCAAGCACATAGCGCCCGAACACCTGCCACACCACGATCGCTGCCATCGTCACAAGACCCAGTGCGGCAAGACTGGCCAGCCAATCGGACATTCGTGTCATCCAGTTCATGGCGCGCGCATTTCCAATATCCGTTGAACCACTGATTTTTGTGCAGGCGTGGTGGTGAAACGATCCCAGACCGGGCGCATCAGTGCGGCGAATGGCGCCCTGTCCACATCATTCACCTGAACTTGCGACCCCGCCAGCGTTGCACGCGCATCGGCCACCCGCGCATCCCATAATTTCCGCATTTCAGGCACTGAACGCCGAGCGGCCTCGCGTACCAGTTCCTGGTCGCTGCCCGACAGGCGATCATAGCTGGCCTTGCTCATCACCAGAGCTTCAGGCGTAAGCAGGTGATCGGTGATGCTGAAGAAAGTCGCAACTTCGTAATGGCGGGCACTTATGAACGACGGCAAGTTGTTCTCAGCTCCGTCAATAACCCCCTGCGCGAGCGATTGATATGTCTCCCCAAACGGGATGGGGACGGCATTGGCTCCCAGCGCATTGATCATCGCCACGGCAAGATCGGACCCCGGCACGCGCAGTTTTAAGCCAGACATGTCAGCCGGGCTGCGGATCGCACGTTTTGTGTTGTAAAAGCTGCGCGATCCGGAATCGTAGATGCACAGCCCGACCAACCCATGCGGTTCCAGCGAAGCCAGCACTTCATCGCCAACCTTGCTGTCAACCACGCGGCGCATATGATCAATCGTATCGAAGACGAACGGAAGCGAGAATGGCAGCGTCATCGGTTCGACCGAATTCAGCGCCGCGAAATAGACACGATTGATATCAATCCCGCCGAAGCTGGTAAGTTCCAGCGTGTCGGTCTCGCTGCCCAGTTGACCACCGGCAAACATCTTCACACCCAGTCGCCCTCCGGTCCGTTCGGCCAGAAACTGCCCCATGAATTCAACCGCGCGCACTGTGGGATAATCGGCCGGGTGGGCATCGGCCGCTGTGAACATCCCGCCAAGTCGCGGCGCACATCCCGCCAGCATTGCGCCCGCGGATAGCAATAGTCCGCCGCCAAGAACGCCGCGCCGCGTGTGCCGACCTGCACCCACCCGTGGGTCTGCTAATGTCTGCCCAGCTAGTGTCCTCGAAGCCATTTCCATCTCAATCGTCCAGCGCGGTGAAGCGGAAATTGCGAAACCGGGAGTGCCTCGGCCTCGCCGCGAAAAGTCCCGGGCGCAGCATCAGGAATTCGCCGTGTACATTATGGTGATAGGCCGAAACTTCCATCCCCTGATCGAACCACAAGCGGGATTTTCCGCCATCACAGCCGGTGGTTCGCATGAGTGCGGGAATCAGGGTGCGGCTTTCGGTCTGCATCAGCCCAGACCAGCGCCCCGCGCCCATTCCCGCCACAGATCGGGCCATGCTGCAACCGGCTTGCCCACCGCTTGGCGCAGACCAAAGCCGTGACCGCCATGTTCGAACAGGTGCATTTCGACCCTGACTCCCTGATCGCGCAAAGCTGCACGCATCAAGAGGCTGTTTTCAACCGGAACCACATCGTCATCGTCGGCATGGAGGAGGAAGACGGGCGGCGAGTCCTTCGGCACGTTGCGATCGGGGGAATGTATGATCTCCAGCGCGGGCGCGGGGTTCGCGCCGAGCAAGCGTTCACGCGACCCGGCGTGGGCGGTGGGTAGTCGCATTGAGACAACCGGATAAATTGGCGCGGCGCATACCGGCTTGGCGCTGAGACTGTCGGCGCTGTCAACTGCAGCATAGGTTCGCGTGGCAAAGCGCGTGCAGAGGTCAGCGCACAAATGGCCCCCTGCGGAAAAACCCATCGCCGCCACCCGTTCGGGGTCTATGGCAAAATCGGCATGGCGATGGCGGATCAATCGCATGGCCCGCTGCGCGTCGGACAGGCATACATTCGGCCCCGCAGACCAGCCGTCAGTGGGCAGCCGATAGAACAGCACGAACGCCGTGAAGCCACGCGCTGCCAGCCAGCGCGCCATTTCATAGCCTTCTTTGTCGACCACAACATGGCGGTAGCCCCCGCCAGGGATCAGCAGCACCGCTGCACCGTTGGGTCGATCGGGGCGGAACACTGCCATCCGGGGAACCGCAATGCCCATCACCGCGCGATCTGTGACCAGTGGATTGATCGAACGTTCGGTTGTCACTTCGGTCGGCAAAAGCGCCGGTGCCCCCGGCGCGCCAGACGGCCACAGATCAACCGTTTCGCGGGGCTGCGGCAGGCCCGGCGGCGGCTGACCGACTGCCGTCGGTGGGGCGGTCTGAGCGGCCGCGCCGCTGGCCCATAGCGCGATCGTACCGCCAAGAAATATCCGTCGGTCGATCATCCGTGCCGCCTTTCGGTCAAAACCACCCTGCCGACCGGTCTGATCGTGCGGCGATTCCTCAATATAAGGCGCTGCACGACCGGACTGGCGGGCAGACCTGGCATTACAGCGTGAAGCGTGCCCCGAACAAAATGGTTCGCCCGGTGTGGTTATGCGTAACCGGACGCTGGCCGACGCTATCGACAAATTGCGTGCGGATTTCGTCGGTGAGGTTAATCCCCTCCAGCGTGAGCTTGATCTGCTTGGTCAAGGCATAGCTCATCGACGCATCGATATTCAGCGTTGCATTTGTGCCCTCGATGTCATTACCGTTCTGCCCGGGAACCCGTGTCAGGAAGCTGCTGCGATAAGCGCCGGAAACGCGCGCGCTGAATTTCTCGTCCTCATAATACAGCGTCGAATTGAACCCGGTCTTGGACAGACCGGTAAGCTGGTTGAGGTTGGGATTGGCCAGCGTCCCGAAATTCACTTTGGAATCCAGCAACGTCAGGTTGCCGATGAAGCCGAAATTACGCAGCACCCCGGGTAAGAAGGTGAAGGGCTGCTGGTACTGGATTTCCACCCCCTTCAGATTGCCGCCTTGCCCATTGATGTTGCGTGTAACGGTGAAGATATTGTCGGGCGATGACGGCGTGCCGTCCAACAGGCTGTCGGGCAGGCCAAGATCCCTGAACGGCACCGATGCCGTCTCGCGTGTCACAAAAGTCCTGATATCCTTGTAGAAAAATGCTGCCGACAGCAAGGCTTCGGGCGCAAAATACCATTCCACCCCGACATCGATTGAATTGGCCCGGAACGGATCAAGCTGCGGATTGCCAAAGGACAAGGTCTCGCTGAACGCGCTGAAGGTGCCGCCGGGGGTCAGGCTGGTCAGCGTGGGCCGCGCCATCTGCCGCGCCACATTGGCGCGCAGCAGCAGCTTGTCGCTGGGTTCCAGCACCGCAGACAGCGATGGCAGCCAGTCGTTGTAGCTGTTGTCGACTGAGACCGTAGTGCCGCTCAGGATACCGGTTGCGGTGACTTCAGTGCGGACATAGCGCAGCCCGCCCAGCAAGCGAAGTCGCATCGCCCCCAATTGCGTATCGATCGCGCCCTGCAAGAAGGCGGCATAGTCATCTTCCACCACATCGTTGACAGCGCCGTTCTGTAGCACGAGCGGGAAATTGCCTGTGAACAGGCCGATCTGGCTGGCAATGCTATCAATATCGGGGGTCACGAACACCCGGTCGATCCCGTCGGGCGCGCCAAAACCATTTCCTAAAGTGGCGAGCGTGGACGTGGCGTCGGTCAGCTGAAACGGCTGAACCACGGTGGCACCGGAAAGCACCGTGTCGCGCCGCGATTCCGTCGAAGAAAATTCGAACTTCTTGTAAGACCCGCCCGCCTGGACGCTCAAGATATCGCTGGCTTGCCAGTCAGCCTCCATCGACAAGGTCGAAAACTGGTTCAGCGTCGATTGCGGACGGTCGCGCACTTCATTGACCAGGAAATTGGCCGGATTTGTGGGATCAATTCCAAAATTGATGAAGGGCACATTGCGGTTCTCAGTGAAATCAAGCCCGAAGCCATCCACATTCAAAGCATCAGCAATGATCGTGGTCTGCTGTTTGACCTTGAAATCGGATTCCGACAGGCCGCCCAGCACACGCACATTGAGGCGATCCGAAAACTCATGCGTAAGTTCCAGTGTCCCCTGCGTGAAATCGGTTTTCAGATCATCCAACCGGTTTTCGATGCGGACATCGACATTGTTGAATGTGCCGCTGACGATGTTACTCGTGGCGGGGTCAACCGTCAGACTGACGATCTCGGTCTCGCGGATACCGGTCGCATTGTTGCGGCTGAAGGAAATGGCTTCCACAAATTGTTCGCGCCTGGTGCCCTTGAACTGGGAGTAGAGCAGGTCGAGCGAAATCAGAGTGCGGTCTGACGGACGAAACTGCAGCGCACCGGTAATGCCCAGCCGTTCCTGATCAGACGTTAGCACGCCATAGCGCGGAATGCGCGGGAAGAAGGTTGTGGCAGCATCGGGAAAAGCTGCCTCGTTCGCAAAGGCATTGCGCTGCGTGAAGGATTGCGCGCCCCCGGCTGCGGGCGGGGCATTGCCGGCAAACCGCACCGAGGAAAAACCTTCCTCGATAATGTCCCGTTGACTGAACGCGACCGACACCAACGCCCCGAACGTTTCGTCCTCATTGGACCAGCCAAGCAGACCGGCAAGGCGAGGGTTCAGCTGCTCGGATGCATCATTATACAGCCCCTGCGCCGACAGGGCGGCGGTAACTCCGGCACCAAAGTCCAGCGGCCGTCCGGTCGAAAGGTCGACCACTGCGCCCAATGAGCCTTCTTCGGTCGACGGCATCGGCGATTTGCTTACCTTGATGCTGCGGAACAGTTCAGAGGCAAAGGTATTGAAATCGAATCCGCGCCCGCGATTGGTGCCTCCTGATGAATCAGTCGAACCCGTGGTCGAAAGCGTCTCCATTCCATTGATCCGCACGCGGGTGAAATCAGCATTAAGACCGCGCACCGTGATCGTCCGGCCTTCGCCATTGTCGCGGTCAATCGAGACGCCGGGGATGCGTTGAATGGATTCGGCAAGGTTGAGATCAGGGAAGTCGGCAATATCCTCGGCTAGAATGACATCAACCGCATTCACCGCTTCGCGTTTTTGCCCAAGCGCCGCGTTCAGGCTGTTGCGAAACCCAGTAACAATGATGTCCGGCGCATTCTCGTCCGCACTTACCGAAGCTTCAGCCGTCTGGCCTAGCGCCGCAGTCGGCAGAAACAGCGCGCTGCCGACCAGCAGAGCAGACTTGAAACCAAAGTTACCGAAAATGTGTGACACGCCGCCTTCTCCCTCTGTTTGAAGAAGTGACACCGGTTTCCGTTCGCGACACAAAGTCCCGATCCTGTCCCTGCATCTCTCTTCTTCCCGATTTTGGTAACCGGTGTCATTATGAATTGCCATGCCCTGTCGTTTCTGTCAAGCAGATAGGAGAAACTTGGGAGAGTGGCGGAAATGCGTAGATTATTCACCCTGATTGCAGCCTTCGCGCTGCTTGCTGTGTTCATGCCGCAACAGGCCAGTGCGCATCCCGACGATCCAACCCAAGGCGGCGCGGGCGGGCAGATCATTCGCGTTACGACGCTCGCCAAATCGGGGCCGGGAAGCCTTGCCGAGGCATTGAAAAAGAAGGGGCCGCGCATCATCGTGTTTGAAGTGGGCGGTGTGATTGATCTTGAACGGTCAACCCTTTCGATCCGCGAACCCTTTGTCACTATCGCCGGTCAAACCGCGCCATCGCCCGGGATTACATTGGTCAAGGGCGGGATCGATGTGCGCACCCATGACGTGAAGGTACAGCACCTGCGTATCCTGAGCGGAGCCGATGGTCAGGCCAGGCGTAGCGGGTGGGAAGCCGATTCAATCTCGACCGTCGGTGCGGCACGCGTGGTGATTGAAAATTCCACCTTCATGTGGGGGGTGGATGAAAACATGTCCGCGTCCGGCCCGCGCTTTACCGGTTCCACTGTTGCCGAATGGCGCGCAGGCACCAGCCACGACATTGTGTTTCGGCTCAACATCGCCGCCGAAGGGCTGGCGGATTCGAGCCACCCCAAGGGCGAACATTCCAAGGGGTCACTGGTTCACGACAACGCCACCGGGATCGTGTTCGATCGCAATATCTGGGCGCACAATGTCGAACGCAGCCCGCTGGTAAAGGGCGGGGCGCAGGTGTTGATGGTCAACAACCTGATCTACAATCCAGCCCGGCGCGCGGTGCATTACAACCTGATGGATCTCGAATGGGCCGGGCAACCACACGTGACCGGAGAGATCACGGCGATCGGCAATGTCATGCGCGGCGGCGACAATACCGATCCTGGCCTGCCGTTCCTGATGCTGGGCGGGGTGGGCGATCTGGCCTATTACGGGCGCGATAACAGCGCGGTCGACCGGCTGGGCAATCCGCTGCCGATGTTCGGCCGCTATGGCAAGACACAGGCGAAGCTGATCGAGGCTGACGCTCCGCTCGCCAGTCTTGATGGTTACGATATTCTGCCCACCGACGACGTTGAAACCACCTTGCTCGCCACTGCTGGCGCGCGCCCGTGGGATCGCGGCGAGCATGAAATCAGGATGCTGTTCTTCGTGGCCGAGGGGCGCGGTGCCATCATCGACGATGAAAGCGAAGTCGGCGGCTATCCGGTGATCGAACCATCGGCGGCTCCGTTCGTTGAGGCCGATTGGGATCTTGCCACCATGACGCCCCGTTCAGGCACCTTTCCGGGGCAGAAGCCCGGCGCGCAGGAGCATCTGTCGCCGCGAGACCGCGCAATGCGGCAGCAGCCATGACCATGATCGGATGCCTGTTTCTGCCGCTGCTGATCGGGGCTGTGCAACCCGCACCAGCCGCACCGACTGCTGCCCCGCCGATGGTGGTGATCCACGAGGCCGATACGCAGCGCGAAGAACCGCCGCCGCATGGGGCAATCGGCATGAGCACCGCGTTCCGCATATCCGATGCAGCGGCGCAACCGCGGGCGATGGAATTCCGTCGCCGGGTATTGCATCCAGGCGCCGCGATTGGCGAACATCTGATCGATCATGATGAGGTCTATTATGTTCTGTCTGGTCGGGGGGAGGTGGTGTCGGATGGGGTAAAGGCGACGCTTGAACCAGGGATGGCGGCCTATCTCTATCGCGGCGCAGTGGTGGGAATCGTGCAGGTCGGCGATGCACCGCTGAACCTGATTATAAGCTATCCCAACTCGCCCCGTTAAATCGCTCAGGTGCCCGGCTGCACGTAGGGCACGCGGGCGAATAGCCGCCGTTCCCACCCTCGCGGATCGCTG
Organism: Porphyrobacter sp. MBR-155; assembly: GCF_040547625.1. NCBI lineage: Bacteria > Pseudomonadati > Pseudomonadota > Alphaproteobacteria > Sphingomonadales > Erythrobacteraceae > Porphyrobacter > Porphyrobacter sp. MBR-155. The sequence goes on from NZ_JBEPQB010000001.1 coordinate 35,144, forward strand.
ACCACTTGGCTTTGGCGGTCGAACACCATGGTTGCGCGGGTATCCAGATCGTAGGCTGGCCAGCCAGGATCGCCGCTGCGGGCAAAGCGGACGAAGGTGTCCATCATCACCGCGCTCATCGTGGATTGCGCCGCAGTGGAATCGGGCACTGTGCCAAATGCCAGTCCGATATCGTCGGTATGTCGGGCGTTTTCAAAATCAAGCTGATAAACGAACGTGTTACCCTGTGCGCTGCGGGCCCGCGCTTCGGCCTCCTCAACCTGTCCGCGCCAGCTGCGCGCTGCGGTGACAATGCGGTGGAACAGGTCGAGCGGGGAGGCTTCGGGGTAACGCACGCGGAACTGATCGACCACCCAATCAGGCGCGATATCGATCCGCATTTCGGGCGCGATCCGGGCTGCGAGATTTTCAAAATCCAGCCCTTTCAGTACCTTGCCATCGGCAGGATAGAAGGCGCGCGTCTCAGCAATGGTGTTCCCCAGCAACATCGGAATCTGTGCCGATTGCGAAGGGGCATCGGGCCAGAACGGGTGGCGCAGCAGGCTGCGCATATCCATCACCGGCCCCATGTAAACCCGCCCGCCCAGCACCGGATCGGTGGCATCAAGCGCCATCAAGAGCTGGTCTAGCGGCACCAAGACGGGGTCAAGCCGAGGCAAGGCGGGGTCAAGACCGCCCCTAAGCCGGGCAAGAAACGCCTCGGCGCGCTTTTTCGCGTTCAACGGGCCGGACGCGGTGACCTGCTGGCCGCTCATGGTGATGGCCTTGTGAAATAACCCGGCGGCAGCGGGCATTGCCATCAGCGTCGCGATTTTCGCGCCGCCGCCAGATTGACCGAACAATGTGACATTGCCCGGATCGCCGCCAAACGCCGCGATATTGCGCTGCACCCATTTGAGCGCGCAGATCAGATCAAGCTGCCCGGCATTCCCGCTGTCAGGGAAGCGGTCTGGCAAGTAGAGATAGCCCAGCGCGTTCAGCCGGTGGTTTACCGTCACCACCACCACATTGCCGCGCGCCGCCAGCGCCGCGCCATCGTTCAGCGGATCGGTGACGCTACCGGTCGAGTAAGCGCCGCCGTGGAAATACACCATCACCGGCAGTTGCGTGCTCAGGCTACGCTGCTCCCTTGCCGGAACCCAGACATTTAGGAAAAGACAATCTTCCGATTGCGGCTGATAGGCCCCCACCCCTGTCTTCGGCCCCGGCTGCGGGCAGGCTGGGCCGAAGCCGGGGGTTTGTTCCGCCATCGGTGCGCTTGAAACGACCGGCACCGGCGGCTGGAACCGCTCAGCACGGGCATAGCGGATGCCGGCGAAGCGGTGGGCGCGCACCGTAACGCGGTCGGCGGGGTCATAGACGAAGCTGCCGACATATTCGCCCGAGGCGCTGCGCACCTGCGGGCTGAATATGGTCGTCGCACCAGCAGGCACCGCCATCGCGCCCACCGCCGCCGCGCCGCCCGCCAATACAGCGCGGCGCGTGATGCCGTCAGCGGCGGACATCGCCGGCGCCTATGCTGAAGCTGTTCAGCGTCGCCCGGTTGATCAGGCACATATCGCCGGGGATCGTGTGCTTGAGCGCGGCCAGCGCCAGCCCGCGATGCGCCATCACCGCCAGATCGCCCGCTTCCATCCAGCCATCTAGCACGCCTGCGGCAAAGGCATCGCCGGTGCCGATCCGGTCGACGATCCCGGTTACGTCAATCTCGTCGGTCTGATATCCGCCAGCGCGGCTATCGACCCGCGCTGAAATCCGGTGGTGATCACTGGTGACCAGATGGCGCGCGGTTGAGGCGATCAGTTCAAGGCCGGGGAAGGCGGCAAACGCTGCCTCCGCCGCCTCGCGCCGCCGCGCCTCACCCTCGCCCGAAAATTCGCGGCCCAGCAGCAACGAAATGTCGCGGTGGTTGCCGATCAGGATGGTTGCCTGACTGACCAGATCGCGCAGGATCGCGCGCGGATCGCTATCCCATGCGTCCCACAATTGCGCACGGTAATTGCCATCAAAACAGATCGGCACACCCGCCGCGCGCGCCGCGGCCTGCGCCGCCTGCGCCAATTTTACCCCGTTCCTGCCCAATGCCGGAGTGATCCCGCCGCAATGAAACAACGTCGCGCCGGTCAATGCCGCCGTAAAATCAATCTGGTCTGGATCGGCCAGCGCAAATGCGCTTCCTGCCCGGTCATAGGTGATTGCCGCCGGACGCGGGCCTGACCCTGTTTCGAGGAAATAGAGCCCCATCCGCCCTGATGCGCGGGCGATGAAGCTGGTGTCGATCCCGCAGCCCCGCAGCGCGGCCAGCGCCCGGTCACCCAGCGGATTATCGCTCACCATCCCGGCAAACCGCACCACGTGGCCAAGCGAGGCGAGCGCCGAGGCAACATTGGCCTCTGCCCCGCCAACTGCCAGATCAAACCCGCCTGCCTGCACCAGTAATTGCCGCTGGGGTGGCGAAAGGCGCAGCAGAATCTCGCCAAAGCAGGTGACGCTCATGATTGCTGCCTACCGTGCCAGCCAGCCGCCGTCGACCGCGAGGATATGTCCGGTGACATAATCCGCCGCGCCCGATGCGAGGAACACCGCCGCCCCGGCAATATCCTCAGGCTTGCCCCAGCGTCCCGCCGGTATCCGTTCAAGGATCTGGCGATTGCGGGTTTCATCCGCCTGCAACGCGGCGGTGTTGTTGGTGGTGATATAGCCCGGCGCGATTCCGTTGACCTGCACGCCCTTGGGCGCCAGTTCGTTCGCCATCGCCTTGGTTAGCCCGGCCACGCCCGATTTCGCCGCCGCGTAACTTGGCACCCTGATGCCGCCCTGAAAACTGAGCAGGGACGCGATGTTGATGATCTTGCCCGATCCCTGCGCCATCATCGCCCTGGCCGCTGCCTGGCTGAGAAAGAACAGCGTCTTCAGATTGGTATCGACCACCGCATCCCAATCGCCTTCGGTGAAATCGGCCAGATCATTGCGGCGGATGATCCCGGCATTGTTCACCAGGATATCGATCCCGCCCAGCGCCGCGACGGTCTGATCGACCAGCCCCTGCACCGGGGCGATGGAGGACAGGTCGGCGCGCAGATCAAGCCCCACGCGCCCCGTCTCCGCGATCAACGCCAGCGTTTCGGCAGGTTCGCTGCGTCCGGCCAGCGCAATATCGGCGCCCGCCTGCGCCAGCGCGACTGCAATCGCCTGACCAATGCCGGTATTGGCACCGGTCACCAACGCGCGTTTGCCGGTCAGATCAAATGATATCGCCATGATTGCCCTTTTCCGATCTGTATCACAGCGCTTTCAGATAGGCCGCAATCCCGGCGTCCTGCGCATTGGGGTAGAAATAATCCGCGAACCTTTCACCTGCGATCGCAGCGCGCAGCAGATCCTGATCGACCGTCTTCAGCACCGTCAGCATATCGTGGCAGCTTGCCGCCTTGACGTCGGCCAGAATCCCGCGATTGGTGGCCATGATCGCGGCGCGTTCTTTCGGATAGCCCAGCCCCGGCTCGCTTTCGAACAGCTTGCGATAACAATCCTGCAAGTTGAGTTCTGCCGCCCAGCCAAAACCCTTGGCATAGGGCATCGACATCGCGTTGCCCGCGTTGATCTGGCTGAACAGGAAGGCATCGGTCGGATCGATAACCAGCCCGCAGAATACCCCCGGCATGGCGTTGCAGGCGAGCATCGATCCCATGCCGGTGCCGCAACCGGTAACGACGAAATCAGCCGCCTTGGCGTTGAGCAGAATTCCGGTCAGCAGCCCGTTCATCACGTAGGTTAGCGAAGCGTTGTCTTCAGCGCTGTACATGCCGTAATTGAACACCTCGTGTCCCAGCGGTTCGGCAACTGCGGTCAGCGCGTCGTGGATGATGCCGTTTTTGGCAGCCTGACTGTTCTCGGTAATCAGCGCTATCTTCATGATCTCTCTCTTTCGCCCCCCTGAGTGAGGGATTGCCTTCATGGCCGTGTTAGGAAACCGGTGTCATCAGCCGGTATAGCCGCAAACCCATCCACCTTTCAACCGTGCATTTCATCTGCGCGGTGGGCCGACTGACTGGCGCTTTACCAAGGTTGCGGGAAAGCGGTATTGCTGCGCGGCTTCATCGGTCGGCGCCATCAGTTTGAGCGCGGCGGCACGTCCCATTTCGCGTATCGGCCAGCCAACCGTTGTCATTGGCGGCCAGATGTGTGCGGCGATGGGCGAATCGTCGAAACCGATGATCGACAGGTCGTCGGGCACCTTGAGTTCGCGTTGGCGCGCGGCGTGAAATGCGCCCGCTGCCATTTCATCATTGCTGGCAAAAATTGCGGTCGGCCGGTCGGCAATGTCGAGCAGGCGGCTAGCGGCGGCGATGCCGGAATCGAACCGATAATTGCCTTGTGCACGCATTTCCGGCGGCAAGGTCAATCCGTGCGCCTGCATCGCCGCGAGAAACCCCTCCCGCCGTTCGAAGGCGGAACGGAATCCTTCCGGCCCTTCGATCAACGCAATCCGCCGGTGCCCCAGTTCGATCAGATAATCGACTGCCTGGCTTACCACTTCGCGATCATTCGAGGCGACGATATGGTCGGGATCGTCAAGCATGGCGGATCCCATGCGAACATAGCCGCAGCCCATTTCGTGGCACAGTTCGGCAAGCGCATCATTTTCGGAAATCGGCGGCAGGATCAGCACGCCGTAAAGCCGCTGCAATTCCAGAAACCGCCGGATATCATCCATCATCCTTGGCGAATGGCGATCCACCGGACGCACCACCAGCGCAAATTCGGTTTCGCGGATCGCGTCAAGCACGCCTTCCTGAAAATTGAGCACGGTCTGCGCATTGGGATTGTCGTGCAGCAACCCAAGCAGGAAATTGCGCCGCAGCGCCAGCGCGCGGGCCTGCGGATTGGGGACATAACCAAGGTCGGCAATCACCGCCTCAACCTTGATTCGGGTATCTTCGTTCAGCAAGGCAGAGCGGTTGATGACGCGGCTGACGGTCTTTTTCGACACCCCGGCAAGCCGGGCCACGTCATTGATCGTTGGCGTCTTGTTCGGCTTTGACATATCGAGTTTTGAACGCCTTTTGTTTGATCGGACACCCTCATAAAGAACAATCGCGCGATTGCCAAAATCCCCTGCAGGACATCAGACTGCGGCTGCGTGGAAAGCTTTTGACACCGGTTACCTTTTTCGCCAAGGCTCCGTTTCGTGAGATTAAGAGACGAGAGGAACATTGTGCCTTACGAAGCTCGCGAAATCGCTGAAGCGTTCGTTGCCGCGCGTCGCAGCGGAACTGCGATCAGCCAGTTTCCGGGCCGCCGTCCGCGTGATCTTGCCAGTGCTTACGCCATTCAGGATTGTGCTATTTCGCTATGGGACCGGGAGATCGGTGGCTGGAAAGTCGGCCGGATCAACGCGCCTGATGATGTGCGGCTGGGTGCCAATCGACTGGTCGGCCCGGCGTTCAGCGACGCGATTATCATGTCCGCAGATGGCCCCGGCACATTGCAAGTGTTTCACGGCGGATTCGCTGCGGTCGAGGCTGAATTCATGTTGCGGCTTGCCCCGCAGGACGGGCCGCTGCCCGCGACTCCCGATGCCGCGATGGCGTGGATTGACGAGGTACGAATCGGCATCGAAATCGCATCGTCCCCCTATGCTGCAATCAATGCCGATGGCCCGTGCGTTACCATTTCGGATCACGGCAATAATGCCGGGCTGCTGCTTGGCCCGCTCGTGCCCCGAGCCTTGTGGGATCGGCTCGACGAGGTTGAGGCAGAACTGGTGATTGACGGGCGCGAGGTCGGCCGTGCGACGACGGCATCCATGCTTGATGGCCCCTTCGGCGCGGCACGGTTCCTGATCGAAAATCTTGCCGGACGAGGCATCGCGCTGAAGCCCGGATGGTGGATTTCAAGCGGAGCGATTACCGGCGTCCATAAGATTTCGCCGGGCAGCAAGGCGGTGGCCACCTTTGCTGATATCGGATCGGTGGAGGCATGGGTCAGCTGATCACACTGGCTTTCCAGACGGATCGATCACGCCGGGTGTGACGAACGCGAACCAACACGGGACTGCTCCGGCCAAGCAAATGGCGCGGATTACAGGTTTCTTTCCTTTGAGGGGGGGCTCGGTCTAGGTGCACCACAAGCGCCATCGGCACCGTTAGAGAAGTGGGCCGCGCTGCCCGATCATGCGATCTTGTAAGCGGCGCGGCCCCGACCAGCAGTTGGGGTTGGGGGGGGGAGCTGCTGGTTCAATGGGTCATTCGCGATAAACCCGCAAACGGTTACAACACCGATTTCAGCGCCCGCTTGTTTCCCGATGTCTTGCGTGTAACCCGCAGGGGGATCGCGCCGAACGGGGTCGGGTGCGGCAACCATGCTGTGCTGGCATGCTGGTGCTGGAAAGGAAAAGGGCCAATCATGAAGCTGTTGCAATATGCCTTGACGCGGCCTGTGATCACCAATGCGTTGAAGGTGGCGCTGGTTGTGGGGCTCTGCCTCAATGCCATCAATCAGGGGTCGCAGCTTTGGCATGGTGTGGGGATTGACTGGCCCAGAGTCGGGATGAACTTTCTCGTCCCCTACCTCGTGGCAAGTTACAGCGCGGCCCGGATGTTCATGAAATCGGGCCCTGATTAGAGCATCGTGCTGAAAAGTGGGAACCGGTTTTCAGCTTTTCACGATGCGACAACCAAAGTTAGAGCGGGCGACCTGCGTCAGATTTAACGCAGCCCGCTCTGGATCGCCGATCCGTCTGCGCAATTGTAACCTTTGGCGCCGCGCGGCCGAAAGGAAAGACAGCATGCCTGCAACAGGCAACCTGCAATCCCATAGCCATTCGACCTGAAAGGACGCCGCTGATGTTTGTTCGAGCCATAAGCACCTTTTTAGCTTTTCTTGCTGTTGCCTTCACGGCACCGGCAATCGCGGCCCCGGCATGGCAGGATTACACCCCGGCCGCATTTGCCCGCGCGCAAGATGCCGGCAAAACGATCGTGGTTGATGTTCATGCCGTGTGGTGCCCAACCTGCAAGGCGCAGGCACCGACATTGGATGCCTTGCGCCAAGAACCCCGGCTTAAGGACGCGGTGTTCTTCAAGGTCGATTTCGACAAGGAAAAGGCGTTTCTGCGTCAGCACCGCATTCCGCGCCAATCGACCGTGCTGGTGTTTCGCGGCAAGCAGGAATCGGTGCGCTCGATCGCTGAAAGCCGGCCAAAACAACTGCGCCAAGCGGTGATGGCGGGGATCTAGATTCTGACCTTACGGCGCTTGCTCCATTTGAATGGGAACTGATGTTCAGCGAACTTGCACTTGCGTTCGTTGCCGGTCTGGTAACGATCCTCAACCCTTGCGTCTTGCCCTTGATCCCGATCCTGGTCGGATCGGCGCTGGGCAAGCACCGCATGGGGCCGGTGGCGTTGGCAAGCGGGCTGGCGCTGTCGTTTTCGACATTTGGCTTTGTGATCGTCGCTTTCGGATTTCAGCTGGGCATTCCCGAACAAGGCATCCGAATGTTCGCCGGAGGCCTGCTTGCGGCGACGGGGGTTATCCTGCTGGTTCCGGCCTTGCAGACCCGGTTGACGATGCTGTTTGCGCCCCTCACCAACCGCGCCCAGGGCGCGCTTGAACGCACCAGCGGCGATGGGCTGGGCGGCCAATTCGCAATCGGGGCGCTGCTCGGTATTGTCTGGGCACCCTGTGTCGGCCCGACGCTGGGCGCAGCCATCGCTGCGGCCAGTCAGGGTGAAGACCTCGCATCGGCATTTGTGACATTCCTGGTGTTTGCCATCGGCGTCGCGCTGTCGGTGACGGGCTTTGCCTATGGATCGAGGCGCGCCATCGGCAAACGGGCCGGAACGCTGCAAAAGCTGGCCCGTTATGCCAAGCCGGTGTTCGGTGCGATGTTGGTGCTGGTCGGCGCATTGGTGCTGACGGGCGCGGACAAGCTGATTGAAGCGGCGCTGGTGAACATCATGCCCGACTGGCTGATCATTTTCACGACACGCTTTTGACCGGCGCGCTTTCGATCAGATCGGCAGGATCGCTCCAACTGATGGCCCGGTGATCGAAACCTGCACGAAGCGTCGGCTTGATCACCTCAAAATAGGGTGAGACATCGAAATCGCGCGGGGTAAACAGGCTGTGGTGGCGAATATGCATGATGTCACGCACGCAGCCTTCACAATCGGGGTCGTTGCTGATTTGCTGCGTGATTTCGGGCAGGATCGGATAGCGGATTGACTGGAACGCTTGGGCGATCAGCGTCGAACAGATCGCCTTGGTCGGCTCCCCGCTGCCCAGCGCAATCATCCGCCGCCGCCAACTGGTCGGCACTGGTGGGGTGGGGATAAGGTAGCGTGCGAGGTCGATGACATTGTCGAGATCATATTCGTCGCCAATATGGCTTTTGGCAAAGGCGACAATCTGCGCCACCTCGTCATCGCTCAACCCCGGGGGCCGGCAGATTCTGGTGTGGTTATCAGCAAACTGGCTAAGCGAAACCTGCCGAACGCCATCCACGACATCGGCTTCGACGAACAGCGGTAACGCGCCGGTTTCGCGGTCCTGCCCGGCCACGCACAAGGCGGCGTGTGACCAGGTTGATTGCGTTAGATACTTGATCGCGGTGCTGACCCGCTGGCGTCCGTCAACCAGCAGGACATCGCCGGGGCGCAGGCAATTGGCGAGCGCATCGGGATCGGCTGGCAGTGCAGCATAGGGAGCGCGCGAGGGGCCGGTGAGGAAGCCTGCCAGAAGGCGGCCCACTGTCCTCAGCACCAGCCCCATCCGTCAGGCCGATTCGGACAGAAGATGCGATCGTGCCATATCGCGCAGCACGCCCGCTTCAAGCTGTGCATCTTCAAGCAGCGCGGCGACCAGATCGCCCATCGATACCAGCCCGGCCACATCGCCTGTTTGATTGCGGACAATGGCGTGGCGGCTGCGCGCGCGGGTCATCGCCTGCATCACGCTGGATGCATCATCCTCGCACGTGCAGCTGAGGATCGATCGGCGCACGAAGATGACGACGGGCAGGTTGAGGCCATGGATGCCGCGGGTGGAAATGGCTTCCATCAATTCCGGCTGCGACACGATGCCGATGATTTCGTGCGTATTGTTCGCCGCAACCCCGATAGAGCCGATCGACAGTTCGTGCATGATCCCGACCGCTTCGATCAACGGAACCGCTTCCCGCACTGTTTCAAAATGGCGACCCTTGCGATTGATGATGGAAGCGATCTTCATTCTAGGCACTCCTTTACGAGACCCCTTCCATTTGTTCGACGCGCCGCAACAATCCGTTACAGATTAGCCTGTTTGATTTGCGGTTGGGCCTGTCAGAGTGTGACGCAGGTGCCGTCCGCAGCGATCAGCGTGGCGCCATCATAGTTACGCGCAATCGCCGACAGGCTTTCTTCCAGACGCGAAATCGAACGCTCCATATGGTGTGACAGCAGCAGTTGGCGCGGGGCGATACCCGCCGCCATTTCGCCGATCCCGCTGGGCGGGCGATGCAGGCCGATCGGCTGGCCATCACCTTCGGGGATCACGTGATGCGCGATCAGCAGATCGGGCTTGCTGTCGCGCAATTGCCGCTCAAACCCGATCGAGGACGCGCTCTGATCGCTCGCAAACACGATGGAGCGGCCCTTGACCTTGACCAGATAGGCCAGCGTAGGGACAACGCCGTGGTGAACGGGAATGGCGGTAATCGTCAGATCAGGGGCGATTTCCACCTCAGCAGTGGGGGATTCCTGGGTATTGTTGGCCGCGATCTCGCGCACATCCAGCTTCCGCTTGTCCTCGGTGCCGTCCATGTAACCGCCCAGATAGCTCCACGCGCCGCGCTCGCGCCCGATCTGTGCCCGGATAAAATCGCCCGCACCGGGAAACACGCTGCCCGCAGCCGGGCCGATGACCGTCAGCGGTTCGCCTGATTGTTCAAACCCGCCGGAATTGAGGATGCCGGTCAGGCCTGCGCTGTGATCGGCGTGAAAATGGCTGAGCGCGATGGCTTTGAGGTCCGCGACCTTCAGCCCCGCCTCGCCAAAGCGGATAAAGCTGCCCGGCCCGGCATCGATCAGCAATTGCGCGCGTCCATCGATCCATACCGCGTAACTGGTCCCGGCGCGCGAACCTTCGGCAATCGGCCCGCCCGAGCCCAGCACCTGCACGCCGACTTCGGCCTCGCGGCAGATGTCAGCGCCGCTTGCCGCGGGCGGCAGTTCTTCCGGGCTGGCGGACGTATTGCTGCACGCTGCGATCAGGATACAGCACGCGGCAGAGGCGCGCAGCGACAGGGAATTTTTCAGCATGGAGTGACCTTTCGCCTGATCTTACGTTTGCTGCCGCCGAATTACTACAGCGCAGCATCATTCAGCAACCGCTGATCCCGCCTGCGGTTCTACCGGAAGCGGGCAGGCTTTAGATCGTATTTCGCCAGCTTGTCGTAAATCGTCTTGCGCGGGGTATTGAGCAGGGCTTGCAGTGTGGCGATGTCTCCGCGAGTTTGTCGCAGCCCGTCTTCGAGCACCGTCCGTTCAAAATCCGCGACGATCCGTTGCAGCGTGCGCTGCTCACCGCCTGACGTGGGCGCGGTGCTGATATCCGCCAGCCCCAGCACGAATGCGCGCGCGAAGCCGCCGAGTTCGTGCAGGTTGCCCGGCCAGTCATGCGACTGGACGTGGTGCCATTGCCGTTCACCGATGGCGGGTGCGGGAAGGCCGAGTTCGCGCGCGTGACGGGCAACGAACAGCCGGAAAATCTCGGGAATGTCCGCGCGCCGTTCGGACAGCGGCGGGAACGCGATCTGCACCGCGCCGAGCCGGTGCCACAGCGGATCGCGCGGCAGGGGCGCTGGCCCCGCGCTGTCATCCAGCAAATGCGATACGATGATACGGATGTTGAGCCTGCGCGCCCGGTCCGCGCCGATTGGCAGCACCTGCCGTGTTTCGACCAGCGATAGCAGCCGGGCGGACAGCGCGCTGCTCGCGCTCTCGATCCCGTCGATGAACAAGGTTCCACCATTGGCGCGTTCGACCAGGCCGGTGCGCGATAGTCCTGCGCCGGGGTCGCGTCCGAACAGCAGCAATTCGGCATCCTCATGCGCCATCACCCCGGCATCAACGCTGATGAACGGCCGTGCGCGGCGCGGGCTGGAATCGTGAATCAATCGCGCCGCATGGGTCTTGCCAGTCCCCGGCGGCCCGATCAGCACCACATCGATTTCCGAGCGCGCCACCCCTTCGATCACCGATCGCAGCCGTTCGGCGGTTGGTGATGTGCCGGGAATTGCGGCACCGGCGCTGCGCCCGGCTTCCTCTCGCAGTCGGCGGTTTTCCAAGGCCAGCCCGCGCCGCGATGCCGCCGCGCGCACCGCGCGGATCAGGTTGGCTGAGGCGTAAGGCTTGGTCAGAAAATCCGCCGCGCCATTCTTCATCGCTTCCACTGCCATCGCGATGTCGCCATGTCCGGTGGTGAGGATCACTGGCAGATCGGGATCGATGTCGCGCAGCCGGGTGAAGAATTCGATCCCGTCGATGCCCGGCATCCGCACATCACTCACCACCACTCCGGGAAAGTCTGCCGATAACCAGCCGAGCGCAGCGCGCGCATCGGGAAAGGCAACCACTTGCGCCCCGTCAAGCGATAATGCCTGCGTGGATGCATCGCGCAGCGCCGTATCATCCTCGACCAGCGCGACGTGTATGGGCTCATCGGCGGGGTTCATGCGGCGGGCATGATCATGGTGAAGCGCGCGCCCTTTTCCATGTCTTCGTGGATCAGATCGCCGCCCAGCTGCCGCATGATGTCGCGGGAAATTGCCAGCCCCAGTCCGATGCCTTCAGCCTTGCCGGTGACGAAGGGCTGGAACAGTTCATCGCGCAAGTTCTCCGGCACGCCCGGCCCATCATCGCTTACGCTTAGCCGGATTATTGGCCCGTCCGCCACAATCGTCACCACAATCTGCCCGCCATCCGTCTCGGTAGCCTGTAAAGCGTTCTGGAGCAGATTCACCAGCACCTGTTCCAGTTGGACGTGCGGCGCACACACCGCTGCGCCAGCCGCTTCGGCCCCCGGCAATGTCAGGCTTATGCCCTTTTGCCGAATCTGATCGCGCAGCAGCAGCAGCGAACCGTCGATCACTTCGGCAAGGCTGATCTGTTTGGGTTCACCCACCGATCGCCGGCTGAATTGCAGCTGTTCCTCGGTAATCTGGCCGATCCGCCCTGCAAGCCCGGCGATCTTGTCGAAATTCCCGGCTGCTTCTGCGTGGCGTTGGGCCTGGATCAGGCGTTCGCCGCTTTCGGCATAGACCCGCATTGCGGCGAGCGGCTGGCGAATTTCATGGCCAAGCCCGGCGGTAATCTGGCCCAGCGTTGCCAGCCGGTTGGCCTGTTGCAACTGTTCGCGCAGAACTGCCGTATGCGCATCGAGTTGCGCCGTCGCGCGAGCTTCGCGGCGGCGTTGCCATACAAATGCACCAGCCGCCATCAGACCCAGCACACCCAGTCCGACAACTCCCGCCAGCCGCCCATTGGCGACGGCCGCCGACAGGCGCGGGGCCGGATCGGTGAGCAGGTGCAATTCCCAGTCGATGGGGGCGATTGGTTGGATATTCTCGATCATTCGCACCGGCGATCCGGCTGCACCGGCATCCGGAAGTGCCAAGGGGGCGATCCGGTCTTTCCCGAACCGCATCGCATCGCGCGCTGGATCGCGGGCTGCCAGGCGGCTATCCTGATTGTCGCTGGCCGCCGCCCGAAAACGCCAGTCAGGATTGCTGCTCAATAGCACGATCCCATCGGCATCGGTAACGAACACGCCTGCCTTGGCATCGCGCCATTTGCGTTCGAGGGTATCGAATTCGACCTTTACGGCGACCACGCCCTGCGGGCTTTGGGATGTGCCGACCCGTTCGGAAAGATACAGGCCCGGACGGCGGCTGACCGTGCCGAGAGCAAATTCACTCGCAGTGCCATCGCCCAATGCGTCCGTGAAATAGTCGCGGAAGCCATATACCGACCCGACAAAGCTATCAGGCCGCTCCCAGTTGCTCGCCGCCAGCGTCAACCCGTCAGCATCCATCAGGTAGATCGCCGCAGCATTGGTCTGCTGTGCCAGCGCGGCCAATCGCCGGTTGAGCACATCGCGCTGGCTTCGATCCCCGGCGAGCAACGCGGAGACTTCGGGATCGACCGCGAGCACCTGCGGAACAAGCGAAAATTTGTTGAGTTCGCTTTCGAGGCCCGCCGCCAGTATAGCCGCGTCGCTTGTCGCCTCTGCGCGGGTTTCTTCCAGCGCGTTGACCCGCATTGCGCGGTCAAGCCCAAGCATCGCCAGCGCGCCGATCAGGAACACGCCGATCAGTGCGATCAGCAGCAGATTCCGGCGTTCCATTCTGCTGCGCATGATGCGCGCTCCCTTGGTATCCCGAGCAGGTCTTGTGCGGATTTTCGCACTCAGCGCAAGAAATTTGTGCGGATTTTCGCACAAAATGGTCACGGTGAGGTCACAACCTGTTGAATTTGCGCCGCTGTTCTGTGGGTTGCGATTTGCTTGCAGCCGGGCTCCTGTGGCCCGATCCTGCGGATGGGAAATATGGGGCAGAGGATCAGCGACCAATGGTATCGCACGCAGCGATAATGCCGGAAATACCAATGGTGCCGCCGCGCCGAAAGCCGCTGTATCAGCAGTTATACGTGCAGGTGCTGACGGCGATCGTGCTGGGCGCGCTGATTGGCCATTTCTATCCCGAATTCGGAACCGCGCTGAAACCGCTGGGCGATGGCTTCATCAAGCTGGTCAAGATGATCATTGCGCCGGTGATTTTCCTGACGGTCGCCACCGGGATTGCCGGGATGAGCGACATGAAGGCGGTCGGCAGCGTTGCGGGCAAGGCCTTTGCCTATTTCCTGTTCTTTTCCACGCTGGCGCTGATTATCGGGCTGATCGTCGCCAACGTCGTGCGGCCGGGCGAAGGGCTGAATATCGATCCCGCCACGCTCGATGCGGGCGCCGTTGCGACCTATACCAAAAGCGCCGAAGCCCACACGATCAGCGCGTTTCTGCTCAACATCATCCCCGAAACCCTGTTCAGCGCGATGACCGAAGGGCAGATTCTGCAAGTGCTGCTGGTCGCTATTCTTGCAGGAGTAGCGTTGGCCATGACCCGCCCGGCGAGCGATCTGGTGCTGGACGTGCTCGCCTCGTTCAACGCGGTGGTGTTCCGGCTGGTGCATATGCTGATGAAGCTGGCCCCGATCGGCGCGTTCGGTGCGATTGCGTTTACCATCGGCGAATTCGGGATCGGCAGCCTCGCCAATCTCGCCGCGCTGATTGCGACCTTCTATCTCACCTCGCTATTTTTCGTGATCGTAGTGCTGGGGCTGGTCGGTTGGTTCAACGGCTTTTCGATCTTCGCGCTGATCCGTTATCTGCGCGAAGAATTGCTGCTGGTGCTGGGCACGTCATCCTCCGAAGCCGCGCTGCCGAGCCTGATGGAAAAGATGGAGATAGCCGGATGCCGCAAGGCGGTGGTCGGGTTGGTGGTGCCCACCGGTTACTCGTTCAACCTTGATGGCACCAACATCTACATGACGCTCGCCGCGCTGTTCATCGCGCAGGCCGTTGGGGTCGATCTGAGCCTTGGCGAACAGCTGACGCTGGTGTTGGTGGCGATGATCAGTTCCAAGGGCGCAGCAGGCGTGACCGGCGCGGGCTTCGTGATCCTGGCCGCGACGCTTTCGGTCGTGCCGAGCGTTCCGGTGGCGGGCATGGCGCTGATCCTCGGGATTGACCGGTTTATGAGCGAATGCCGCGCGCTGACCAATTTTGTCGGCAATGCCGTGGCGACGATTGTGGTGGCGCGCTGGGAAAGCGCGTTGGACAAGACCCGGCTGGCAGCGGCGATGGCGGGCGCTCCGATGCCGCTCCCGGAGGAGGACATCGAACGCCACGAACGCAGCGGCCCGGTAAGCGAGAAAATCGCCGAAGTGCTGGAGGAGCGGCAATGATCGCGCCAATTTTCGCACGCCGCATGATGATTGTCGCAAGCGCGGCGCTGGTGTTGCTGGCAGCCGCGTTCCCGGCTTTTCCGCTTGCGGCTGCCGCGCCTGAGGAGATCCTGCTGTGGCCGGGCACACCGCCGGGCAATGGCGCGGTCACCGGGCCGGAAAAACTGGGGGAGGCGGGCGCAGGTTATGGCGCGGTCTCCAATATCGCCACGCCGCGAATGCGGGTCTTTCGCCCAGCGGTGCCCAATGGCGCGGCGGTGCTGGTGGCAGGCGGGGGCGGCTATTTTCGCATCCAGTTGTGGAAGGAAAGCACCCCTGCGGCCGAATGGTTGCAGGCGCAGGGCTTTACCGTGTTCGAACTCATCTACCGCTTGCCCAATGATGGGTGGGACGCGCCTGCGCCGTTTATGGACGCGCAGCGGGCGATGAAGATCATCCGCACCCGCGCGGGCGAATTCGGCATCAAGCCTGACCGCATCGGGATCATGGGCTTTTCTGCTGGCGGGCATCTGGCTGGTTTCACCGCGTATCAGCCCGAACGTGCGCTGTATGCCGGGGCGGATGCTTACGAGCGGGTGTCCGCGCGGCCCGATTTCGCGGTGCTGCTGTTCCCGGTGGTGACGCTGCGCAAGCCGTATGACACCACCCGCACCCGGCGCGAGATCATCGGCGAAAAGCCCACGTCCAAGGCCGAGGCCGAATGGTCGCTTGATACGCACGTCAGCAAGGACGCGCCGCCGACGATTATCTTCGCTTCGGCCGACGATAAAACCACGCCGCCGGGGCACAGTATTTTGTTGTTCGAAACCCTGATTGCCTCCAGAGCAAGTGCAGAACTGCATTTGTTCCGTGACGGCGGTCATGGCTGGGGTCTGGGCAAGCCCGAGCAGGTTATCAGCCAATGGCCCGCGCTGTTCGCGAAGTGGGTCGAATCACTTAAAATCATTGAAAAACGGGGAGAATAATGATGTCGATTACACTTTTAAGCAGGCTCGCCCTGATGTGCGGTGGCAGCATGATTGCCGCCAGCGCCCTCCACGCGCAAGAGGCTGAGGCGCCCGCGAATGCACCGCGTCCCGAACGTGAGATTATTGTTACCGGCACGCAGATCCAGGGGGCCAAGATCAACGACGTGCTGCCGGTCACGGTGGTGGACGAAATCGATATCGAAAATACCGGCGCGGTATCGGGCGACGAGATTTTCAGGGCGATCCCGCAGGCTGGCTCAGTAGCGTTCAACGAACAGAACGCCACCACTCAGAACAATGCACGCGGCGATGTTGCATCGATCAACCTGCGCGATCTTGGCACCGGCAATACGCTGCTGTTGATCAATGGTCGCCGGATGAACCTGCATCCCGGTTTCCAGACCGAATTGCTGGTTCCGGTGGTCAGCCCCGACGCCAATGAAATCGCACCGGGCAGCGTGCGCCGGATCGAGGTGCTGCGCGATGGCGCTTCGGCGCTTTATGGTGCGGATGCGGTTGCGGGTGTGGTCAACACTGTTCTGCGCGGCAAGCGCAAGGGCGGTTTTATCGAGGCCGACTGGCGCGGCTCGGATGAAACCGACCTTTACAACGTCACCATCAACGGTGGTTTTGGTTTCGATTTCGGCGGCGGGCGCGGCAATCTGACGGTCTATGGCGGCTATTTCCACGAAAACGGCATCGCTGCGTCCGAACGCGATTTTTCCGCCGATGATAACCGGTTGCCGCTGGTCGTCGGCACGGATTTCGAAGGCGATGCCTCGTTTAACAATCGCAACACTTTTGGCCCGTTTGGTCAGTTTGATATTCAGGCACCAGCCAACCGCACGCCGATTGGCGATGATGATTTCTTTCTTCAGCCGAGCAGCTTTCCCGGTTGCAGGCTCGATTTTGGCAATGGCCTGTGTGCCCGCAATGGCACAACCCCAGTCACCGCAGTGCGTTTCAACACCCTCGACGGCGATACCCTGATCAGCCGCAAAAACCGCTATAACGCGAGCGCGCTGCTCAGCTATGACCTGACCGACAACGTCGAAGCCTATTTCGAAGGCAGTTTTTTCCGGTCAGAAAGCCAGCGCAATAATGATGCATCGGCCATCCTGAGCGCGGTGCCGGTAGGGATTGCCCGCGATGCATTCTGGAACCCGTTCGGCCCGGTTCTGTTGGCTGATGGCTCGCCCAATCCCAACCGACTGCCCGGAACCACGATTGCGGCGGGAGGGGCTGACGTTATCTTGGAACGTCTTCGGTTCGTGGATGTCGGCAATCGCAATATTACGGTAAACAAGGACTCCTATCGTCTGGTGACCGGTCTGCGCGGTGACTTGGGCGCATGGAATTTTGACACGGGCTTCGTCTATTCCGACGCCAGGCTGAGCGATATCACCGGCAACCGCGTTTCGCTCACGCTGTTGCAGCAGCAGATGAATCTTACCACGCCGGATGCTTTCAACCCCTTCAACGGCGGCTGTGTTACCGGCGATCCGGGGATCGGCGATTGCACCCCCAACCCGGCTTCTTCGATTGATCCGTTCCGCATCAATGTGTTCCGCAAGGGTGGAACCACGCTGGCGCTGGCCGATTTCAAGGTCAGCCGTGATGATCTGTTCCAGCTGCCGGGCGGCGACCTTGGCGTTGCGGCGGGGATTGAATGGCGGCGAGAAACCTTTTTCGATGACCGCGATCCGCGGTTGGATGGCACGATCACCTTCACTGACAGCGTGACCGGTGTGTTCAACGGCAGCGACGTTTCCGGCACCAGCCCCACGCCTGATACCAATGGTGCGCGGCAGGTTTATTCCGCCTTTGCCGAAGTGTTCGTCCCGCTGGTTAGCGAGGACATGAACATTCCTCTGGTTGAGGCGCTCAACCTGCAAGTTGCCGGCCGGATGGAATATTTCACCGATATCGAAGAGACCGCCATCGTCCCGCGTGTTGCGGCATCATGGACCGCCATCCCCGGTGTCACCTTTCGCGGTGCATGGTCGCAGGGCTTTCGTGCCCCCAACCTTGTTCAGGTGAATGATACAGGCACCACCCGGGTCAACACGCGCGACGATTTTGTGATTTGCCAGGCGCAGCTTGAAAAGGGGCTGATTGCCAATCTTGGCGTATGTACCGGTGGGGGCACGGTCAGCTTCCGTTCGGGCAGCGACCAATTGGAACCTGAAGACAGCACCAGCACAAATTTTGGCGTGGTGCTGGAACCCCGGTTTCTGCCGGGGCTGACGCTGACCGGGGATTACTGGCGGGTCAAACAGACTGGGCTGGTCGGCACACTTGGCGATGATAATGCCATCGCGCTTGATCTGCTGCGGCGGATCAATGGTAGCACCAACCCGAATGTCATCCGTGCCGATCCGACTCAGGAGGAGCTTGACCTGTTCGCCGGCACCAGCCTTGCGCCGGCTGGCAGGATTATTCAGGTGCTGGACCCCTTCTTCAATCTCGACAGCCGCATTTCCAAGGGTTGGGATTTCGGGATGTCCTACAATGTGCCGGACTTTGGCGTGGGCAAGTTCCGGCTGCGCTTCAACGCTGCGCGGCTGGAAAGCATTGTCCAGAATGCCGGGGCGGATGGACAGGAAATCCTTGATGCGATTGATAGCGGAGTGCTGCCGCTTGATGTTGCGGTTGAGGGGCTGGGCCAACTGCTCGAAATTGATGGTCGGCCAAAATGGCGCTTCAGCAGCTCGATCAACTGGGACAATGGGCCTCTCGATATTGGCCTGTTCGGCCGATATGTCGGTAAGGTGTGGGATACCAGTGTCATCCGTGACGAGTTGATCGTGAGTGACGACCCCAATGCCAATTTCTTCCGGGTGGATTCGTTCTTCACAATGAACTTTTCGATCGCTTACACCATCAACAATGACACCGCGCTTGATGGCACGCGGTTGCGGTTTGCGATCAACAACCTGTTCGATGAGGATCCGCCGCTGGCTGACGAAACCTTTGGCTTCTTCAGCGAGCTGCACAGCCCACGCGGGCGACAATTCGCGGTGCAAGTGCGCAAGACGTTCTGATCGGAACGTCGATGGAGATGTCGGTGCGATATTTGTTGGTCGCAATGGCAGTGATGCTGGGGGTGGGCGCGCAGGCGCAGCCCCCGGCAACTTCCGTCGATCCAATCGTCCCCGCTAACGAATGTCGCACCGCATCAGCGACGATCGCGTTCGATTTCGATGGCGCGTCAGCCTCTGCCTGCGCGATTTTGGGTGAGCGCGAATTTGCGGTGCTGGTGTCACCCGAACACGCTCCGCCGATCAATCCGAGCCCGTGGTATGCATTTCGTTATGAAAGCACGGGCGATGCACCGGTCACGATAACCTTGCGCTATCTGGGTGGGAAACACCGCTACGCGCCGAAATGGAACGGCGGTGGTGGCTGGCGCGAATTGGTGGCCGATGTCGCCGATGACGGCGCGGCGGCGCGCCTGCGTGTGCCGGGCGGGACGGGCATGATCGCAGCGCAGGAAGTGATCGTGCAGGACAATCACGCAGCCGATCTGCGGCGCTGGAGCGCGGCGACCGGCGCACCGGTATTCACCCTTGGCCAGTCTCACGATGGCCGCCCGGTCGAGGCTTTGCGCTTAGGCCGCCACGATGCACCGCGGCTGGTGGTGCTGATCGGCCGTCAGCATCCGCCCGAAGTGACCGGGGCGATTGCCATGCAGGCATTCGTCGATGAACTGGTGGCGATCGCCGGGCGCGATCCGGGGCTGGGCGCTGACACGCAATTTCTGATCGTGCCGCTGATCAACCCCGATGGCACCGCGCGCGGGCATTGGCGTGCCAATCGCGGTGCGACCGATCTCAACCGCGACTGGGGCGCTTTCGCCCAGCCGGAAACCCGCGCGGTGAAAGCATGGCTGGATGCGTTACCGGCCCACGTCCGGCCAGTGTTGATGATCGATTTCCATTCGACTACCCGCAATCTGTTTTACGTGCAAGGCGATGAGGCAAGCGCGGTGCAGCAGCGGTTTCTGGCGGCATGGCTTGCCGGACGGGAGGATGATTTTGTAGGCTATCCCTTCACAGTCGAACCGCGCAACGCCAACCCCGACAGTGGCACCGCCAAGAACTGGTTTTATGCCACCTATGACATCCCCGCTTACACTTACGAGGTTGCCGACACCGCTGATCGTTCCGCCGCACGACGGGCGGCTGGCGACCTGGCCGCCAGCCTGATCACGGCGCTTGCGGAACTGAAGCGTTAGAGCTGCCTTAGCCTCAGAATTTTATCGCCAGCCCGAACTGGAACTGGCGCGGCGGGCCGGCATTGCGTTGAACAAATGGCGCGCCGCCGCCGAACTGCACCTGGTTGGAGGTGGTCGCGGCGTTGGCAAAACCGCTTTCGTTGTTGGTGTTCAGCAGGTTGAACACATCCGCGCTCACCTCGATCCGTCGGCCCAGCACCGGCAGGGCATAACGCAGGCCCAGATCGACCGTGGCTGACCACGGCAGGCGTTCGCTATTGCGGCTGGCACCGGGGAAACGGTCGGAATTGCCGACGAAGTTCTCGCCAAAGCTCGCCCCGTCGCCGTTGAGATCCTGCGTGCCGAAGATCAGCGCATCGGGCACCAGATTGACCGGTTGGCCCGATTGAAACAGCCCCGCCAGCGTCACCGTCAACCCGTCAACCGGATACACATATCCCACCGCCGAAATGACATGGCGGCGATCATTGGCTGATGGCCCCCATTCGGTGCTGAAATCATTGGCATTGGGGCTGCGGAAATTGATGTCGTCGGTATCATTGCGCAGCCGCGACAGCGTGTAGTTGATCTGAAAGCCATAATCATCATCGCCGCGCGCCTTGTTCGCCTGCAGGATCAGCGCGAGATATTCGGCCTTGCCTTCGGTTTCGGAGGTGGTGATCTGGCGCGCGCCGCCGGGCAACAGGCCGACCGGGCGCGACGCATCGGCATCAGCTTGCGAACGCACCAGCCCCAGGTTTTGGGCGAGCGCAAACCGGGCGGCATTATCGGGCTGGCTGCGCAACAGCGCAATGTTCGCTTCGGTCAGATTGGCGATGTTGGGCGTGAAGGATGCGGGCGCATTCAGATCGCGCAGCCGCACCAGATTGTGCGAGCGGCTATACAGCCCATCAATTGATAGCGTCAGATTATCGGCGGCCTGATACTGATAACCGCCGCTCAATTGCAGGCTCCATGGATTGTCAAAGCCATCGGGGTTGAGCACCCGCGCCTCATTGATGATCGCGGTGTCGCGCAAGTCCTGCACCTCAGCCGGGGTGGGGCATTCGGACACGGTCGCACAGGGCGGCGATACGGCAAGGTTGCCGTCAAAGGTAATCTCACTCAGATCGGCCCCGGCAGGGATCACGCCTGCCGCTTGCAATTGGCTGAGCTGGGTCAGGAACCCGGCTGAGGTGGTGTTGCGTTGCAGGGCGTCGGAAATCACCGCGTAGGATAGCTTGCCGGTGAAAATCCCCGCGCCAAACCGCACCGATGATCGCGCATCGGGCTGCCAGTTGAGCGCAAAGCGCGGGGCGATGTTGTCATAATCGCCGCCCCCGCCGCCGCGCGCGGTCAGGGTGTCGTAATCCCACCGCAGGCCCAGCGTCGCCGTGACATTGGGGGTGAGCTGCCACTGGTCTTCAAGGTAAAAGGCGATCAGGCTCTGGCTGGTACCGAAACTTTGCGGGCGCAATTCAACCGCGAAATTGGCAACCACCGGGTTGAGCGCGAGCACATCCTGCGCGGTCAGCCCCAGCCCGGGCGCGGTCAGGCTGGCGAGTTGATCGGCGGTCAGATCGACGGTGAAATTGCCCTCGGGATTGCCGCCGCCCAGCAGCGAAAAATCGGAATGGATCAGGTCCGCGCCGATGCTCAGCCGGTGCGCGCCGAAATCGCGTTGCAGTTTGTGGGTGGTCTGCCAGGTTTCCTCCAGATCATCGAACACAAAGCCCGGATGGCCAACCACGCCCGCCACCAGCCCCGATGGATCGCGCAGCGTCACCTGCGGCCCCGGTTCGCCGATCGGCTCACCGAAATCCCAGCGAAAGCGGCTATATTGCAGAGCCCCGTCATAGCTCCATTCCAGCCCGGAATAGCTGGCGGTGGCGGCCAGCAAGGTCGAAAACCGATCCTGCTTTGATCCAGCCGAGGGGAAGGTGGCGTTGCCGCCGCCCAGCCCGCCGCCGGGCCGGTCAATCGTCACCCGCCCGACATTGGCACGAAAACCCAGCGTCCAATCCTCGGTCAGCCGGTGGTCGAGCCGCAGCGAGCCGAGATGAAATTCATTATTGCCGGTGACAGTATCGACAATCCCCAGCGCGGGCGCATCGACCACCTGGGTGTTGCGATCACGGGTATATTCGTAATTGGCGTAAAAGAACGTGCGGTCGCGTTGCAGCGGCCCGCCGACGGCGAACCCGGTCTGATAGCGTTCAAAGCTTTCGCCCACGGCATTGCCCGAAAGGTCGCGGCGCGGGAACGGGGATCGCGAATCGAGCGGGCGGCCGGGGCGCACCAGCGCATAGACTTCGCCAGTATAGTCGTTGCTGCCCGAAGGCGTGGTGTAATTGACAATCCCGTTGGCCGTGCGCCCGAAGGCGGCGGAATAGCTGTTGGCCAGCACGGTCACTTCGCGGGTGAACCCCAATGGCACGGGAAACTTGATCCCACCGAGGAAATTCTCGTTATTGTCCATCCCGTCGATCAGGTAATTGGTGTCCAACCCGTTCGATCCGTTGATCGAAATCGACGGCGCTTCGGCAAAGAACCCGGTTGATGGCACCACGCCCGGCAGGCGGATCAGTGCGCCGATCACGTCGCGCCCTTCGATCGGCAAGGCCACCAGTTGTTCGCGCCCCAGCGAAGCGGAGATTTCGGCGTTGGAGGTGTTGAGCCCGGTAATCGCGCGCGATGCGGTAACGGTGATGCCTGCGCTGCCGACGTCGGCCAGTTGCAGGATCACGCTGCGCGAGAAATTGGCGCGCAATTCCACCGGGCGGGCGGCGATGGCTTCATATTTGTCCGAACCGGGAACCGAGACGAGGTATTCGCCCGCCGTGGTCAATCCGTCGACCCGCGCCTGCCCGCGTGCGTCGGTGCGAACTGTGCGGGCAAGGCCGATGGCGGTGTTTTCGATGACAACCTCGGTATCGGCGACCGGCGCACCGCCCGCATCGACCACCGCAATTTCGATGCCCGCCTGCTGGGCATATGCGGGCGGGGCAAGCACAAGCGAACCCGCGCCAAGCGCCGCAGCCCCGACGCTTGCGCGCAGAATATTCAAGATCATCAATGTCCTCGTATTGTTTTACCGCGCGGCACAGGCGGGTAGCGCGTCTCCGCCATCGTTCGTCTGTCTTGGGCAGGAGGTTACATGGCGTGGCCGATGCGCATTGGCAATGTTGATTGGGCGCGGGGCGCTCCCCTCCCTGCCGCGCTGGCAAGTTACCATTGCACCAGAGCGGCAATAGTGCCATGTTTTACCGCAGGATTGGTGTCCAGCTGCGGTTGGTCGATTTACCTGTAACCAATCCACGCATGCATTCGAACAAGTGCATGTGAGCCCACGAGGCTCATGCTGGTATGGGAAAGGAACCCCAACATGAAATCGACATTTGGTATGGCAGCTGCCTCGATGGCATCGCTCGCAGTAGCTTCGCTGATCACCGCTTCACCCGCCGTTGCTCAGGAAATGGGCGCCAAGGAAAAATGCTATGGCGTCGCGCTTAAGGGCAAGAATGATTGCGCTGCGGGCCCGGGCACCAGCTGTGCTGGCACCTCGACCGTTGACTATCAGGGCAATGCCTGGAAGCTGGTTGACAAGGGTGAATGCGAAAAAATGGGTGGCTCGCTCGCTGCCAAAAAGGGTAATACCAAGCCCGTGCCCAAACAGGGCTGATCTCGTTAGAAGGAAACACGAATGAATATTGCATTGGAAACCCGTGGCCTGATGGCCGTGATGGCATCGTCCGCACTGCTCGCAGCCTGTGGCTCGGGCGGCACCGCTCCTGCCGCTGAAGGTGACGGCGCGGCCGAAGCCACCAAAACTGCAGCAGCGGAACAGGAAAAATGCTTTGGCGTGGCGCTCAAGGGCGAAAATGATTGCGCTGCCGGGCCGGGCACGAGCTGTGCTGGCACTTCGACGGTAAACTATCAGGGCAATGCCTGGAAGCTGGTTGACGCCGGGGCCTGTGAAACCATGGGCGGGTCGCTGGTTGCCAAGGAAGGCAATGAAGCTCCGGTTCCCCAGCAGGGCTAACGCCCTCGGGTTGCCGCAATGCTGGCCGATATCACCCCACCTAGTCCTCTCCCCCCAGGTACTGGGGTGGGGCTCAAGCCGCAGCATTACTCGCAAGCGCTTGATCTGGTATCGGCCAGTACTTTCTGCACTGACAGCGTCCTCAGCTGGTTTGAGGTGCATCCGCAGAACTACTTTAGTGCAGGTGGCCCGCCACATCGCTGGTTGACCGCCTTTGCCGAACGCGTCCCGCTCAGTTTTCACTCGGTCGGCCTGTCGCTGGGCAGCCGCGATGGCGTGGATCTCGATGAGCTGGAGCAGCTCGCCGCGCTGTGCGATCGCTATGCGCCAGCGATGGTGTCCGATCACCTCAGCTGGAGCGGCAGTGCCAGCAACCGCTACCCCGATCTTCTCCCGGTGCCTTACACCGACGAGGCGCTCGATCACTTCGCGGCGCAAGTCGCCCGGGTGCAGGATCGCTTGGGCCGCACCATGCTGATCGAAAACCCCTCGCGCTATCTGGCCTTTGCCCGGGATGACATGAGCGAGGCTGATTTCCTGCACGCGCTGTGCGCCCGGACAGGCTGCGGTATCCTGTTTGATATCAATAATATCGAAGTGTCGGCCACCAATCTCGGGCTTGATGCCGATGCGATGGTCGATGCGATCGATCCGACGCTGGTCGGCGAAGTGCACCTGGCGGGCCACGCCCGTGAAGATCATGTGCACGGCGCGCTGCTGATCGATGACCATGGTTCGCAGGTGACTGATGAAACCTGGCACCTGTTCGAACGGTTCGCACTGCGCGCAGGCGCGCGTCCGGTGCTGATCGAATGGGATACGGATATCCCCGAATTTGATGCCCTGCTGGCCGAAGCCGCAATCGCCGCTGCAATCACCCGGCGGGCAACGCGCAACCGCCAATCGGTGCGGGGAGAGCTCCATGCGCTGGCTTGACAGCGGCCAGAGCGCGATGATGGCGGCGCTCGATCACGGTCCGGCGCATCTGCCCGCAGAACTGTTTGCCGGGTCGCCCGAACGGGTGCTGGCGGGCATGAAGGTTCATGCCAACACCATTTCCCATGCCCGGCTGGTGGCGCTGGAAGAGACATTTCCGCGCACCCGCGAACATATCGGGCATGATCGGTTTAACGAACACTCCCGGTTGTTCCTCCTTCAGCCGGGAGTGACCGCGCAGCCGCTTACGCAGATTGGCGCGGGGTTTGAACAGTTTCTGATCGATCAAGGCGAAGCCGCAGGCACCGCCGATCTGGCCCGGTTTGAATGGCTGTGGCTTACCGCCTATCACGCTGCCGAGGCAGAGCCGCTCGCGCTTGACGTGCTGACCAGCTTTGCGCCCGATGAATTGCTTGAACACACAATCGTGCATCATCCGGCGGCCATTGCCAGCCGGTTTGATCCGCTGGTGCACCAGGTGATCGGCGCGGAGGTTGCCGGGCTCGACGCGGCGGAGGCGATCGTCATCGCCCGCCCGCAAGCCCAAGTTCTGGTTTCCCCGGCGAGCGCGTTGATGGCGCAATTGCTGGCCGAGGCAAAAAATCCCGTCACCATCGGTAACCTTCTGATGCAGACGGGCGAAAGCATGGATAACAACGAGGCTGCGGTGGCTGCAATCATGCAGGCGCTGGTGGCGCTCATCAATGCAGGTGCCATCGCCCGATTGTGATGGTATCTGTTCGATAATTTAAGGGGACCGACATGAAAGCCATTTTTTCTGCCTATGATCGCGCCGTCGCATTTGTCAGTGGCACCATGGTGGAAGGCCTGACGCTGCTGCTCACCCGCATCGTGCTGGCGGGCATTTTCTGGCGTTCGGCGCGAACCAAGGTTGAAGAGGGTAGCTGGCTGTCGATCAATGACGGCACCTATTACCTTTTCGCCAATGATTATTCGGGTGTTCCGCTGCCCAGCGAATTTGCCGCTGTGCTGGCGACGGTTTCCGAACACGTCTTCCCGATCCTGTTGGTGCTGGGTCTGTTCACGCGCTTTTCTGCCTTGGCGCTGCTGGGGATGACGATGGTGATCCAGATCTTCGTCTATCCCGAACAATGGTGGGCGGTGCACTCGCTTTGGGCCGCGCTGGCGCTGATTCTGGTAGTGCGCGGCGGCGGGATGATCAGCCTTGATGCGGTCTTGCTTAAGGCTCGTCCCGCATGAGAGCTGACGAAGCCTCGCTGGCACGCCTGATGGCGATGTCGCAAAAAGGCGATCGGCACGCCTATGCGACGCTGCTGACGGAATGCCAGCGTTGGCTACAGAGGTATTACAGTCGCCGCATTGCTCCGGCGCAGCTTGATGATCTGGTGCAGGAAACGCTGATGGCGCTGCACAACAAGTTGGCCACGTGGGATTCCTCGCGCCCGTTCTTGCCGTGGCTGGCAGCGATTGCGCGCTATCGCTGGGTTGATCACCTGCGCCGCCTGTATCGCGCGGATGAATGTGAATTGGATACGGATTTTGCCGGGCATGATGATGAGCCTGCAATTTCCGCGCGGATCAGCATTGATCGGTTGCTGGGCATTCTGCCCGACGCTCAGGCCCGCGCTATCGAATTGGTAAAGATCGAAGGATTAAGCATTGCCGAGGCATCACAAGCCACCGGACAAAGCGAATCGCTCATTAAAGTAAACATCCACCGCGGCCTCAAGAAGCTGGCCCACATGGTCGAGAAAGCCTGATAAATGACACACAACTCCGATGTCCTGATTGCGAATCTGGTCGGCAATCTTGAGCCGGTAAAGCCGCTGCGCTTTGCCCACGGGTTTGGGCTGGCGCTGCTGGCTGCGGCGATATCGACGGTGCTGTTGATCGGCCTCTATGGAATGCGCCCGGATCTTCAGGTGGGCCACGTCAATCCGGTGCACCTGATCGCTACGGGCCTGTATCTTGGGCTGGCGATTGCCGCGAGCGTGACGGTAATCGTGATGAGCCGTCCGTGCGTTGGCACGGATCACAGCGGCTGGACATGGGCGGCGGCGATGGCTGCGCTGTTACCGGCGGCCGGGCTGATTGTCGGGCTGGCGGGCGGCGGCGACTTGTTGTCGCAGGACAGCCTTCGTCACGGGATTAATTGTTTCATGATCGGCGGGGCTGGCTCGCTGCTGGTGTTCGCGATGCTGGTGTGGTGGCTGCGCAAGGGCGCGCCGACCGCGCCTGATCGTGCTGGATTGGTGGCCGGGATCGCGGCAGGCAGTTTCGGCATCTTCGCCTTCTCGCTGCACTGCGCGGAAAACGATATCGTCCATATCGGTGTGTGGCACAGTGCTGTGGTGCTGGCGATGGCAGGCGTGGGCCGCGCGATTGTGCCGTCGCTGGTGCGCTGGTAATCGGCCCCGGCTTCTATTCGAGGTCAAGGCTTTCGATCTTGGCGTCAAGATCAATCGGGATGATTGCCAACACGGCATTGTCCGCCTCGTAAGCGGCTGGCCCTTGCGCCTCGATCAGCGGCACCATTGCAGCGTCGCGCGCATGCAGCAGGTCAACCAGCTCATCCCGATAAAGCGCGACCATTGCGGTCAATAACCGATTGACGAGCGTATCTTCAGCCGTCTGGTCGACATCGTAGCGCGCCAGATGCGCTGCCATGAACGGCGCCGGGTACAGAAACTCGTCAGTGACCCAGCGATTGGTGACAAACCAGCTGATCGGAATGCCGACATGGTTGACCGACAGCCCGGCAATATGCGTGACGTGCGCGGGTGCGTCTTCGCCCGCAGCTGGCGCCACGGTAAACGCTGCCGGATCATCCAGCTGGGTGCGGTGCAGGAAAAGATGGAAATGGCCATGTTCGCCCGGATCACGATCGCCCGGCGCATGTACGTGGTAATACCAGCGTGAGCGGGTGCGTTTGTCGCGGGCGTCTTTGTCGGGATAGTGTTGCCAGAACCGTACATCGGTCTCTGGTAAAACGCGCTGCATCAGCGGAACGCCTTCACCGGCCATCGCGGTGATCGTTTCGATAACGGTCAGGGCTGCTTGCCGCTGATCCATTGCTGCAATGCTCCTGCGCGTCATGGTGGGTCTGACGGGCAGCTATTGCCTCCGCCAGACCCGAACCAATCAAGCTGTCAGCGATTACTCGGCTGCAGCGGCGCAACCAGCGGCAGCACAACCAGCAGCAGCGCAACCAGCAGCGGCGCAGCCAGCAGCGGCGCAACCGTCAGCGGCGCAACCAGCAGCGGCGCAACCGTCAGCAGCGCAGCTGTTGGCAGTTTCATCAGCAGCCGCTTCGGCAGCGGGAGCGCAGTTGGCAGCTTCACAGGTGCCCGAGCAGGCGCCGGTTGCGAGCGTCAGGCCGCCCATGACGGCGAGCAGGCTGGTCAGTTTTGCATTCTTCATCGAATAAGCCCCTTATTGATCACGGTGCGATTGTTGAACCCTGATCCGCCGTGCACCAGCGACGAATCAGAACCTTGCAGGATTGCTCCTGCACAAATGGCGGCACTCGTTTGGCGCGAAACACAGGTTCGTGACAAGGTGGAAATGCCCCCCGGTCGCTTTTCGCTTCGTAGCGCGCCGTGGTTACAAGCGAAAAAAAATTATCAAACAGGCCATCTCATCAAGCCATCCGCGCCCGTGCAGACTTACTGACCGCACACTACGCCGACAATCGATCCGATCGACAATGGCCACATAGCTGCCACTTTGTCTTGGTGCAACGATTGCGTTCAGATTGCCTCTTTCAGTCCAGCCGCTCTCGTGACAAGAGGCAGGGTAACAACAGTCCCATCCAGGAGTGCCAAAATCATGAATCTCGAATTCACCCCGGAAGAGCAGGCGTTTCGCGACGAAGTGCGCAGCTTCATCGCTGACAATTATCCCGCGCATCTGGCCGATTTCGGTATGCGCGAAGATATGTCGCCTGAAGACATGCTCGCCTGGCACAAGATTCTGGGCGCGAAGGGATGGTCGGTTCCGGCCTGGCCGGTCGAATATGGTGGCACCGGCTGGACCCCGACCCAGCGTTATATCTGGTCGGAAGAAAACGCCCGCGCCAGCACCTTCATGCCGCTGCCGTTCGGCGTTTCGATGGTTGGCCCGGTAATCTACACCTTCGGCAACGAAGCGCAGAAAGCCCAGCACCTGCCCGGCATCCGCAGCGGCGATGTGTGGTGGTGTCAGGGCTATTCCGAACCGGGCGCGGGCAGCGATCTTGCCAGCTTGAAAACCACCGCCGTGCGGGACGGCGATCACTACGTCATCAACGGGCAGAAGACCTGGACCACGCTGGCGCAGCACGCCGACTGGGGTTTCTTCCTGTGCCGCACCGATCCCGCTGCTGCCAAGCCACAGGAAGGTATCAGCTTTATCCTGGTCGACATGAAAACGCCGGGCATCGAAGTGAAGCCGATCAAGCTGGTGGACGGCAGTTACGAGGTCAACGAAACCTGGTTGACCGATGTGCGCGTGCCGGTTGAAAATCTGGTGGGCGTCGAAAACAAGGGCTGGACCTATGCCAAGTTCCTGCTCGCGCATGAACGCAGCGGGATCGCCGGAGTCGCCCGGTCAAAACGCGGGGTGGAAAAGCTGCGCGAAATTGCTGCGGCTGAAACGCTGGACGGCGCGCCGCTGATCAAGGATTTCGATTTCGCCCGCAAGGTCAGCCAGCTGGAAATCGATCTGGCCGCTTTGGAAATCACCGAATTGCGCACGCTGGCAGGCGAACAGGCGGGCAAGGGGCCGGGGCCGGAAAGTTCAATCCTCAAGATCAAGGGCACCGAAATCCAGCAGCGCCTGACCGAACTGACACTGGAAGCGGTCGGCACCTATGGCACGCCGTTTTACGGAAATATCGCCAAGGTGCCGGGCGATGCGGGGTCGAACCAGTATCCGGTCGGCCCGGATTACGCGCAGCACGCCGCCGCGACCTATTTCAATATGCGCAAGACCTCGATCTATGGCGGATCGAACGAAATTCAGCGCAACATCATC
This sequence comes from Porphyrobacter sp. MBR-155, assembly GCF_040547625.1. NCBI lineage: Bacteria > Pseudomonadati > Pseudomonadota > Alphaproteobacteria > Sphingomonadales > Erythrobacteraceae > Porphyrobacter > Porphyrobacter sp. MBR-155. Next base: position 65,308 of record NZ_JBEPQB010000001.1, read on the forward strand.
AGCAAAATGATCCTCGGCCTTTAAGCGCCTGAGTGACGGGAGAGTTTACGTGGATTTCAATTTCACCGAAGAACAGGAAATGGTGCGCGATGGGCTGTCGCGGCTGGTGCGCGAACAATATGACTGGGAAACGCGGCGCAAAGCGGTCGCCAGCAATGATGGCTGGCGTCCCGAAATCTGGGCGCAATTGGCTGAACTGGGCATTCTCGGGATGCCGTTCAGCGAAGCTGATGGCGGCTTTGGCGGCGGCGCGGTTGATTCGATGATCATCATGCAGGAATTCGGCAAGGGGTTGGTGGTTGAACCCTTCCTGCCCACCGTGGTGTGCGCGGGCGGCTTTCTGAAGCACGCGGGCACGCCTGCACAAAAGGACGAACATATCGGCGGGATCGTGGCGGGCAGCCGGGTGTTCGCCTTTGCCTATGCCGAACCGCGCGGGCGCTATGACTATGCCGATCTGGAAACCACCGCGAAGAAGGACGGCAGCGGTTATGTGCTCAATGGGCACAAGGCGGTGGTGATCGGCGCGCCGTGGGCGAGCCATCTGATCGTGACCGCGCGCACCAGCGGCGAACGGCGCGATCGTGCTGGCGTGTCGGTGTTCGTGGTCGATAAATCCGCCCCCGGCATCGTTACCCGCGATTACGAGACCTTTGATGGCCGCCGCGCGTCGGAAGTCTATTTCGAAAAGGTGGCGATCCCGGCTGATGCCTTGATCGGGGAAGAGGGCGCAGGCCTGCCGCTGATCGAACTGGTGACAGATGAAGCCATCGCCGCGCTGTGCGCCGAAGCCTGCGGGGCGATGAAGGTCGCCCACGCGATGACGGTCGAATATTCGCGCCAGCGCAAGCAGTTCGGGGTGGCGATTGGCAGCTTCCAGGTGCTCCAGCACCGCATGGTCGATATGTACACCGCCTACGAACAATCAGTGTCGCTGACTTATCTTGCGACGCTGCGGCTTGACGCGCCCGACGCCGAGCGCGAGCGCGCGGTTTCGGCAGCCAAGGTCGGGGTTGGGCAGGCGGCGCGGCTGATCGGTCAGGATGCGGTGCAGATCCACGGCGGCAACGGCGTGACGGATGAATATGCGATTGGCCATTACTTCAAACGGCTGACCATCTTCGATTCCGAATTCGGCAATGTCGATCACCATATGAAGCGCCACATCGCATTGGCCTGAAAAACGACGGGGGGTAGACATGGAGAAAGACGGCTTATCATTCCGCCATGCACCGCGCAGCCTGCTGATTACAGTTGTGGCGGCGAATATCGGCCTCGCTTTTGCATGGCTGTCCGGTAGCGCTAGTATTGTGATTTCAGGGGTGCCAGCGGTGTTTTTGTGCGCGTGCCTGGCATTCGCGGTCAACTGGCTGGCATTCATACCGGCCGCGCTGTTCCAAAGCGACCGGTTTTACGACACGACCGGCGCGCTCACTTATCTGACGGTGATCGCGGCGGCGTGTCTGGCCGCTTGGCCGCTGGATAGCCGCGCGGCGGTGGTGGCGGTGATGGTGGCGATCTGGACGGTGCGGCTCGGCAGTTTCCTGTTTACGCGCATCCATGCCTCGGGCGGCACCGATCAACGGTTCGCAAAGATCAAGATCAACCCCCCGCGCTTTCTGGTGGCGTGGACGTTGCAGGCGGTGTGGGTGATTTTCACCGCATCAGCGGCGCTGATCATCATCACCGCGCCCAATCCTGTGCCGCTCGACGGCTTCTTCTGGGCGGGCGCGTTGCTGTGGGTGATCGGCTTCGCGTTCGAAGTGATCGCCGATGAACAGAAACGCCGGTTCAAGGCTGACCCCGCGAATGAAGGTCGCTTCATCACATCGGGCCTGTGGGCATGGTCACAGCATCCCAATTACTTTGGTGAAATCACGCTGTGGCTGGGTATTCTGGTGATCGCGCTGCCGCTGCTGTCGGGCTGGAGCTTCCTTGCGATTATCTCGCCGCTGTTTGTGGCGCTGTTGCTGACCAAGGTGAGCGGGATCAACCTGCTCGATGGCATCGCCAGAAAACGTTGGGGCGATGATCCGGCCTATCAGGCCTATCGCAAGACCACCCCGGTGCTGTTCCCACGGCCGCCGCGCGCGAACGGCTGATCTGATCCGAACAGAAGTTGCTCTAAACTGTGGCCTCTCGGTAACATGATGCAAACGTTTGTCGCTGTGTTGAATTTTTATTGCACCATTTTGACACTTTTGCGTTCATGGCGCGTCTCAGAAAAAATTTGAAACAGGGGTCTCTATGCGAATTCGTGCTCTGCTGCTTGCCAGCCTCGTCATGCCTGCAGTGCCCGCCTATGCGCAGGATGCCGACACCGCCGTTCAAGACGCCGGGCAGGCGATCATCGTTACCGGTTCGCGCCGGGCCGACCGCACCGTGGGTGACAGCGCGGTGCCGATCGATGTGATTTCTGCTGAACAGCTCAGCAATTCCGGCTTCACCGAAACCACGCGTCTGCTGCGCGATCTGGTGCCCAGCCTCAATTTCCCGCAGCCGTCGGTTACCGATGGCACCGATGTAATCCGCCCGGCAACCCTGCGCGGGCTGGGCGCGGATCAGACGCTGGTGTTGATCAATGGCAAGCGGCGCCATGCCTCGGCCCTGCTCAACATCAATGGTTCGGTCGGGCGCGGCACGCAGGCGGTGGACATCAACTTCATCCCCTCCTCCGCGATCCGCCAGGTCGAAGTGCTGCGTGACGGCGCGGCGGCGCAATATGGCTCGGATGCGATTGCAGGTGTGATCAATTTCCAGCTGAATAACGCCAGCGAGGGTGCAACCTTCAGCGCGACCTACGGCGGCTACATCACCTCGATTGAGGGGGTGAACCAGATTGACGGGCTGGCGTTGGATGGCAACGGTCAGCCCACCCTGGCACCGGACGGCACGCTGGCGGTCAATGATACCGGGCGCAACCGGAGCGTCGAAGATGGCGGCGTGCTGACGCTGGCGTCCAATTTCGGCCTGCCGCTGGGCGAAAATGGCTTTCTCAACCTGACGGCGGAATATCGTGACCGCAATGCGACCAACCGCACCGGCGCTGATCGCCGCCCGCAATTCAATGTGGTCGGCGGGGTGTTTGACCCGCGCGAGCAGAATTTTGATCGCCTGTCGCACCGGTTTGGTGATGCCAAGACCGAAGATTTCTCGCTGTTCGCCAACGCGGGCATCGAACTGAACGAGCAGGTCAACCTCTATGCCTTTGGCGGATATGGTGAACGCGATGGCAATTCTGCCGGATTTTTCCGCAGACCATCGGATGCGCGCAATGTGCCAGCCATTTTCCCTGACGGGTTCCTGCCCGAAATCGATACGCAGACGACCGACTGGGCGATTACCGGCGGCGTGCGCGGCGAAGTCAGCGGCTGGAATTACGACCTGTCGACGCAGTATGGCCGGAACGAGGTCGATTTCGAGATCCTGAATACGCTCAACGCATCGCTCGGCGCGGCCAGCCCGACTGAATTTGATGCGGGTGGCCTCGAATATACCCAATGGGTCAGCAATTTTGACGTCAGCCGCGACATCGCAGGCTTGTTCCAACGCACGACATTGGCCCTGGGGCTCGAATACCGGCGGGAAACCTTTCAGTTAAGCGCCGGTGAACCTGACAGCTTCCGCTTTGGCGGCGTTACCATAAACCAGAATAACCCGCTCAATTCCAGCACGGCAGGCGCTGCGCCCGGTAGCCAGGTGTTCCCCGGCTTCCAGCCGACCATCGGCGGGGTGTCGGTGGTGGACGGCAATGCCCGCAACAACTTCTCGGCCTATGCCGAACTCGACATCGACGTGATCGAACAGTGGAACGTCCAGTTGGCTGGCCGCTATGAAGATTATTCGGATTTCGGCAGCGACTGGAACGGCAAGATCGCCACCCGGTTCGAAGCGACCGATTGGCTGGCGCTGCGCGGTGCGGTTTCCACCGGTTTCCGCGCGCCGGGTGTGGCCCAGCAGTTCTTCGCCGCTGCGGCTACCAATAACGTGAACGGTGTGTTGGTGGATGCGGTGACGCTGCCGGTTGGCAACCCGGTTGCACAGGCGCTGGGTTCTACCCCGCTCAAGGCTGAAACCGCGGTCAACTGGTCGGTCGGGGCGGTGTTCAATCCGATCCCGCGGTTCAACCTGACCGTCGACTGGTTTCAGATCAATATCGATGATCGGATCGTGCTGACCGAAAACCTGACGGCGTCGCGTGACGCTGCCGGCAACCCCAACGGCAATCCCACGCAGCAAGCGATCGCGCAGATCCTGAATGATGCCGGGTTCAACACGATTTCCGCCGCGCGGTTCTTCATCAACGGGGTCGACACGCGCACGCGCGGGATTGATGCGATCGCCACCTATCGCATGGATGTTGGCGATGAGGGCAAGCTCAATCTGACCGCAGGCTACAACTGGACGCAAAACCGCATTACCGCGCGCAATGATACGCCCGGCGCGCTCAATCAAGTGCCGGGGATTGAACTGTTCGGGCGGCAGGAATCGCTGCGGATCGAACAAGGTCAGCCGCGTAACCGGACGAATCTTGGGCTGGATTATTCGCAAAACTGGCTCGGGTTTACGCTGCGCGGCAACCGCTACGGACGGGTGCTGGCTGCGGGCGGCAGCGAGTTTACCGATCTGAACATTGAATCGGCCTGGGTAGTGGATGCCGAAATCCGGGCGGAAGCGGTCAACGGGCTAGAGTTTGCGGTGGGTTCGAACAACCTGTTTGACAAATTCCCGACCAACCTGCCGACCGGCGTGGGCGTTGATCCGGACACCGGCAACCCGCGCAACAATTCAGCGAACAATTTCTTCCTGCCGTTTTCCAGCTTTTCACCGTTCGGGTTCAATGGCCGGTTTGTCTATGGCCGGGTGAGCTACCGGTTCTAGGGCAGTCTGGGCCAGTCTAAGGCAGGGCAAGAAAGAACTGATGCCAAAGGTCGACGAGTCAGACTCGTCGGCCTTTGGTTATGCCTGCGAACCAAGCTGGGCAAACCGGACTGGTCGCATTTGTCACATGGATGACACATAAACGCCATAATGGCGCGCAGGTGCTCACGCTTTGGTGGGCGTTTGCCAAAGGCTGTTGTCGATGCCGTTTGCGGTTCGGAATATTGGTGTGAGTGTTCTGGCTTTGGCGATGGCGGCAGGTGCCCATGCGCCGGTGCTAGCCCAATCCAACGCTGCTGCCGAAGCGGGCGAGGCCGATCAGGCCCGAACCATCGCCGATCTTCAGCGCCAGATTGATGAATTGAAGGCGGTGGTTGAACAGTTGAAAGCGGCGCAAGTGGCGACCGGACCTGCGCCCGAACCCGCCGGCACGGCGCTGGCGCAGCAGCAGCCTGTCCAGCAGGCAGTCAACCCGACTCAGCCGACTCCAGTTCTGGCACAGGTCGAAGCCCCCACCCGCGCCGCTGCGCCAACGCGCAAGGCCTGGTATGAAAAGCTGTCCCTGCGCGGCTACACCCAGATGCGGATAAACGAGATCGTTTCCGGCGATTCGACCGCACCTGCGGGTGTTTCGCGCCTGCGCACGATCGGCGATAGCGGCGTTCGCGATAACAGCAATTTCAGCCTGCGCCGCGTCCGCCTTGCGGTGCAGGGCGACGTCAACGACCATGTCTCGATCTACCTCCAGCCCGATTTCGCCGTTGCGGTATCCAACCAGACAGCGGGTGAGCGGCGCGAGGGGTTTGTGCAGTTGCGCGATGCCTATGCCGACGTGTTCCCGACCGGCGACAAGTCGTTCCGTATCCGGCTTGGCCAGGCGAAAGTGCCCTATGGCTGGGAGAACCTGCAATCGTCGTCCAACCGCCTCGCGCTGGATCGGACGGACGCGATCAACAGCGCCGTTCCGGGGGAGCGCGATGTGGGGATCGCCGCCTATTACACCCCGCCTCAGGTGCGCAAGATCTGGGATCGCTTGTCAGCCGATGGGCAGAAACTTTTCGGCAATTACGGCGCGTTCGGGCTGGGCGTGTTCAACGGACAGGGCACCAACCGCACCGAAACCAATGATAGTGTGATGACTGTGGCGCTGGCCACCTGGCCGTTTGAACTTGATGGTCTGGGGCTTGATGGGCAGGTGCTGGAACTGGGCGGATCGGCGATCCGCAACCGTTTCAACCCAGAACTGCGCAGCGGCGGGGTCAGCCCTGTCAGTTTCAAAGACAATCGCGCCGGGGTGCACGCGGTGCTGTATCCGCAGCCTATCGGTCTGCAGGTCGAATGGAACTGGGGCACCGGGCCGGAATTTGATCCGGCGACCGGGCAGATCGAACAACGTTCGCTCAATGGCGGCTATGTGCAGGCGATGGGGCGGGTCAAGCAGTCACCGCTCGGGCCGTTCTATCCCTTCGCGCGGTGGCAATATTATCGTGGCGGCTTCAAGGGCGCGGTCAATGCCCCCCGGCTGGAAACCGAGGAGCTGGAACTGGGTCTCGAATTCCTGCCAACTTCGGCGCTGGAACTGACCGCGACCTATGGCTGGGCATCGCGCAAGGAAGCCGACGAACGCCGGTTAGGGCAGGCTGACGGCCAGATCCTGCGGTTGCAGGCGCAGTGGAATTACTAATACCGGCGCGCTGGCATAGCGCGCTTTAGCCGCGACCCGTGGGTTTTGGCTTTGGCTTTGGCTTTGGCCTGCCATGCGCTGGGGCGTGGGGTTTGGCCTGTGCGCCCGCATGGGGCTTGGGCTTGAACGGGCGTGCCTGCGCGGGGCCGTTGGGTTTGCCGCGCTTGGCATTTTCGCGCGCGGCCATGCGCGGCGGTTCGGTGGAGGGGGCAATCGCGACATAACCGCCGTCCTCCTCGTTTCCGGCGGTTGCCACAATCGCTTCGGCAAATTTGCCTGCAATCGCGCGCGGCACCTGGAAAAAAGTTTCCTGCTGGCCGATGCGGATCGCGCCGATTTCGTTGCGGGTGATGTGACCGCGGCGGCAGATCAGCGGCATCACCCAGCGCGGATCGGCGTTCTGGCGGCGGCCGATATCCATCTTGAACCAAACCGTATCTTCAAATCCGGGGCGGTGTTTATCCTGATGCGCGCTACGCTGCGCTTCGACCGAGGCGGCGAGCAGTTCTTCGGGTTCGGGCATCGACGCGCGGTGCGCCTGCACAAGCATCGCGGCGATTTCCTGCGGTGAGCGGGTTTCGAGCAGCTTGTCCGCCAATTCGCGGTCGCCATCGGTCACTTCGACCGGCTGCATCAGCTTGTCGAGCAGCCGCACCCGGTCTTGGGCAATGATCGCATCACGATCAGGCGCGGTGGTCCATTCGGCGTTGATCTTGGCATGGCGCAGCATCGATTCGATCCGCTTGCGGCGCGGGTAGGGGACGATGATGACCGCCACGCCTTTCTTGCCCGCGCGCCCGGTGCGGCCCGAACGGTGCTGCAGGGTTTCGGCATCGCGGGGGATTTCGACATGGACGACCAGGCTGAGCGACGGCAGATCGATCCCGCGCGCGGCCACATCGGTCGCCACGCAAACGCGGGCGCGGCGGTCGCGCAGCGCCTGCAACGCCTGATTGCGTTCCTGCTGCGAATGTTCGCCCGACAGTGCGACCACGCCGAACCCGCGTTCCTGCAAGGTGGCATGGAGGTGGCGCACATTTTCGCGCGTCGCACAGAACAACATCGCGGTTTCCGCCTCGTGGAAACGCAGCAGGTTGACCACCGCGTTTTCAATCTCTGACGGTGAAACGGTGACCGCCTGATAGGCAATATCGCCATGCCCACGCTCGCTGCCGGCGGTGGAGATGCGCAGGGCGTTCTTCTGGTAACGCCGGGCCAGTGCCTCGATCGGGCGCGGCATGGTCGCCGAAAACATCAGCATCCGCCGTGTTTCGGGGGTGGCATCGAGGATTTCTTCCAGCTCTTCGCGGAACCCCATGTCGAGCATTTCGTCGGCTTCATCGAGCACCACGACCGCTAGCGATGACAGGTCGAGCGCACCGCGTTCCAGATGATCGCGCAGCCGCCCCGGCGTGCCGACAACTATGGTCGCCCCGGCTTGCAGCGCGCGGCGTTCGACCTGCGGGCTCATGCCGCCGACGCAGGTGGCGATGCGCGCACCGGCGGCCTTGTAAAGCCAGTCAAGCTCGCGCGCGACCTGCAACGCGAGTTCGCGGGTCGGCGCAATCACCAGTGCCAGCGGCGCGCGCGCGGGCGGCACCCGGCCATTATCGCCCAGCACCTGTTCGGCAAAGGCAAGGCCAAACGCCACGGTTTTGCCCGAACCGGTCTGCGCCGACACCACCAGATCGCGCCCATGCGCTTCGGGTTCCAGCACGGCGGTTTGCACCGGGGTGAGCGCTTCGTAGCCGCGCTGGGTCAGGGCCTCGGCAAGGCCAGCGGGAAGATCGGGAAATGGCATGGAAAAAGGCTTTCAGGCGAGTGCGCGCGCCAAGGGCAGGGGCACAAAGGAATGTGAAATCGACCGAGCAAGAACGGGGCGCTTGGCCCGTTCGCGGGTGCGTCGATGCGCGGCCCATACACGTTTGCAGGCGGTTTGGCTTGCGTTTAATTATACGGGCGCGGGCAGGGGTCAATCAGGCGCGGCGGCGGCCAGCATATCGATCAGATTGCGCGCGGCTTCACGGTCTTCCTCATGCGCGAAGGCAATGTCGAGATCGGGCGCATCGCCCAGCACCATCAACAGCGTCCACAGGGCAAAGCGCTGCCCGCGATCCTGCACCATGCCGAAATCCACCCGCATCCGCTCCACCCCGGCGGGCAGCGCAGCGGGCGCGACCTCGGCCAGATCGCGGGTGCCGAAATAACGTTGCAACAGGTCAGCCATGTCCATGACGGGGGCTTTATCGCAGCATTGCCCGCTTGGCTATCGGGTCATCGGGCGCTCAGAACGACTGCACCATTTGCAAGGGCATTTCATCGGGCGGCCACTGACTGCCGCAGATCTGGCCGCGCTGGTCAGCCAGCCTGAACCTGTCGCCGCCTGAAGGCCGCCAGCGTCAGGCGGTTTGCCGCACCACCAGTTGCGGGGGCAACACCAGGCTTTCGGTCTGTTCCCCGGCCAGCCGCCGCAGCAGCAGGTCAACCAGCCCGCGCGCGCCGGCCGCGATGTCCTGCTTGACCGTGGTCAGCAGCGGCACGGTATGCGACGCGATCGGCAGATCATCGAACCCGATCAGCTTGATGTCACCCGGCACCGCCACTCCGCGTGTCCGCAGGGCCGTGAGGCATAGCGCCGCAAGCGTGTCGGTCGCAGCAAAGATCCCGTCGATCCGGCCCATGACGGTGTCAAGATGGCGGGCAATTTCATCGCTCGCTCGCTCGGGGGAAAGGTGGGTCGGCAGTTCGATAATTGGCGGCAGGCCCATGCGCCGCGCGACATCTTCGGCGCCGGCAAAGCGCGCGGCGAATTCGATCGCGGTGGTGTCGCCCAGAAACGCCAGCCGCTGCGCTCCGGCAGCGATCAGGCGTTCAGCCGCCTGCCTGCCGCCCAGCCGGTTATCGGTGCCGACCACGCAATGGCGCTGGCCTTCGGCATGATTGCCCCACACCACCATCGGGCCATAGCCATCGGCGACCTCCTCGATCCGGTCGAACTGATCGGACTGACCGATCACGATCACCCCGTCGATCATGCCTGATCCGATGAACCGGTCGAGCCAGTCGGCGTCGTCCTTGGGCACCACGCGCCGCAGCATCAGGTCATAACCTCTGAGCGTAAGTTCATCGGCAAGGAAGCCGAGCAGGGTCATGAAGAAGGTGTCGGAAATCTGCTGGCGGGTGTCATGCCCCAGCGGGATGACCACCCCGATCACCCCGGTTTTCTGGCGGCGCAGCCCGCTCGCCATCTGGTTGGGGCGGAACCCGTGTTCGCGGGCAATCGCTTCGATCTTCTCGCGGGTTTTGGCGTTGACCAGGCTCTTGCCCGCCAGCGCGCGCGATACCGTTCCGGGCGATACCCCGGCCAGCCGTGCCAGATCGGTGATGGTGCGCACTGCGGTGCGCGCCGTTCTGTCCTCGCCCATGTCTAGCTTGCCACCAGCCCCTGTTCGCGCGGGCGGCGGTGCCCGGCATCGACCCGCAGCGTAGCTATCGCGCCAGCCAGCATCAAGACGCCGCCCAGCATCAGCACATTGCGCGGATCGCCGCCCAGCAGCGGGCGATAGATCAGCGGCATGGTGAGCGTCTGGATCAGCATCGGGATGACGATGAACAGGTTGAAAATGCCCATGTAAATGCCGTTTCGCGCCGGGGGGATGCAATCGGCCAGCATCACATAGGTGTTGCCCATCATCCCCGCCCAGCCAATCCCGATGCCCAGCATCAGCACAAACAGCGCCGCAGGCGTGCTGGCGCCAGGGATCATCAGCATCGCCGCGCCCGATGCGGCGAGGCACACCGCATGGACGTGCCGCGCCCCGAACCGCGCCACCACCGGGATCAGCGCCAATGCGCCCAGAAACGCGATGAAATTATACAAGGCACCCGCCTGCTGGGTGGTCAGCGTGGCTTCACGAAAGGCGGCGCTGGCAGGCGCGCTAGTATTGTAGATGCTGCGCCCCACGGCAAAGGTGATATATTGCCAGTATGCGAACATCGCATACCATTGGCACAGCATCGCGGCGGCAAGCTGGCGCATCGGGCGCGGCATATCGCGGATGGCGGAACCAATGTCAGCAAAGGTGGCGCGCACGGTCAGCGGTTTGGCCTCCAGATCAGCCAATTGTTCGGGCGACAGCGGCAGTTCGCGCACCCGGAATACCGACCACACAATGGTCGATATCGACAGGATCGCCCCGATGATGAAGGCAATCCGCACGATCACCGGAATGCCATTGGCGTCGAGCACATCGCGCGCCACGAACGCGGTCAGCAGGCTCGGCGCGAGATAGGACAGCGTCTGCGCAAGCCCGGTAAAGGCGCTCTGGGTCAGGAACCCGACCGAACGCTGGCTCGCCTTGAGCCGGTCGGCAACATAGGCGCGGTATGGCTCCATCGTGATGTTGTTGCCCGCGTCGAGGATCCACAGCAGGCTGGCTGCCATCCACAACGTGCTGGAATAGGGCATGGCGAACAGCGCCAGCGAACAGATCACCGCGCCGATCAGGAAATAGGGCGTGCGGCGGCCCAGCCGGGTGTTGGTGCGGTCGCTCATCGCGCCGACAATCGGCTGGATGATCAACCCGGTCATCGGGCCTGCCAGCCACAACAGCGGCATGGTTGCCTCGTCCGCGCCAAGAAAGCCGTAGATCGGCCCCATATTGGCCTGTTGCAGCCCGAAACTGAATTGCAGCCCGAAGAAGCCGATATTCATTTCGATGATTCGCAGCAGCGAAAGCCGGGGCTTTTCCGTCATATGCGCCTGTCCGATCCTCTTGTCCGCACGGATCTGTCGCCGCGCTGTGACATGGAAGTGACACGTTTCCCGGTAAAATGCAAACGTTTGCAAGATTCCTGTTGCAAACGTTTGCAATGGGCGTAGTCATGAACGTGTCGGCGCCACAGAAGCGCGAATTCGAGAGGAGACTACCCATGAAATTGCGTATCGCGCTTTGTGCAAGTGCAGCCCTGTGTGCCATCGCCAGTCCGGCTGTGGCGCAGGATAATCTCGCTGATGAAACGGCTGAGACCCAAGGCAACGAAATCATCGTCACCGCGGTTGCGCGCGGCCAGAACCGGATCGAAAGTTCGGTTTCGGTCAGCACCATCGGCGCGGACACCATCGCCAATCTTGGTTCGCCGTCTTCGGCTGACCTGATCCGCCAGATCCCCGGCATCCGTTCCGAAGCATCGGGCGGTGAAGGCAACGCCAACATCGCGGTGCGCGGCATCCCGGTATCAACCGGCGGGGCACGCTATATCCAGTTGCAGGAAGATGGCCTGCCGATCCTTGAATTCGGCGACATCATCTTCGGCAATGCCGATAACTTCCTGCGCGCCGATCGTTCTGTCGCCCGCGTCGAAGCGGTGCGCGGCGGCTCGGCCTCGACCTTCGCCTCGAACGCGCCGGGGGCGGTGATCAACTTCATCTCCAAGACCGGCCAGCAGGAAGGCGGCGCGATTCAGGGCAGTGTCGGGCTGGATTTTGAAAGCTACCGGCTCGATTTCGATTACGGCGCGCCGCTGGCTGATGACCTCTATTTCCATGTCGGCGGCTTCTACCGCACCGGCGAAGGCCCGCGCGATATCGGGTTCAACGGTTATGATGGCGGCCAGATCAAGGCCAATATCACCAAGGAATTCGATGGCGGCTATATCCGCTTTTCGGCCAAGTATCTGGATGATCGCACCCCGACCATTCTGCCGCAGCCGGTATTTGTGGGCGGGACTGACGCCAGCCCGGATTTCAACGCGATCCCCGGCTTCAACCCGCGCCGGGATTCGCTGCTCAGCCCGTTCCTGACCCCGGCGGTGACGCTGGATGGCAACAACAACCCCGCCAGCTTTGATTTCCGCGACGGGCTTTCGGTCGAAAGCTTCGCCTTCGGGATCGAAAGCGAGATCGACGTGGGTGGCGGGTGGACGCTGACCAACCGGTTCCGGTTTGCGGACAATTCGGGCAGCTTCCAATCGCCCTTCCCGGCGAGCGCCGACACCGCGCAGAATGTTGCCGACGCCATCGGCGGCGCGGGTTCGACGATCGAATTTGCCTCTGGCCCCAACACCGGCGCGGTCGCCAATGCGGCCAATATCGGCGGCAACGGGTTGCTCACCAATGTGGTGGTGTTCAACGTCCGGCTCAACAGCCTCGACAACATCACCAATGATTTTCGGGTGAACAAGGAATTCGATTTCAGCGGCGGTTCGGCCAATTTCACCACCGGCTTCTACCTGTCGCGCCAGACCATTGATACCGACTGGCTGTGGACGTCACACGTCCAGACCGTGCAGGGCAATGGTGAGGCGGTGCTGGTCGATATCCGCGATGTGAATGGAGATCTCGTCACGCAGAACGGCACGGTCGGGTTCGGCGCAAGCTTCTTCGGCAATTGCTGCCGCCGCAATTATGATGTCGATTACAGCACCTACGCACCCTTCGCGTCGCTTTCGCTGGAACTTGACCGACTGACGCTCGATGGCAGCATCCGTTATGACTTTGGCGATGCCGATGGCACGATCACCGGGGCTGACAGCGGCTTTGGCATCGGGCTGACCAGCTTTGATTTCGATAATGACGGCGTGATCAGCCCGGCTGAGGCGCAGACCAGCGTGCTCCCGCTCGGCAGTGCGCGTCCGGTCAATTACAACTTCGATTATTTCAGCTTCTCGCTCGGCGCGAATTACCTGCTGACCGATGATCTGGGCGTCTTTGCGCGTTACAGCCAGGGCGGCCGTCACACCGCCGACCGCAGCCTGTTTTCGCCCGCAGTCAGCGCGGTCGATGGCAGCCTGCCGGGCGGCGATTCCGGGGTGATTGCCAAGGTCGATCAGCTTGAAGCGGGGCTGAAATATCAGGCCAACGGATTGTCGGTATTTGCCACCGGCTTCTATGCTGAAACATCGGAAACCAATGTCGATATTGCCCCGGTGGTGCTGTTCGATACCGAGTTTGAGGCTTACGGTGTCGAACTCGAAGCTGCATACCGCATGGGCGGTTTCACCCTGTCAGGCGGCGCGACCTGGACCGATGCGGAAATCAAGGATGCGCTTGACCTCACCGTCATCGGCAACACGCCGCGGCGTCAGGCTGATCTGGTCTATCAGGCGACCGCGCAATATGATGCCGATCTGTTCACGCTGGGCGCGAATGTGGTGGGCACCACCAACAGCTTCACGCAGGATTCAAACCAGTTGAAGCTGCCCGGATTTACGCAGGTGAATGCGTTTGTCGCGGTGCGCCCGGTTGACCGGATCGAAATCGGGCTTAACGCGCAGAACCTGTTCAATTCCAACGGGTTCACCGAAGCGGAAGAAGGCGCAATCCCCGGCAACAACATCGTGCGTGCGCGCTCGATTGCGGGCCGGACGGTGCTGGCTTCGGTGCGGTTCGACTTCTGATCCACACCATCGCAAACGGGCTGGCCGCCAACTCTCCCGGTGGCCAGCCCGGTTTTTTGATTCAAGATTTGGGATAAGCTGCTGCCATGACGACAGCCTGGACCGCGGAGCACGTGCGCCAGATTACGCCGGGCGCTGCGGCGTTGATCCCGCCGATTATCGCGCCGGATTACTCGCGGCTTGATCCCGCGCGGCTCTATTGGGATATGTGGCCGGTGCAGGACGCGCACGGCCAGCCCGCCACCATCGCCGGGCGCGCGCTATGGATGGCCCTGACCGCGCCTGACAGGGGCGATCCGGGGCTGCGCCACTTCGAAGCGAAGATACACCTGATCGAACGGCGAGAAGGTGAATGGCTGGATCTTGGCCCGGTCCTCCCTGATTTTGATGTGCCATACGAACGCGAATGGGCAGGATCGGCGCTGTTTGATGACGGGGTGATGACGCTGTTCCTCACCGCCGCCGGCACCGCCGCAAAGGCCGGGGGCTATCAACAGCAGCTTTGGCAGGCGAGCGCGGCGGTAGGGGCCGATGGCCTGCCGGGCGAATGGAGCTTTCCCACCCCGTGTTTTGATAATTACGGCGCAGATTACATGCCCGCCGATGCCCATGATGGCGCACCCGGCATGATCAAGGCGTTCCGCGATCCGGCCTATTTCCGCGATCCGGCGGACGGCACCGAATACCTCGCCTTCACCGCGTCGCTGGCCGGGTCTGACAACGCGTTCAACGGTGCGTTCGGATTGGCGCGCAGGGATGCGTCAGGGTGGGTGTTGATCCCGCCTTGCCTCCATGCAGACGGCGTCAATAATGAGCTGGAGCGCGCGCATCTGGTGTTTCACGGCGGGCATTACTATGCCTTCTGGTCAACGCAGACAGGGACATTCGCACCCGAATTGCGCCATGCGCCGGGGGGGCTTTACGGGATGGTGGCGACATCGATGCAGGGGCCGTGGAAGCCGTTGAACGGCACCGGGCTGGTGCTTGCCAACCCGGCCGACCGCCCGCTGCAGAGCTATAGCTGGTTCGTCGATGCCAGCCTGACGGTGTGTTCCTTTGTCGATATGCTGCCCGATGGCGGTTTTGGCGGCGTGCCCGCGCCGTTGTTGCAGCTGGAACTGGATGGCGAGCGCGCGGCGCTGCGCGCGGTGCAATCACAAGGGGTCGCATGATGCTGGGCGGGATCGAGGCGGGCGGCACCAAATTTGTGCTGGCGGTGGGTTCTGCGCCTGATGCGATCAGCGCCCGCCACACCATCCCCACCCGCGATCCGGCCACGACGCTGGCCGAGGCGGCGGCGTGGTTCAAGACGCAGGGCGCGATCACAGCGCTGGGGATCGGCAGTTTCGGCCCGGTTGAACTTGACGCAGGCAGCCCACGCTGGGGCTTCATCACCAACACGCCCAAACCGGGCTGGGCCGATTGCGACATTGCCGGGTTCTTTGCAGGCAAGCTTGGCGTGCCGGTCGGCTTCGATACCGACGTGAACGCCGCCGCGCTGGCCGAATATGTGGCGGCCGGGGGGCAGGGCGGCAGCCTCGCCTACCTTACCATCGGCACCGGCATCGGCGGCGGACTGGTGCTGGATGGCGAGCCGGTGCATGGCATCGCGCATCCGGAAATGGGCCACATCTACCCGCGCCGCCACGCGGATGACCGCGACTTTGCCGGGATATGCCCGCATCATGGCGATTGTCTGGAAGGCCTTGCCAGCGGCCCCGCGATTGCCGCACGCTGGGGCAAGTCATTATCGCAATTGCCCGCGGATCACCCCGGCCATGCGATCATCGCCGACTATATCGCGCAGGCCTGCCATATGCTGTTCGCGAGCATCGCGGTGGGCGAAGTGGTGATCGGCGGCGGCGTGGCGAACACGCCCGGTCTGATCGAGCGGGTGGCTGATCGCGCACGGGAACTCGATGCGGGCTATCTGCCCGGCGGCCCGCGCCACCGCATCATCCGCCCGCGACGCGGCGCAGACGCCGGGATTATCGGCGCGCTGATGCTGGCGAAAGGTGTCTCAGCCTAAGCCGTAAGCGGCCTTTGCCATCGCTTCGATTGCTGCCTTGTCAGGCGCGCCCTTGGGAGACACCCAGCTTCCGCCAACGCACAGCACCGGATCGAAGGTGAGCCATTCGGCGGCATTGTCCGGCCCGATCCCGCCGGTGGGGCAGAACCGGCACTGACCAAACGGCGCGGCCAGCGCCTTTAACGCGGGCAAGCCGCCCGCCGCCATCGCGGGGAAGAACTTGAACCGGGTCAGCCCCATGTCCAGCCCGCGCATGATGTCACCGGCATTGGCGATGCCGGGCAGGAACGGGACACCGCTGGCAATCGCCGCCCTGCCCAATGGCTCGGTCAGGCCGGGGGAAACGATAAACTCGCTCCCCGCCGCCAGCGCCGCGTCCAGTTCTGCCGGGTTGGTGACGGTGCCCGCGCCGACAATCGCGCCGGGAACCTGTTTCATCGCGGTAATCGCGGGCAGCGCCGCCGGGGTGCGCAAGGTGACTTCGAGCACGCGCAATCCGCCTGCCACCAATGCCTCGGCCAGCGGCACCGCGTGGGCGACATCGTCAATCACGATCACCGGGATCACCGGGGCGATGCGCATCAAGTCATCAATCGTGGCCATCGTCAGATTCCCCCGGTGGCGAGCATCGCGCTCGCGCCTTGTTCGGCCCCATCGGCAAAGCGGCGCATCATCCCGAACAATTCGCGCCCCGTGC
The DNA here is from genome assembly GCF_040547625.1 of Porphyrobacter sp. MBR-155. Taxonomy (NCBI): domain Bacteria; kingdom Pseudomonadati; phylum Pseudomonadota; class Alphaproteobacteria; order Sphingomonadales; family Erythrobacteraceae; genus Porphyrobacter; species Porphyrobacter sp. MBR-155. The sequence continues at coordinate 81,997 of NZ_JBEPQB010000001.1, forward strand.
CCATGTCGGCGCGCGGATCGGGCACCGGATCGCGGGCCGAAAGATCGGCGGTGGTCGAAAGCTCACCCGTGACCGCGCAGACCTTGACCACATCGCCATCGCGCAGGCGCGCCAGCGGGCCGCCACCCAATGCTTCGGGCGTGCAGTGGATCGCGGCGGGCACCTTGCCGCTCGCCCCCGACATTCGCCCATCGGTGACGAGCGCCACGCGGAATCCGCGATCCTGCAACACGCCCAATGGCGGGGTGAGCGAATGCAGTTCGGGCATTCCGTTGGCGCGCGGGCCCTGGAACCGCACCACCACCACCACATCGCGGTCAAGCTCGCCCGCCTTGAACGCAGCCGAAACGGCGGCCTGATCGGCAAACACGCGGCACGGCGCCTCGATTGTCCAGCGTTCGCGATCAATCGCCGAGGTTTTGATGCAGGCGCGCCCCAGATTGCCGGTCAGCAACCGCATTCCGCCATCGGGCTTGAACGGGTCAGACACCGGGCGCAGCATCGTATCATCGCCCGCCGCGCCCACTTCGCGCCACGTCAGTTCTTCGCCATCAAGGCCGGGTTCGCGCGCATAGTCGCTGAGATCGCTACGCCCCACGGTCAGGATATCGCGGTGGGCAAGGCCCGCTTCGATCAGCTCGCCAATCACATAGCCCATGCCGCCCGCCGCGTGGAACTGGTTCACATCGCCCGATCCATTGGGATAGACCTGCGCGATCAGCGGGACGACCGATGACAGCGCCGACAGATCATCCCAGTCAAACACGATCCCCGCCGCGCGTGCCATCGCGGGAAGGTGGATCGCGTGGTTGGTCGATCCGCCGGTCGCCAGCAGGCCAACCGCGGCGTTGATGATCGCCTTTTCATCGACGCAGCGGCCCAGCGGGCGGTAATCATTGCCCTTGCGCCCCAGCGCGGCGACACGGTGCACCGCTTCACGGTCAAGCGCCTGACGCAATTGCGTGCCGGGCTGGATGAAGGCGCTGCCCGGAATGTGCAGCCCCATCATCTCCATCATCATCTGATTGGAATTGGCGGTGCCGAAAAAGGTGCAGGTGCCGGGCGAATGGTAACTGCCCATTTCGCTGGCCAGCAGTTCGGCGCGGGTCGCCTTGCCTTCGGCATACAGCTGGCGGACGCGCTGCTTTTCCTTGTTGGGAATGCCGCTGGGCATCGGGCCGCTGGGGACGAAGATGGTCGGCAGGTGTCCGAACCGCAGCGCCCCGATCAGCAATCCGGGCACGATCTTGTCGCAGATGCCGAGCATCAGCGCGCCATCATACATCGCATGGCTGAGGCCGACGGCGGCGGACAGCGCAATCACATCGCGGCTGAACAGCGACAATTCCATGCCGCTTTCGCCCTGTGTCACCCCGTCGCACATCGCCGGGGTGCCGCCCGCCACCTGCGCCGTGGCACCGATTTCGCGGGCGTAAATCTTCAGCCGATCGGGATAGCGGCCATAGGGCTGATGGGCGGACAGCATATCATTATAGGCGGTGATGATCCCGATATTCGCGCCCTTGCCCGCAACCAGCGCGGCCTGATCTTCCACCGCCCCGGCATAGGCATGGGCGAGGTTGGAGCACGATACAGCGCTGCGTTCACCCATATTATCGGCTTCGCGCGCGATCAGATCGAGATAGGCGGCGCGGCTGGAGCGGGAGTTTTCGATAACCCGCTGGGTGACGCGGTGAAGCGTGTCGTTGAGATCATTCATGCCACGTTACTCCGTCGCGTTCCGCCAGCGCGATGGCGGCGCTTGGCCCCCAGCTTCCGGCGGTATAGGTTTTTGGCGTCAGGCCTTCTTCTTCCCAGCCAGCGCGGATTGCGTCGATCCAGTCCCACTGCGCTTCCACCTCGTCGCGGCGCACGAATAGGGTCTGATCACCCTCAATCAGATCGAGCAGCAGGCGTTCATAGGCAATCCGCCGCACCGCGCCGCTGAATGCATCCTGCATCGCGATATTGAGCGGCACCTGCCGCAGACGGATGCCTTCGCGGTCCAGCCCCGGCACCTTGGCCATCAGCGACAAGGTGATGTTTTCTTCCGGCTGAATGCCGATCACTAGCTGGTTGGGCTGCATCGTTGCGCCTTTTCCGGCGAAAATGCTGTGCGGCACACTGCGGAACTGGATGACGATTTCGGTCACGCGCCGGGGCATCCGCTTGCCGGTGCGCAGGTAGAACGGCACGCCCTTCCAGCGCCAGTTATCGACGTGCGCCTTGATCGCGACAAAGGTTTCGGTGTCCGACGGCTTGCCCAATTCATCGTCATAACCCGGCACCGCAGCACCGTTTATGGCACCTGCACGATATTGCCCCGTCACCGTCTCGCCCGCTTCGACGGCGCGTAGCGCGCGCAGCACCTTGACCTTTTCATCGCGCACAGCCGTCGCATCGAAATGCGCGGGCGGCTCCATCGCCACCAGCGCGAGCAATTGCAGCATGTGGTTCTGCACCATGTCGCGGATTGCGCCCGCATCATCATAGAACGCGACGCGGCCTTCCAGCCCGACGGTTTCGGCGACGGTGATCTGCACGTGATCAATATGCGCCGCATTCCACAACGGTTCGAACATCAGATTGGCAAAGCGCAGTGCCAGCAGGTTCTGCACCGTCTCCTTGCCAAGATAGTGATCGATCCGGAAAATGCGGTCTTCGGGGAAGGCGGCGGCGACCGCATCATTGATTTCGCAGCTGGTAACGAGATCGGTGCCGAGCGGCTTTTCAAGGCACATCCGCACATTATCACCTGTCAGCCCGGCGGATTGCAGCCCCTTGATGGTGGGTTCAAACAGGCTCGGCGCGGTCGAGAGGAAGATCGCAAGCCCGCGCGCCGGGGTGCCGACTCTGGCGGCAAGATCGCCATAACCTTCAAGCGTGGTCGCATCGAGCGTCTGGTAGCTGAGGCGGTTGAGGAAATCCGCCATCCGCCCGCGCCGGTCAGCGGGGAGGTATTTCTCCAGCGCCGCGCGCGCGAAGCTGCGATATTCGCTGCTGGTCAGCTGGCTGCGGGCGGTGCCGATAATCTTGAGGTCATCGGCCAGCAAGCCATCGGCATCGAGCGCAAACAGGCTGGGCAGCAGCATCCGTTGGGCAAGGTCGCCCGTGGCTCCGAACAACAGCAGGCGGTCAGCGGTGAAGCTCATGCAGGGCGGCCTTTTTCCTAGAGCCCCCTACCTAGGCGCACGCGGCCGTCGCCGCCACCCCGCGCATACTTATTCAAGTGTGCGCAGGGTCATGCAGGTCGGCGGGCAAAGATCCCGAAGCCCGCAATAATGGCATAGCAAACAGCCGGCAGCACCAGCGCAAACGCCAGGCTGGTGGCATCGGCCAGCGCGCCATAAAGCACCGGCACCACCGCGCCGCCGCAAATGGCGACGTTGATGATCCCCGATCCGTCCGCAGTGCGCGGCCCCAGCTTTTCGCAGGCGAGGCTGAAAATGGTAGGGAACATGATCGCGTTCATCAGACCCACTGCCAGCAGCGAATAGCCTGCGATCACCCCGGTCGAATTGGCCGAAATCGCAATCAACGTGATCGCGCCCGCCGCCACCGTCGCCAGCAACAGGCCGGGGCTGACCATGCGCAGCAGGCCCGAGCCGATAAAGCGCCCCACCAACGCGCCGCCCCAATAGATTGAAATCAGCTGCCCTGCGCCTTGTTCGGGCAGGTTCAGCACGTGCGATTGCATCAGGTAGTTGACGATGAAACTGCCAATCGCGACTTCCGCGCCGACATACAGGAAAATTGACGCCGCGCCGTAGCCAAAGCGCGGGCGCTTGAGCAGGCCAAGCCCTTCGGCAAGGCTGGTGTGTTCGTGCTTTTCACCCTTCAACCGGTTGCGGAACAGCCAGACCACGCCCGCGACCACCGCAAGAGCGGCGGCAAGGCCGAGATAGCCGTTCACGATCGCCTGACTTTCCGCCGTGCGATAGGCGGCCAATTCGGCGCCTGACAATTCGGCGGCGGTGACGCTGGCTAGGCTGCCAAGGATCAGAATCGCGCCGAAATAGGGGAAAATCGTGGTGCCTAGCGAATTGAACGCCTGTGCAAAGGTGAGCCGGCTATGCGTCGTCTTCGCGGGGCCAAGCACGCTGATCAGCGGATTGGCGACAATCTGCACCAGCACCACGCCGGTGGCGAGGATGAAATAGGCCAACAGGAACATCGGGAACAGCGCCGTCTGGCTCGCCGGGATGAACAGCAGGCAGCCTGCCATCATCGTTACAAGCCCGGCCACCGCGCCGCGCATATAGCCCAGCTTCTTGACCAACCGCGCGCCGGGAATGCCGACCACCGCATAGGCGATGAAGAACCAGAACTGCACCAGACTCGCTTCAAAAAAGCTCAGCGTGAACAGTTCTTTCAGCTTGGGGATGATCACATCGTTCAGGCTGGTGATCCCGCCGAAGATGAAGAACAGCGCGAACACGAAATAGTTCAGCCCCGGCGCATCGACCTGCGGTGTATCATCCGCCCCGCTTGCCAACACCTCTGCCGGACTCACGCCTGGTGCAATTGCCATCGCTGCTCTCTCCTGTTGCGAACGTTCTCTCGACGCTCCCGCGCAATCCATGCGCGAGGCCGCTCTACAATTCCAGTGAGAATAGGAATGCACACGCGCGCTTGCACAGGGATATCAACAGGCCGTAGAGGTGCGAGCATGAGCGGAGCATCACGCAGACGGCCAACATCATTCGACGTGGCAGAGCGGGCGGGGGTCAGCCAGCCCACTGTCAGCCGCGCGCTATCCGGATCGCCCGCGATTGCCGAGGCGACCCGGCGCAAGGTGGTCGAGGCTGCCGAGGCGCTCGGTTACTTCGTCGATGAACGCGCCGCGCGGCTGCGGCGCGGATCGACCGGGACGCTCGCGGTGGTCGTCATCTGCCGCGAAGGCGATAGCGCGGCCACTATCAACCCGTTTGCCTACGCGCTGCTCGGCTCTGTCTGCGTCGCCGCGTCGGAACGCGGGTTTGAAACGCTGGTGTCGTTTCAGGCGCGCGCCGAGGCGTTTTTCGGCCACTATCAGGAACAGGGCCGCGCCGATGGTCTGGTGGTGATCGGCACCACCACCAACACCCCCGCATGGGAACATTTCCGCGCGCTTGATGGGGAAGGGCGCAGGGTCGCCTATTGGGGATCGCCGTTTGACGAGCTTGATTGGGTGCGGTCAGACAACCGCGCGGCGGGCAGGCTGGCGGTCGAACATCTGCTGGCCGCAGGCTATCGCCGCCCGTGCTTCCTCGGCGCGCTGAATACGCCGCAGGTGCAGTTTACCGAACGCTATGAAGGCTATGCCGAAGCTATGCGCGCCGCCGGGCTGGAGCCGTGCCTTGCCCCCACCGTCAACGCCGCCAGCCGCGAAGAAGAAGGCCGCCGCGCCGCGCGCCGCCTGATCGAGCGGGGCGATTTCGAACAGGGGGGCGTGGACGCGGTGTTCGCCGCCTGCGATGCGATGGCGCTGGGCGCGATGGAGGCCTTTGCCGCCGCCGATCTGACGGTGCCTGCGGATATGGGGGTGATGGGGTTCGATGATCTGCTGGCGGGCCGCTTCGCCCGTCCGGGGCTGACCACGATTGCCCCCGATCCCGCCGAAGCGGGCGCGGCGCTGGTCGAAGCGGTGCTCGATGAGAACGACGATAATGCCCGCCGCCGGGTGCCGGTATCGCTGATCGCGCGCGGCAGCACGGCGCGTTAAATCCTCCCCCACGGGAGGAGGATTACCCATGCGCCCCGAATTCATTGGCAATCGCGGTGCTGATCCTGAGCGATAGTGCGTGGGCGCGGGCGATCGGGGTCAGGAAATCGCGTTCAATCGCGCCGTAACCTTCCTCGCCGCCATCGGGGTAATCGCTGGCTTCATCGAGCGTGAAGTCGTGCGGCCCCGGCACCCGCACCGGAAACGCGCGCCGCAATTGCGCCAGCGCCTCGTCCACCCGCAAGGTCAGCACCATTTCGATCACATCGCCGCGGCTGATGTCGTTCGCGCGGCTGAAGGCGGGGACAGACACCGCCTTCAGGAACATATGCTGCAGCAGCGCGAGGCGCAGCGCCTGCAACACCCCGATACGGCGGCGCACGCGTTCGCGCCCAGGGGTATCGGCGGGGTTATCGGCGGGATTATCGAGGATCAGATCGGTCAACTGATGGAGTTTGAGCGCATCAATCCTGAGGTGTGAGGCAAGGCGGCGAAACACGCTGGTGCGATCATCGGCGACCAGATATTCGGCAAGGCTGGCACACGCCCCAGCCAGATGATCCTCTGTCCCGCGATAGGTGCGGCTGGCCCAATAGGCCGAATTGAACAGCTCGCCATAGGCCGCCACGGTCTTGATACTGCCCAGTGCATTGGCGGCGTTGAGCAGCCGCAGGATCTGCCGCCCGCGCGCGCTTTCAGTCAGCAGCGTGGCGATGTCTTCGCGGTTGGCGTCCGCCGCGCTGCCGATCCCGGCGATGACATTGACGGGGTAGCCAAGCTGCTGGAGAATCGCGTTGTGCGGGATCGCGCGGATCTGGCGCAGGCTCATCTCGCGGTCGGCGTTGATATCGCTCTGACGGCGCGACACGCGGCTGCCGGTGGTATTGAGCAGCCCCAGCCCGAACGCGGTAACGGCGCGGGCATAGGTGCGGCTGGCGAGGTGATCGCTCTGATGATCCTTCACCGCACGATAGAAATCGAGGCTGATGTCGGTGCGGTGGTAAAACGGATCGGCGGGCGCGGCGAGATCGGTTTCCGCCGGACGCAGCTCGGCAATGCGGGTGAGGGTGGCGAGCGCCAGTTCGGGGGTGGCGAAGAACAGGTAGCCATCGCCGCCCTGAAAGCTGACTTCGGGTTCCAGCCGGATACCCGCCCGCGCAAACCGCCGCCGTGCCCACGGGGACAGCGGCCATTCGAGCCGGTCCTGAAACGACGCCGGATGCGCGCCGCGGCCCATGCTTTCGCCGTGGGTGTTGAACACCAGCGCGGCGACATCGCCCAGACCATTGGCGGCCATCGCTTCGGCCAGCCGCCCTTGCAGCCGCTCAATCGCGAGGCTCGCCGGGATCTGCCCGACGAAACGCCCGGCATCGGAAAAGCCGGTCTGCACCGCCACCCGGCCCCGTTGCCGGGCGTAGGCGCGATAGGCAGGCTCTGCCAGCAAGGCATCCAGAAACCGCCCGCCATGTTCAAGCGCAGCCTCGGTTTCGAACAGCGGCGAGACATCGACCTTGCTCTCCACCCCGAACAGTTTGGCAAAATACAGCGCGGCGAGCACCGTGGCGGGCTGTTCGCATTCGGCCACCAGCATCCGGATCGGGGCATCGGCGTCGATGTGTTTGAGGATTTGCGCCATCGCGATGAATTGCCGGATCGCGGTGGAGCTTTCGGTGGCAAGGGCTGCAAAATTGGTGCGCAGCGGAGCGGCTTCATCCACCATCGCGCGCAGGGTGGCGAGCGCGCCTTTGCTCGCGAGTTCGATTACTTCGCCTTCGGGCAGCCGGCGGCGGATCGCGTTGTGGAGCTGTTTGGCGTTCACGCGGAAATGAATCCAGCCCATCCCCAGCCCATCGGCGCGCATCGCGGCGGCGAGCGTCAGCAGGGCGATGGCGCGGGTCTGCGGGGCGGTATCGGCCTCGGTTTCGAGCGCGGTGATCAGCGGCGTGAGCGACAGCAGGTTGTCGGGGCTGTGGGTGGTCAGCCGGTTGGCGGCGGCGGCCAGCGCTGCTTCGCTGCTGAGATCGCCTGCGAAATCGGCGGCGCGTTCAGCGGCGAACCGCGACGCGGGGCGCAGAGTGTCGAGCAGCGGGTGCGCCGGGTCGATGGCTTCCAGCGCGGCAGTGTAGCGCGCCAGCCGTTCAGCCTTTTCGGTCAGCCGGAACCCGATCGAGGTGTGCCAGCCAATATCGGTGCGCCCGTCCATGTCGTATCCGACCCAGCTGGCAAAGCGGAACGGCAGCGGGCGCAGGTCGCGCCATTGATCGGGCCAGCTCTGGCGCGCTTCATCGAGCAAGCGGGCGACAATCGCATCGCGCGCATCCTGCGCCCGGCCCATCGCGGCCATTGCGGCGCGGTGTTCGTGGTCAAGCGTCACGGCGGCGTGTTCGGGCGCGGCGACGCAGGCGCTATCGTCGATCACTCCATCGCCAGAGGCCGCAGCGGCAACCGCCTCGGCCTGTTCCGGCGCGAGCAGGAAGGTGGGGTGTGCGGTGAACACGGCGTGGAGTTGCGGGCGTTCCCAGCACGCGCGAAAGGCGTCGAAATCCGCATCCTCACCCGCCAATGTGGCGGCGCTATCGGCGGTTGGAGCCAGCAGCTTGCGCAGCTTGGCCGCGCGGGTTTTCAGCCCATCGCATTCCAGATCAGCCACCAGCGCGGCCAGATCATCTAGGCTCACCTGCCCCGCCTCAAGCCCGCGCGACAGATCGAGCGACAATTGAAACACCGGGTTGAACAGCGGGGTTTCACGGGTGCGCTGATGCAGGTCAGCCAGCCGTGCTTCAAGATCGGCGATGGTCTTCATGGCGATTCCCCGTGCTCGGTTGCAAAGGCCGCGGCCGCGCCAAACAGGCCGGGTTGCGGGTGGACGATCAGCTTGACCGGGATGCCTGCCATCAGGCTTTCAAACCGCCCCTTGGACTTGAACCTCGCAGCAAAGCCCGATGCGAGCAGCGTGTCGCGGATGCGGTAGCCAAGCCCGCCCGCGATCACCACGCCCGCAAACCCGCCCTGCGCCAGCGCCAGATCGCCCGCGACCGACCCCAATGACAGGCAGAAGCGGTCAACCGCTGCGGCTGCCAGAGAATCCTCGCCAGTGGTGCCGAGCGTCCAGATCTCAATCGCATCGCGTTCAGGCACGGTGCGGTGTTCCATGGCGGCGAGCGCCTGATAAATATCGACGATGCCGGGGCCAGCCACCACCCGCTCCACCGAAACGCGGTTGTGGCGGCTGCGCAGACGGGCGAGGATCGCGTCCTCGATGGTGTCGAGCGGGGCAAAGTCGATATGTCCGCCCTCGGTCGCCTGCACGCGGTAATTGGCGCCGGATCGCCACAGATGCGCGACCCCAAGCCCGGTGCCGGGGCCGATCACGCTGATCGTGCCATCGCGGCCCAGCGGCGCATCGGGGCCAGCCAGATGCAGGAATTGGTCGTCATCCGCGCGCGCTACGGCGTGGGCGACGGCGGCGAAATCATTGACCAGCGTGAAGCGTTCCACGCCGAGCTTGTCAGCGATCAGCGCGGGACGGATGATCCACGGATTGTTGGTAAAACGGATCACCGGATTGAGATTGCCGGGGCTGCCCACCGGCCCGGCAATCGCCATGCTGACCGCAGGTGGCAGGGTGCCGCCCTTGCGGTTGCGGAAGGCTTCCCACGCGGTTTGAAAGCTGGCGTGATCGGCGGTGTGGAGCGTTTCGGGCGCATCAAGGCTGATCGCCCCATTCGCGCCAATCGACGCGATGGCGAAGCGCGCATGGGTGCCGCCGATATCGACTACCACCAGATCGCGCATCATCTTTTCTCCCGCCGGTTGTGTAAGCAAGTCGGTGTTAGCAGGCGGCGCGCACAAATCCCACGCGCCGCATACTTATTCAGATTACACATTGGCTACTTGCGAATGATTATTAACTCGGCCATGGGGAATGCCAACCCTCGGTTTCACGCAAAGGACGACCCGTTCGATGAAAAGCACGCTCAAAATCTGGACTCAGTTGGGCCTTGGCACCGCGTTGGCGGGCGGCGTGCTGTCGGCGTGCAGCGACGAGGCGGGCGGCGAAGGCTCAGGTGGCGAAGGTGCGGGCACGCAAGCGGTCGCCCCCGGTGATAGCGCCGCTACAATCGGCGGCGGCACTGCAGGCGGTGAGGGTGAGGGCGGCGTGGCGGTGGCTGATGCGGGCCACGATCCGATCACCTATGGCATTGCGCTGGCCGTGACCGAGGCCCACGTTGTCGCCGCGCGCGATGCCTATGCGGCGGGTGAGAAACAGGCAGCCGCCGAAATGTTCGCCCATCCCGCGGCTGAAGTGCTGGTGGAAATGGACCCGGTGTTCGCGCAGTTGGGGGTTGCCGATTTCAAGCAATTGCTCACCGATGCCTCGATCGCCGCCTATGACGGCAAAAGCGCCGCAGAGGTGAACAAACGCTATGATGCGATCATCGCCGCGCTGCGCGGTGCGGCGACCAAAGCGCCCGATAATGGCGCATCCGAAGCCGCGGTGACCGCAGGCGTGATCGCCGACCAGATCGAACGCGCCAGCGCGATGTATCGCATCAGCGCCAGCGATGACCGCTTCGAACCGTATTTGGATGGCTATGGCTTTGCCAAGGTTGCCGAAACCGCATTTGCGGCATCGGGCGCGGCGATCAAGGCTGACAACCCGGCGCTCCACGCCCGCATCACCGAGGCGCTGGCTGTGCTGACACAGGCCTACCCCACGGCCACCCGTCCGGATGCGCTTGCCTTGAACCCCGGCGCGTTGTCGGCGGCGTCATCCAAGGTGTTGCTCGCGCTGGGCAGTTGAACGTTGCGGCGCAGGCGCTCGGGAATCAGTGATCAGATCGCCGAACTGAACTTGCGCTGCGTGATCGCGCGGTAACTATCGAACAGCGATGCGATCACCCGGGCATAGGGCAATCCGTCAGGCGCAATGCGCAAGCTGTTATCACTCAGCGTCGCCAGCCCGGCAGCGATAAACGGCGCAAGCTTATCCTGCACCTCGGCCAGCAGGCACGGCGACAGCGCCGCCTCGCCCCGGCACAGCAGCGCCTCGATCACGCCGCCGCGCAGCCGGTCTTGCGCCGCGCGCGCGATCCCGTGGTTGGCCGATAGCCGCCCTTCGCCGGACAGCGTGCGATAGCGGCCATTATGCTTGTCGTTCTGGGCAAGCAGGCCGGGAAAGCCGCTGATCGCCGATGAGCCCATCCCGATCAAAACCTCGGCCTGATCATCGGTGAAGCCCTGAAAATTGCGCCGCAGCATGCCATCCCGCGCCGCGCGCGCCAGCGGATCATGCGGCAGGGCGAAGTGATCGAAACCGATAGCGTCATAGCCGTTGCCGGTCAGGAAGGCGTGAGCCGCGCTCGCCATGGCAAAGCGCGCCTCGGCCCCCGGCAGCGTATCTTCGGGGATGACTTTCTGGCGCGGAACGAGATGGGGGACGTGGGCATAGCCGAACACCGCCACCCGGTCGGCCCCCAGTTTGCGCGTGTATTCGAGGCTTTCGGTCAGATCAGCAATGGTCTGATGCGGCAGGCCGTACATCAGATCGAAATTGAGCGAGGTCACGCCGCCGCTGCGCAGCCAATCGACACTGCGGCAGATCATCGCGGTGGGTTGTTCGCGCCCGATCACCTTCTGGCAATGCGGGGCGAAGGTCTGCACCCCCATGCTCGCGCGGGTGATGCCGACTTCGCTGATCACGTGGCTCCATTGCGCGTTCAGGCTGCGCGGATCGAGTTCGATTGACCATTCGGGAGCGAATAGCGGGAAATGGGCGTGAATCGCGTCAACCAGCGCCAGTAGTTCGCCCGGTTCAATCGCGTTGGGGCTGCCGCCGCCAAAGGCAATGCGCCGCACCCGCGCGGCTTCGGGAAGCAGGCTGGCGACCGTGGCGATTTCCTGATGCAGCGCGGCAAGATAGCTCTCCACCCGCGCACGCTTGCCCGCCGCCCCGGTGTTGCAGCCGCAATAATAGCAGATCTGTTCGCAAAACGGGATGTGGAGATAGAGCGAGATGTCACCATCCGCCCCCGCAATCGCACGCTCGATCGCGCCTTCGGGAAGCGCGCCGAAATCCGCCGCAGTGGGATAGCTGGTGTAACGCGGCACCGGCGTAGCGAGCAGTTCGGGATGATATTGCCACATGAGTGCGCTTAAAGCGGCTGCGCTGGCCCACGTCTTTGCGTGAGATCAAATTGTGCGTTTGGCCTTTTCGCGGCTGGTGCCCGCGTGGCATCCGCTGGGGTGGCATTGGCGGTTATCCATCGGCGCTTCGCCGTCACCCAGCGGGATGGTGAGGGTGCCGCCATTGCACAAGGGGACGGTCATCGCTTGGCTGTCCACTGGCAAGGGGCCGATCAGCACCGGCACCAGCGCGGTGATGGCATAGGGCAGGGCGGCGGCGCTCATAATTCGTCCTCTTCATCAATCAGGATCCGGCTGGCGGCCCCGTCCATGTCTTCATACTGCCCATCGCGCAGCGACCACAAGAAGGCGGCGAGGCCGAGTAACCCCATGCCGATGGCAATCGGGATCAGGAACGCAAGGCCGGTCATTTCGTCGATCTCGCCAGCCGTAGCGAATTGGCGACCACCACCAGCGAGCTGACCGACATGGCGATAGCCGCGATCAGCGGGGTGACGAGGCCGAACAAAGCCAGCGGCACTGCCAGCACGTTATAAATAATCGAAAAGCCGAAGTTCTGGCGCACGATCCGCATCGTCGCCTTGGCGACCCGCACCGCGAGCGCGACCGGCATCAGTTTCTCGCCAATAAACACCGCATCGGCGGCCTGCTGGCTGGCATCGGACGCGGTGCCCGGCGCGATCGAGGCGTGCGCGGCGGCCAATGCCGGGCCATCGTTCAAGCCATCGCCCACCATCAGCGGGCGGCGGCCCTGTGCCTTCAGCGCTTCCAATGCGGCGAGCTTGGCCTGCGGGCTGACTTCGGCTGTGGCAGCAAGGCCCAATTCGCGCGCCGCGGCGTCCACCGGCGCGGCGCGGTCGCCCGACAGGATGCTGGCTTCGATCCCCTCGGCCCGCAGCGCCGCAAGCGTCGCCGCAGCATCGGCGCGCAGCGGATCGGCGAATGCGATGGTCTGTGCGGTCTCCCCGATTCGCAGCCGGGCGGCGAGGGATTGCGCGGCATCGTCGGGCCGTTCGAGCGCGACCTCGACGCCGTTCCAGCGCCCCGAAAGCCCCGCACCGCTGACTTCGCGCACATCCGCGATTACCGCAGGCACCACGCCTTCGTGCAGCAAAGCAGCGGCGAGTCCCTGGCTCAGCGGATGGCGGCTCGCCTGCGCCAGCCCCAACGCGACGCTGCGCGCCTCAGCACCCAGCGCGGTAATATCCGCGCGCGGGGTGCCCAGCGTCAGCGTTCCGGTCTTGTCGAACAGCGCGATGTCGCATTCGGCGAGGCGTTCCAGCGCGCTGCCATCTTTTACCAGCAGGCCCCGGCGCAGCAACGCGCCGCTCGCCACCACCTGCGCGGCGGGCACGGCGAGGCCCATCGCGCAGGGGCAGGTGATAATCAGCACCGCAATCGCGATGGTGAGCGATTGGTGCCAACCCGCGCCCGCGATCATCCAGCCAACAAACGCCAGCGCGGCGAGGCTGTGCACCACCGGCGCATAGAGGCGGCTGGCGCGGTCGGCGATGCGGACATAGTGGCTGCGCGATTGGCCCGCCTCGTCCATCAGCCGCGCGATTTCGGCAATTGCGGTGTCATCCGCCACGGCGGTCAACCGCACCCGCAGCGGCGCGGAAAGGTTGATCGCGCCCGCGTGGACAATCGCCCCCGGCGCGACCGGTTCGGGCGCACTTTCGCCGGTCAGCATGGCGTTGTCGATGGCGCTTACCCCGTCTTCAACCGCGCCATCAGCGGCGAGCGCTTCGCCAGCCGCGACCAGCACCAGCATTCCCGGCTCAAGCTCTCCGGCAGCCACGCGGCGGGTGCTGCCATCGGGGCCGATCACGCTGGCGCTTTTCCCCATCCGGCCCAGCAAAGCGCCGATCCCGGCGCGCGTGCGGTCACGCATCACCGCATCGAGCACGCGCCCGGCGAGCAGGAAGAACAATAACATCACCGCGCTTTCAAAATAAGCGTGCCCGCCGCCGGTGATCGTTTCATAGAGGCTGAGCGCGGCCGCGAGGATCACGCCAATCGAAATCGGCACGTCCATATTGGTGCGGCGATGCGACAGCGCCATCCACGCGCTCGCGAAGAACGGGCGGCCCGAATAGGCAATCACCGGCATCGCGATCAGCGCCGACAGCCAGTGGAACAGATCGCGCGTCGGCCCATCCGCGCCCGACCAGATGCTGACCGACAGCAGCATCACATTCATCATCCCGAAGCCCGCCACGCCGAGCGCACGGATCAAACGCTTGCGCTCCTGCGTTTCCACGCCGAGCGGATTGTCCGCCACCGGCTGCGCTTCAAACCCGATCGCCAGCAGCGCGGCGGTGAGCGCGGTTTCATCGAGCGCGGGATCATGCTGGATCGCCACCCGCTTGGCCGAAAAATTGGCGCGCGCCGCGATGATGCCGTCAACCTTGGGCAGTTCCCGCTCAATCTTGCCGATGCAGCCAGCACACCGCATCCCTGGCACGGTGAAGCGGGTCGAGATCAGCGCGGGGCTATCGGCAAGGATGGGGGCAGGGGCGTTCACGGCAGCTTGCTTTCCCCTGTCCAGGTCTGGCCGCCAGCGGTCACGGTAAGGTGCAACGTCCAGCGCCCTTGCGCCAGCGCTTCGTTGGCGGTCCACGCATCTGCGCCCGCCGAGGCGAAGGTGAGGTTGGCGAGTTCGTGCTGACCCAGCGGTCGGCGTGCAATCGCGGTGATGGCCGCGCCTTCGGGCACGTCGGCGGTGGTCAGCGCGATGCGCCCGTCGGCAAGGTGGCGCGCTTCCACCTTCCAGCCGAGCGCGCGCGATTTTTCGGCCTCATCCATCCAGCCGTTGAATTTCTGGCTGGCGACATAGGAGTTTTCGACCACCAAGCCGTGAAAGCCGCTGACCGCAAAGCTCGCCATCACCAGGTTGACCGCGATCACCACGCCGAACCCGCCGATGAACACCATCGCCATGTGCTTGCCGGTGAATTTTTTGCTGTTGCTGGCCATCATTCGTTCCCCGGCATGGCAAATCTGGTTTCTGCCAGATCCTGTTCGCGCTGTTCATCAAGGCTGGTCAGGCGGAAGCTGAAACTGTCTGCCGTCGCACCCGGTGGCAGCATCACATAGGCGCGCACCACCTTGGTTTCATTGGCGGGCACGGCGATCACTTGCACCGGCGCGGCGTTTTCAAGGCTTACTGCGTCAGTCCAGATCACCGCGCCTTGCGGCAGGCCGGTCAGCGCAACTTCCATATCGCGCGGGCGAGCCTCCATATTGCGCAGCCGCAGCGTGTAGGCATTGCGCACCGATCCATCCTTCATCAGCATGAACGGCGGGTTGCGATCAGGCGAGACGGTAAGATCGGTATGCGTGCGGGCGCCCAGCGCAAATAACAGGCCTGCGCCAATCGCGCCCCAGACGCCGAAGTAGATAAAGACGCGCGGGCGCAGCAGCGCTTTCCACGCAGGCGTTGCGGGCGCGCCCGCCGCTTCGGCCTCGCATTGTTCGAGCGTGGCGTAATCGATCAGCCCGCGCGGGCGGCCGATGTCCTTCATCACCCGGTCGCAGGCGTCGATGCACAATCCGCAGGTGATGCAACCGATCTGCTGGCCTTCGCGAATGTCGACCCCGGTGGGGCACACCGCGACGCATTGCAGGCAATCGACGCAATCGCCGTAGGCTTCGGGGTTTTTGGCCGCTTTCTTCAGGCTGCCGCGCTGTTCGCCGCGCCAGTCCTTGTAAGTGACGATGAGGCTTTTTTCATCGAGCATCGCGGTCTGGATGCGCGGCCACGGGCACATATAGATGCACACCTGTTCGCGCATGAACCCGCCGAGCCAGAAGGTGGTTCCGGTCAGGATCGCCACGGTCGCATAGGCCACCGTCGCAGCTTCGCCGCGCCAGAAATCATAGGTGAGAGTGGGCGCGTCGGCGAAATACATGATCCATGCGCCGCCGGTCCAGAAGCTGATGACCAGATAGACCGCCCACTTTGAGGTGCGGCGGGTGATCTTGCCCGCCGTCCACGGTGCCTTGTCCAACCGTGCGCGGGCGTTGCGATCGCCATCGAAAAAGCGGTCAATATGCTGGAACAGATCAGTCCACACTGTCTGCGGGCAGGCATAACCGCACCACGCCCGGCCAACCGCGCTGGTGACGAGGAACAGCCCGATCCCCGCCATGATCAGCAACCCGGCGACGAAGTAAAATTCGTGCGGCCAGATTTCGATATCGAACATGTAGAACCGGCGATGCGCCAGATCGACCAGCACCGCCTGATCGGGTGCATATGGCCCGCGATCCCAACGGATCCACGGGGTGATGTAATAGACCGCCAGCGTGACCACCATCACCAGCCATTTGAACCGCCGGAACGGGCCGTCGATCCGCTTGTTATGGACGGTCTTGCCCTTTTCATAGAGCTCGATCTTCGCCGGGCCGGCAGCAGCGGGGGCGGGTTGCGGCGCGGCAGAGCCGAGCGCACCACTCCAGTCGCGAGGCTTGCCCGCTGGCGGATTGGTGCGCTCAGGCTCCTTGATGTCAGCCATCGGTTTCGGCCTTCGGCGCTTGCGCGACATCGGTTGCAGGTTCAGCCGCCGGGGCCGCCTGCTGCCCGCCGCCGCGCGAGTGCACGTAGGCTGCCAGCATCTTGATCGTCACCGGATCAAGCCGGTCTTTCCATCCCGGCATCACGCCGTGACGCGGGGCGAGGATCTGCTTGCGCACCGCCGCTTCGCTGCTGCCATAAAGCCAGATCGCGTCGTTGAGCGCCGGTGCGCCCATTTCGGGCAACCCGGCACCGGCCGCGCCGTGGCAGGCGACACAGTTTTCGGAATAGAGCACCCCGCCAGCGGCGTTCGGTTTGGCCTTGCCGCTTAATGACAGGACATGGCTGGTCAGCGCCGCCACCTGGCCTGCATCGAACATCCCTTCGAACGCGGGCATATAATTTGCCCGTGTCGCGTCAGACCCTTCCCAGCGGATACCGTGGGTAAGGGTGGTTTCGATATCGGTCAGCGTGCCGCCCCAGATCCAGTCATTATCATTGAGGTTGGGGTAGCCATATTCCTGATAGCCCGCCGCGCCCGCGCCGTGGCACTGCACGCAATTGACCTTGAACGCGGCCGCCCCCCCGGCAATCGCCTGCGCCATCAGTTCGGGCGAGGCGGGCAGGGCTTCGATATCGGTCGCGGCGATCTGGGCGATCACGCCTTGGCGCGCGGCATCGGCGGCGCTCATTTCCTTGGCGAGGTCGCCGCGGCTTGACCAGCCGAGCGTGCCCGAAGTCGCCTTGTCGATCATCGGCCACGCGGGATAGAGCACCACATAGACCAGCGACCATGCAATCGTGGCGTAGAACGTCCACAACCACCAGCGCGGCAGCGGGGTGTTGAGTTCTTCGATCCCGTCCCATTCGTGGCCGACGGTTTCGGTGCCGGTGGGTTGGTCAATCCGCTTATTGGACATCGTCTTCATCCTTGAAAATCGAATGCTTGGCTGCCTCCACATGGGCTTTTGCCCCGGGGCGGAAGTGCCACAGGCACAGCGTCAGATAGAGCGCGAAGATCACCACCAGTCCGAAGGAATCGGCGAAGTGGCGCAGGATTTCGTAAAGGCTCATCGCCCTTTCTCCTCAGCCAGTTCCTCCTGCGCGGCGGCGCTGTTCACATCGACCAGCGTGCCAAGCATCTGGAGATAGGCGACCAGCGCATCCATTTCGGTGACGCGGGTGGGATCGCCATCGAAATCGCGGATCTGCGCCTTGGGGTAACGCGCCGCCAGATCGCCCGCATCGGCATCGGGGTTGGCCTGCGCCATCAGATCAGCCCCGGCCTGCGCGATGTCGGTATCGGAATAGGGCACGCCCACGCGCCGCAACGCGGTGAGATTCGCCGCCGGATCGGGCACGTTCAGCGCCGTTTCCGCCAGGAAGCTGTAATTGGGCATGATGCTTTCCGGCACCACCGAACGCGGCGCCTTGAGATGCTGGACGTGCCATTCATCCGAATAGCGCCCGCCCACGCGCGCCAGATCCGGCCCGGTGCGTTTCGATCCCCATTGGAACGGGTGATCATACATCGATTCCGCCGCGAGGCTGTAATGGCCATAGCGTTCGACCTCGTCACGGAACGGACGGATCATCTGGCTGTGACACAGGTAGCAGCCTTCGCGGACGTAGATATCCCGCCCGGCCTGTTCCAGCGGGGTATAGGGACGCATCCCCTCCACCTTTTCGATTGTGTTATCGATCCAGAACAGCGGGGCGATTTCCACGATCCCGCCGATGGCGACCACCACAAAGGTTGCAGCGGCGAGCAGGGTGACGTTCTTTTCCAGCCGCTTGTGGCCTTCGAAGGGTTCCTTGCGCTTTGTATCAGTCATTGTTCGCGTTCCTTCCTGCCGCTTATTCAGCGGGCTGGGCTTGCGGTTCAGACAGGATCGGGCGATCGGCGGCTTCA
This sequence comes from Porphyrobacter sp. MBR-155, assembly GCF_040547625.1. Taxonomy (NCBI): domain Bacteria; kingdom Pseudomonadati; phylum Pseudomonadota; class Alphaproteobacteria; order Sphingomonadales; family Erythrobacteraceae; genus Porphyrobacter; species Porphyrobacter sp. MBR-155. The sequence continues at coordinate 100,279 of NZ_JBEPQB010000001.1, forward strand.
TCATGGGCGGTGTCACCCATCGGCGCTTCGTCGCGAAGCTTGCCGGCGATTGTCATCCAGATATTGTAAACCATGATGATAGCCCCGGAGAGATACATCAGCCCGCCGACAGCGCGCAGGATGTACATCGGGTGCAGCGCCGTAACCGTGTCGATGAAGCTGTTCACCAGATAACCGTCAGACCCGTATTCGCGCCACATCAGGCCCTGCGTGATCCCGGCGACCCACATGCTGGAAGCGTAAAAAACGATCCCCAGCGTCGCGAGCCAGAAGTGCCAGTTGATCATCCGCAGGCTGTATAGCCGCGGCTTGTTCCACAGGCGCGGCACCAGGAAATAGACACAGGCGAAAGTGATCATCCCGTTCCATCCCAGCGCGCCCGAATGGACGTGGCCGATGGTCCAGTCGGTATAGTGCGACAGGCTGTTGACCGCCTTGATCGACAGCATCGGGCCTTCAAACGTGCTCATCCCGTAGAACGCCAGCGCCAGCACCATCATGCGGATGATCGGATCGGTGCGCACCTTGTCCCATGCGCCGTTGAGCGTCATCAGACCGTTGATCATCCCGCCCCAGCTGGGCATCCAAAGCATGATCGAAAACACCATGCCCAACGTTTGCGCCCAATCGGGCAGGGCGGTGTAGTGGAGGTGGTGCGGCCCGGCCCAGATATAGAGGAAGATCAGCGACCAGAAGTGGATGATCGACAGGCGGTAGGAATAGACCGGCCGCCCCGCCTGTTTGGGCACGAAGTAATACATCATGGCGAGGAAGCCTGCGGTCAGGAAGAAACCCACCGCGTTGTGGCCATACCACCACTGGGTCAGCGCATCCTGCACCCCGGCAAAGGCGCTGTAGCTTTTGGTGCCAAGGAAGCTGACCGGGATCGCCAGATTATTGACCACGTGCAGCATCGCAATGGTGACGATGAAGGCGAGGTAGAACCAGTTGGCGACATAGATATGCGGTTCATGACGACGCAGCAGCGTGCCGACGAACACCGCCAGATAGGCGAGCCACACCACCGTTAGCCACAGATCGACATACCATTCGGGCTCGGCATATTCTTTCGATTGGGTGATACCGAGCAGGTATCCGGTCGCGGCCAGCACGATGAACAGCTGATACCCCCAGAACACGAACCGCGCCATGCCGGGGAACGCCAACGTGGTGCGGCAGGTGCGCTGCACGACGTAGAAACTTGTCGCGATCAGGGCATTGCCCCCGAACGCGAAAATCACCGCCGAGGTATGCAGCGGGCGCAACCGGCCGAAATTGAGGTAAGGTTCAAGGTTCAATTGCGGGAAGGCCAATTGCGTGGCGATCACCACGCCGACCAGCAGGCCCGCGATCCCCCAGAACATGGTCGCAATCACGCCCCAGCGCACCACGTCATCATCATAGCGCGATGGGCCAGGAGGCATCTTGAAGATGCTTTGCGCCTTGGCCAGCGGATCATAGCTGCGCAACGTGGCAATAATCACGATCAGGGCTGCCAGCCCCACGATCCCCATATGGATCGCAAACCCACTATCCGGGGTCAGTGCGATAGCGATAATGGCGAAAAGCAGGACAAATGCCCAGCCCCCCAGCCGCCTTACGACTGCTTCCATGTTGAATTGTCCCTTTCGTTGGCCCGCTGTAACCGGCCCCCGCATTGCGGTAGTTGATTCATATCAAAATTGCGAATTTTCGTCCGGCCTATCCCGCTTGCAGCTGCCCGCGTCCGGCCAGCCGCGTCAGCGCGGCAATATCGGTGAGCAGGATTTTTGAACGCCCCTCAGTCGTCAACAGGCCCGCCTCGCGCAGATCGGTCAATTGGCGGCTGACAGTCTCGATAGTGAGGCCAAGGCTGTCGCCGATGTCGCGGCGGCTCATTGGTAATGACATGGCGCAGGCCCCGGTGGTGCGATTGGTTAGCCTTTCGGCCATCGAAACAAGGAAATCGGCAATCCTTTGCTGCGCGGACTTGTGCCCCATCTGCATCATCCGCGTGCGGGAACGGTGCAGCGCCTGCAAACTGCGCGCCAGCACCGATCGCAGCACCGCCGGTTCAGCTTGCGCGATATCGAGGAACCGGTCGGCCGGAAAAATAACCAGATCGCAATTGGTCAATGCGACCAGCCGAAAGTCGCCCCACGGTTCACTGGCGCTTTGGCGCAATACCGAAATCAGATCACCGCCGAAATGGAATGCCAGCACCTGATTGACTGGTGATCCCGCCCCAGACGGCGCAACCAGTTTGGCGGAACCGTTGGCGATATAGACCAACCGGTCATCGCGCGGATCGGGGGCGAGCTGTTCGCCCTTGGCCAGATGCGCGAATGTGCCGATGGCACACAGCCGGTCAGCGGTGTCGGCACCGCGCGTTTCCTTCGGCAATGCAGCGCGGAATGCGGCAAGACCAGCGTCCAGATCAGAGCGCGGGGATGAAGGACTGAGGGTCGCCATGATGATGAAATATTGCCGCGAATTTCGCCACGCGTCTTTGATCCTGATCAATGATCGCAGGCATCGGCCAAGCCTATCGGGCGGCCACAGGCAGCAACCATCCTGGGCCGCGCAAGGCGGCCACTGCTGCTGGATGAAGGACACGAAAATGAAGACTATTCTGATGCTTGCCGGTGCCGCCTTGGCGCTTGCTGCCACGCCCGCCATGGCGCAGGATGACACTGACCGTGCAGGCGATATCCAGTTCAAACTGCTGGGCACCGCGGTTCTGCCCGATGGCAAGATCACTGACATCAGGGTCAACCTGCCGGGCCTGCCTGCGACCACGCAGACCCGCGCGAACGACAATGTCACGCCCACCATCGCGATCGAATATTTCATCAGCAACAACATCTCGATCGAAACGATTGCCGGGATGACCCAGCATGATGTTGATGCCACCGCCGGCCTTCCGGTCGGCGCGGAGCTGGTATCGAATGCCAAGCTGATCCCGGCGACGGTGACCGCCAAATATCACTTCGATCTGGGCGCGGTGAAACCCTATGTCGGGGCCGGGCCATCCTACTTCCTGTGGGTGGATGATGATCCGGGCGCGGCGACTTTGCCGCTGGGCGTGACCAAAAACACCTTGTCGAACGAGTTCGGCATTGCGTTGCAGGCCGGGTTCGATGTGCCGCTGAACGACACCGGGCTTGGCCTCAGCGTCGATGTGAAGCGTTACTTCATCGACACCACCGCGCGCTGGTTTGTGGGCAACACGCTGGCGATCGAAACCGAACACAAGTTGGATCCGTGGGTGATCAGCGCCGGGGTTGCCTACCGGTTCTGAACCTGCTGGTAATGACACGAAGCCCCGCTGGCATCATGTGATGCTGGCGGGGCTTTTTTGCGCCGGTCCAGGGTTGGGTTAGACCCCGGTTAGACCCCCTCTAGGTCGCGCTAGACCCCGCTTAGGGGCAGGTTTGGGCAATGTTTCACGTGAAACATCGCGCCGCAACGGCGGTGTCAGATGCGCCGGATGCCTTAAACGCCGTAAGCTCTTTGTCTGAACGCGCAGCGCGTGTAGCCTGCCGCCAACCCGCGTTCAGAACAGAGAGAATCGCCATGACCCCGATCGTCAAACGGCCAGAGCCCCACGCCCCGACCCATTGCACGCCCGAACAATACGCCGAAATGTATCGCCGCTCGATTGAGGCGCCCGACGCGTTCTGGCTGGAACAGGCGCAGCGGCTCGATTGGGTCAAGTCCCCGACGCAAGGCGGCGAGTGGGCCTATAGCCCGGTGGGTATCAGCTGGTTTGAGGACGGCAGCCTCAACCTGTGCCACAATGCGGTTGACCGGCACCTGGCGCAACACGCGAACACCACGGCACTGATTTTTGAGCCTGACGATCCAGCGAGTGCGGGCCGCAGCCTGACCTATGGCGAACTCCACGCCGAGGTGGTGCGGATGGCCAACGCGCTGAAATCGCTGGGCGTGACCAAGGGCGACCGGGTGACGATCTACATGCCGATGATCATCGAAGGCGTCACCGCGATGCTCGCCTGCGCGCGGCTGGGGGCGGTGCATTCGGTGGTGTTCGGCGGCTTCTCGCCCGAGGCGCTGGCGGGCCGGATCGAGGATTGCGCCAGCCGCTTTATCGTCACCGCCGATGAAGGCCTGCGCGGCGGCAAGCGGGTGCCGTTGAAAGCGAACGTCGATGCGGCCTTGAACCTCTCCGCCCATGCCATCCCGGTCGATGGGGTGCTGGTGGTGCGCCGCACCGGCGGGGCCATCGCGATGCAGGAAGGCCGCGATCACTGGCTTGAAGACATAGCCAGTAACGATGATTGCCCGTGCGAAGTCATGGCGGCAGAAGACCCGCTGTTCATCCTCTACACCTCAGGTTCCACCGGCAAGCCCAAAGGGGTACTCCACACCACCGGCGGATACGGCGTGTGGACGGCGAGCACGTTCCACTACGTTTTCGATTATCAGCCGGGCGAAGTGTTCTGGTGCACCGCCGATATCGGCTGGGTCACGGGGCACAGTTACGTGGTCTATGGCCCGCTGATCAATGCAGCGACCGCGGTGGTGTTTGAAGGCGTGCCCAATTACCCCGATCACGGGCGGTTCTGGGATGTGGTGGACAAGCACAAGGTGAACATCATCTACACCGCCCCCACCGCAATCCGCGCGCTGATGCGCGAAGGCGACGCCCACGTCACCAGCCGCAGCCGCGCGTCCTTGCGCCTGCTCGGCAGCGTCGGTGAGCCGATCAATCCCGAGGCGTGGCGCTGGTATTTCGACGTGGTGGGCGAAGGGCGCTGCCCGATCATCGACACCTGGTGGCAGACCGAAACCGGCGGCTGCATGATCACTACGTTGCCGGGCGCGCATGACATGAAACCGGGCAGCGCGGGCCTGCCGTTCTTTGGAATCCGCCCAGAGCTGGTCGATGGCGATGGCAAGACGCTTGACGGAGCAGCCGAGGGCAACCTGTGCATCACGCATAGCTGGCCGGGGCAGGCGCGCACCATTTACGGCGACCATGACCGCTTCGTGCAGACCTATTTCAGCACCTATGCGGGCAAATATTTCACCGGCGACGGGTGCAAGCGCGACGCGGACGGATATTACTGGATCACCGGCCGCGTCGATGATGTGATCAACGTCTCCGGCCACCGCATGGGCACCGCCGAGGTCGAAAGCGCGCTGGTGCTCCACCCCAAGGTGGCCGAGGCGGCGGTGGTCGGCTATCCCCACGATATCAAGGGGCAGGGCATCTATTGCTACGTCACCCTGAACGTGGGGGAGGAGGGATCGGACGCGCTGCTGGCCGAGTTGAAAGCCCATGTCCGCAAGGAAATCGGCCCGATTGCCACGCCCGATATCATCCACTTCACCGACGGCCTGCCCAAAACCCGATCGGGCAAGATCATGCGCCGCATCCTGCGCAAGATCGCCGAGAACGACTTCGGCGCGCTGGGCGATACTTCGACGCTGGCCGATCCGTCGCTTGTTGAGCGGCTGGTTGAGGGACGGCAGAACCGCTGAGCGCGACCTCGCTTTAGTGAGCCTGCGCCTCACCCACCCCGCGCGGGACGCGGATCGAATCGACCAGCTTGCGTACTTCGAGCGGTGGGCTTGCGGCTACCGATGACACCGCCAGCGCGATGCCAAAGTTGATCAGCATCCCGATCACCCCGATGCCTTCGGGCGAAATGCCCAGCAGCCAGTTCGCGGCATTGCTGGCTTGCGGGTTCACCAGCTTGAAATAGACGATGTAGCCGAAGGTAAACACCAGGCCTGATACCATCCCGGCAATCGCGCCTTCCTTGTTCATGCGCTTGGAAAAGATGCCCATGAAGATCGCCGGGAACAGCGTCGCTGCCGCGAGGCCAAAGGCGAACGCCACCACCTGCGCGACCCAGCCCGGCGGATAGACGCCGAGATAGCCCGCAATCACGATCGCCACCGTCGCCGCGATCCGCGCCGCGCGCAATTCGCCCTTTTCCGAAATGTCCGGGCGGAAGGTCTGTTTCAGCAGATCGTGGCTGACCGAGGCCGAGATCACCAATAGCAGGCCCGCCGCGGTGGACAGCGCCGCCGCCAGCCCGCCTGCCGCCACCAGCGCCACCACCCAACCCGGCAGATTGCCGATTTCCGGGTTGGCCAGCACCATGATGTCCTGATCGACATAAAGCTCGTTGGCGTTGCCTTCGACCGGAGCATTGCTCACCGCGCGTTCGCCCGATGCGCCGGTTTCTCCGGTGAATTCGGGCTTTCCGGCAAAGGCATCGCCCTTGCGGTATTGCATCACCCCGTCGCCGTTCTTGTCCTTGAACGCGATCAGGTCATTGCTTTCCCAATTGGTGAACCAGCCGGGGGCTTGGCTATAGGATTGCTCGTTGACGTTATCGATGAAGTTGAGCCGCGCAAAGGCGCCGACCGCTGGCGCGGTGGTGTACAGCAGGGCTATGAACACCAGCGCCCACCCGGCCGATTTGCGCGCATCAGACGCCTTGGGCACGGTGAAGAAGCGCACGATCACGTGCGGCAGGCCCGCCGTGCCGACCATCAGCGCCAGCGTGATGCAGAACACGTCGATCATGCTCTTCTGCCCATCGGTATAGGCGCCAAAGCCCAGATCGCCGAGCACCAGGTTGAGCTTTTCAAGCACATACAACCCCGACCCGTCGTTCACCGTCGAGCCCAGCCCCAGTTGCGGGATCGGGTTGCCGGTAATCATGAAGCTGAGGAAGAAGGCGGGCACCATATAGGCGAAGATCAGCACGCAGAACTGCGCCACCTGCGTATAGGTGATGCCCTTCATCCCGCCGAGCACCGAGTAGATGAACACGATCCCCATGCCGATGATCACCCCGGTGGTGATGCCCACATCAAGGAAGCGCGAAAACACGATCCCGACACCGCGCATCTGCCCGGCGATATAGGTGAAGCTGATGAAGATCAGGCAGATCACCGCAACCACGCGGGCGGCCTTGCTGTAATAGCGGGTGCCGATGAAATCGGGCACGGTGAACTGCCCGAACTTGCGCAGGTATGGTGCCAGCAACAGCGCCAGCAACACATAGCCGCCAGTCCAGCCCATCAGATAGACCGACGCATCATAGCCGACAAAGGCGATGATCCCGGCCATCGAGATGAAACTTGCCGCGCTCATCCAGTCGGCGGCGGTGGCCATGCCGTTGACCACCGGGTTTACTCCGCCGCCCGCGATGTAGAATTCCTTGGTTGATCCCGCGCGGCTCCAGATGGCGATGCCGATATAAAGCGCGAAGCTTGCCCCCACGAACAGGTAGATCAGGGTTTGCGTGTCCATTGTCTGCGCCCCCTCAATCGTCGAGATCGTACTTGCGCTCAATCCGCTTCATTGTGACGACGTAGACGAAAATCAGCCCAATAAAGACGTAGATTGAACCCTGCTGGGCGAACCAGAAACCGAGCGGGTATCCGCCCAGCATGAACTGGTCGAGAAATTCGCGAAACAGGATGCCCGCGCCGAACGAGCACGCGAACCAGATCGCCATCAGCACTATCAGCAGGCGGATATTTTCATGCCAATAGGCATCCTCGCGCAGATTGGTTTCACCGTCGGCGGTGGTTTGATTGATGTCGGGCAGGGCATCGACCCCATCGTGATGCATCGGCGCTGCGTCCGGGTCATCAGATCCCGGCACGTCGCCCTGCGGCGTCGGTTGGCTCATCTGTCATCCCCCTTTGTTGAGTGCGCCTGTGCGTGAGGGTGTGCCTGATCCCAAAGCGCCTTACCATCATCGCATTCACACAAAACGCCGCCGAAGCAGGTGCTCCGGCGGCGTTTTGCAATTTTGTGGCCTGACTACGCGCAAATCACGCAAGCCGGGACGATCAGGCTTCGCGCTGGCCCGTCAGCGGCATCGCGCCAAACGCGCCCGCATTGACCGAACCGGTCAGCTGGTCGCCGTCCACGGTCGCTTCGCAATCCAGCGTCATCGGCATCGGCACGACCATGTTCATCTTCCAGGTCAGCGTGTTGCCGGCAATCTTGCCATCAACCACATCCATCGAGCCCAGGCTGCCGACCAGCGAGCCAGTGAAGCTGTCACCATCACCCGGAACGACAGTAAAAGTGCCCGACTGATCGCCCATCGGGCTTTTCACGACGGATTTATAGGTACCTGCAACCGACATAATCTAACTCCTCGATTGGCCCGGAGCCGTGCGGCGATCCGGGCGTTGAAACACGTGTGGCCGGACGCTCCCGACCACGCAAACTTGTGGCCTGTTGTTTACACTTATGTCAGCGCGCTTCAACCGGATTTGGGCCAAAGCGCGCTGATCAAGGCTTATTCGCCTTCCAGCTCGCGCTGTTCGATCGGCAGGCCGAGCGGTTCGAGCTGGCTGCGTACCTTATCGGCATCGCCAACCACCACCCACACGAACTTGCCGGTATCAATGCTGGCGCGGGCGACGGCATCGAGGCTGTCCGCCGTCTGCGCGCGGTAGATGCTGGCGAGCGTTTCGGAAAAATTATCTGGCCGTCCGTAAAGCGCGTTGTTCTGCATTTCGCGCAGCACCGCCGGGGAGGTTTCGAACAGGCCCGGCAGCCTGCCAACCGACGATGCAATGGTGCGGTCCAGTTCGTCAGCGGTGACGCCCTTCTGGGTCAGGAACTCTTCTGTTTCGCGCAGCATTTCCGCCAGCGAATCCCCGGTGCGATCAGCCTGCACGCCGCCCGAAATGGCATAGATCACCGCATTTTCACGCGGTTGCGCGCCGCCACGCACGCCGTAGCTCCAGCCCTTGGTCTCGCGCAGGTTCATGTTGAGGCGGGCGAGGAAATCACCGCCCAGCGCGTTATTGGCGCTGTTAAAGGCAACGAAGGCCGGATCGCCTGCATCCAGCGGGGTGACTTGGCCGCCGTAGATAAAGCTCTGCGGCGAATTGGGGCGGTTAATCAGGATGATGCGCCCCCCTTCGCTGACCTGCTCGGCCGCGATCTGCTTGGTGCCCTTGGGCGCAGCCGGAGCCGCCCAGTCGCCAAACGCGCCGTTCAGTTCGGTGACGATGTCGGCCAGCGGACGATCGGAAATGACGAAGACTTCGCCATTATCGGGGCGGATCCAGCTGTCCTTGAACGCAATCAGATCATCACGGGTGATCGCGCTGACGCTTTCGACCGTGCTGACCCCGCCATAGGGCGTGTCCGCGCCGAACAGTTCGGGTGCCAGCGTGCGCACGGCGACGCCTTGCGGCGACTTCATCGCCTGACGGATGCCGGTAACGGTCTGGGTGCGCACGCGCTCCAGATCGGCCGGGTTGAACGCCGGTTCGCGCATGATCTGGCGCATCAGATCAAGGCTGGGGGCAAGGTTGGCGGTCAACGCCGACAGCGTGAAGGTTGACCGGTCATCGCCGCCGCCGACCGAGATATTCGCGCCCAGCCGTTCGCTGGCCTCGGCAATGCCTTGCCCGGTCAGCTTCGCCGTGCCTTCGTCGAACAACTCCATGGCGACGTTTTCAAGCCCGCGCTTGCCCGCCGGATCGGCGGCGCTGCCTGCGTTGAAACTCATCGCCACATAGGTCGCGGGCACCGCGGTGCGCTGGGCGTAAGTGACCTTCATGCCATTGGCGAGGGTTGCGCGTTCGAGATCGGGGAAATCAAGCTCTGCCACAGTGTCAATCGCGGGCTTGGGCCGTTCGACGGTGACGGTCAGCGTTTCGGCTTCGCGGTCGCGTTCCGAGGCATTGTCCGCAGCGGCGACCGAGGCGGCCTCCTGATACTCCGCATCGCGCGCGCCCGGTTCGAGCACCAGCGTGAAGGCGGGCTTGGTCATCCACCGTGCCATCGCGTCCTTGACCTCGGCGGGGGTGACTTTGGCGAGGCGTTCAAGCTCGGTCGCGTAGAACGAAGCATCGCCCGCCAGCACTTCGCCATTGGCCAGCGTCACTGCCTTGCCGCTGAACCCGCCGACCTGCTCCAGCCCGCGAATGGTGCGGGCAAGCTGACTGGTGGCTGCGCGGCGCACTTCGTCTTCGGTGGGGCCTTCAGCGATGAATTGTGCGACCAGTTCATTGAGCCGCGCTTCGAGCGTCGCAACATCCACGCCCGGCTTGGCCGTCGCGCTGACCGACAAAAGGCCGACCCGTTGGAAATTGCTGCTGTTTGCAGACACCGCGACTGCAAGCTGTTCATCGCGCACCAGCACTTCATCCAACCGGCTCGAAGCCAGCCCGCCCAGAATGCTCGTGCCAACATTGAGCGCGGTCAGATCGGCATCGGTGATGCCCGGCGCGGGCCAATAGCGGGTGACGCGGGTGGCCGCGACCTGATCTTTCATCACTGTGCGCACATCCTCCGCCAAGGTTGGCACGTCCGCAGCCTTGGGCGTGTTGACCGGCCCGCGCGCAATCGGGCCGAAATACTTTTCGGCCAGCACCTTTGCCTCAGCCGCCGAGACATCGCCCGCCATCACCAGCGTGGCGTTGTTGGGGCCGTATTTGTCGGTGAACCACTTGCGCACATCGTCCATCGACGCGGCGTCGAGATCGGCCATCGAGCCGATTATCGAATGGTGATAGGGGTGGCCTTCGGGGAACAGGGTTTTCAGCAGTTCATAGAACACCAGCCCGCCCGGCTGGTTATCGCCCTGCCGTTTTTCGTTCTGCACCACGCCGCGCTGGTTATCGAGTTTTTCCTGCGTCACCGCGCCGAGAAGATAGCCCATCCGGTCGCTTTCCAGCCACAACGCGCGCTCCAATGCCGGACGAGGCACGGTCTGGAAATAATTGGTGCGGTCGAAATTGGTGGTGCCGTTGTAATCGGTCGCGCCCATTTCGGCGAGGTATTGGAAGTAATCCTGCGGCGCGTTTTCCGAACCGTTGAACATCAGGTGTTCAAACAGGTGGGCAAAGCCGGTCTGGCCCTTGGGTTCGTCTTTCGAACCGACATTATACCACACCGCAACGCCGACCACGGGGGCCTTGCGATCTTCGTGCACGATCACGGTCAACCCGTTGTCGAGCACGAACCGCTGATAGGGAATCTGCACCTGCGCAACCAGTGCAGGCAGATCGGCGCTCGCCTGTGGGGCGGCGCTGCTGACGGCGTGATTATCGGCAAGCGCCGGGGTGAGCGGTGTGGCGAGCGCGAGGGCAAGCGCCGAAAGGCTGGTGGCAGCAAAACGGATGGTCATGTGTGATGGCTCCGGTGAGAAAACGAAAAGAAATTATCGGTTAGCGGGCGTTGGTAACGGTCGCCCGATTGCTGGCATTCGCCAGCACATCATCGCGCCAGAAATGCACCGGCTTCAGCTGTTGATCGACGAACAGCCGCATCTGGTCGGTGTAATGCGGGCTTTGGGGCCGGGTGGAGGCTGCACCAAACGGTTGAACCGAGCGGGAAAAAACCCGCTGACCCGGCTGCCATTCGATCCACATGATGAAACTGTCTCCATGTTTGAGGCTGAGACGCCCGTCGTCGTCCACATCCCATGTGGTCGAGGCGCGCAAGGTGTCCGACCCGCCATCGAGCGGCAAATCGACATCGCCCTGCCGCAACCGCAGCAGATCGGCCATCGGCGGATCAAGGCGCCCGAAATGGGTGGTGAGGTGATCGGCGGCGGCTTGCAGCTTTTCTTTGACGTCCGGAAATGGCTTGTTGGAATAGTCCGCCGACATGAAATCACGGATCACCAGCAGCGCAATCGCATCGGCACGGCCATTATTGTCAGCGGTGAAATCCCAGCTCAGCAGCAGATCGCGCGCTTCGTCCAACTGCCCATCAGCCTCCATCGCCGCCAGCGCATCGAACAGCCGCGCGACATAGCCTTCGCGCTCGTAAGCGGTATCATATTTGATCCGCTCCAGTGTCGCCCGGTCAAGCACGCTGGCTTCGCCCAGCAGCTTGTAAGCGCGCCACGAACGGTTGGTCTGCTTGCGCTCGATCCCCAGCACCGGCGAAAAATCATCGGGCGCAAGATCATCGCCCGCGCCCGCTGCGGTGAAGGGTTCGTTGTTGGAATTATACAGCCACCCGCTCGCCGGGTTCACCAGCTTGGGCAGCGCGGCGTAATCGACCGCGCCGTTCCAGATCAGGTCTGACCGGTCACCGGGCAGCACACCGCGCCAATCGACCCTCACATCTGCGGGCCGGTTGGGGATGGCGGCGTTGTAAACATAGGCGATGGTGCCAGTCTTGTCGGCATAGATGAAGTTGGTCGAAGGGATCGCCATCCGCGCCAGCTGCGCTTCCCATTCGGCAAAGCTGGTCGCCTTGTTGATGCGGTAATAGGCATCAAGCTGGTCGATCCGGCCAATCCCGCCATAGCGGATCGCAAAGGCGCCCTTGGCGTTGCGGATCACCGGGCCGTGGACCGAGCGCAGCACTTCGCGCCGGATTGGCAGCACCACCGGACCAACCTTGACCGGCAGCGTCACCCATGTGCTGTCCAGATCGCGCCATTCGCCATCCAGCCGGTAGCGGGTGCCTGTCTCGTCGAGTTCCAACTGGTAGATATCGATCATGTCCGGGGTGTTGACCGTGTTGGTCCAACCCAGATGTTCGTTATGGCCGAGGAAGGGGAAGGGCGATCCGGGGAAGTTCGCGCCGGCAAAATGCCAGCCCTCACCGCTTTCCACCACCAGTTCATACCACGCCACCCCGCCGCGCAAGGGCTGATGCGAATTGGAGATCAGCGTGGTCGGCCCGCCCGATTTTTCGGGACTGACGGCAAAGGCGTTGGAGCCAAGGTGCTGCGCGTCTTCGCCCAGCGGCAGCACCAGCGCCTTGGTCTGCTTCGGCGCAGCTTGGGCAGCTTCAGCTTCGGGCACTTGAGGGCGCGGGAAGCCGGGGATGTCGGGGCCGTGTTCGCGCGGCAAGGTGTCTCCTGCCACCAAGGGGCCGATCACCGCGTCCAGCCCGAAAAAGAACGGCTGGCGCAGCGCAAACCCGGCGGCGACGTCCACGCCAGTGACCGGAAACAGGTTGGCGAGCTTGAGCTCCGCAGGGTGCTGCTCGGCATAGTGGTTAAGACCCGCAGCATAGGCTTCAAACAGTGCGCGGGTATCTGCGGGAAGTTCTGGATAGCCGCGTTCAGCCGTGCCGCGCGCGTCGATCAGGTGGTAGGCGTAATCAATTTTCGCCCCGTCCTCGCCTGCAATAGCGCCGTAACGCCCGCGCGACATGGCGACCACGTCCTGCAAGGTGAAGAAATCATCCTCGGCATGGGCGACCGCAACCCCGAACGCGGCGTCGGCGTCAGTTTCGCCATAGATGTGCGGCACACCGAACTGGTCGCGGATGATTTCAGCGGTATAGGTGCGGGCGGCGGGCGCATTAGCGGCGCTGGCGAAATACGGCTCCCACGTGGCGAGCACCGTCAGGCCAAGCGCCAGCACACCGCCAAACGCAATCACGCCGCCCTTGATCCACTTCATCCGATTTCTCTCCCAAATCCTGCGCGATATGCATCGCTTGTGCGGGCAATCCGGTCAAGCGGACGAGCGCCCTCTTGCCGAAGTCAGTTGTCCGACCCACCTAGTTAGATAATACACCGGGCACCAATTATTTGCTTGCCGGGCTCTTGTGTTGCCAATTTACAACACTATCTCGCGGCGGTACGTTTGGAAGGGTTAAACGCCATGAATCTCGAAAAGTTCACCGACCGGGCCAAGGGCTTTCTGCAAAGCGCGCAAACGGTTGCGATCCGTATCAATCATCAGCGCATCACCCCGCTGCACCTGTTGAAGGCGCTGCTGGAAGATAGCGAAGGCATGGCTGCGGGTCTGATTCAGCGCGCAGGCGGTGAACCTGCCTTGGCGGTGGCGGCGGTCGATGCGGGGCTGGCCAAGATCCCGGCAGTGACTGGCAGCGGCGCGCAGGCGACGCCGGGGCTGGATAATGATGCGGTGCGGGTGCTGGATCAGGCCGAACAGATCGCAGACAAGGCGGGCGATTCCTACGTCACGGTAGAACGCCTCTTGGTCGCGCTGGCCCTGTCGCAGACTGCCGCAGGGGAGGCCTTGAAGGCCGCCAGCATCACTCCGCAAGGCCTCAATGCCGCGATTGAACAGCTGCGCGGCGGCAAGCGCGCCGATAGCGCCAGCGCCGAAAACACCTATGACGCGATGCAGAAATTCGCGCGCGACCTCACCCAGGCCGCGCGCGATGGCAAACTTGATCCGGTGATTGGCCGCGACGAGGAAATCCGCCGCACGATCCAGATTCTCGCCCGCCGCACCAAGAACAACCCTGCGCTGATCGGCGAACCCGGCACCGGGAAAACCGCGATTGCCGAAGGGCTTGCGCTGCGGATTGCCAATGGCGACGTGCCTGACAGCCTCAAGGGCCGCACCCTGATGAGCCTTGATATGGGCGCGTTGATTGCGGGTGCGAAATATCGCGGCGAGTTTGAGGAACGGCTGAAGAGCGTGCTCGACGAGGTGAAGGGCGCGGGCGGCCAGATCATTCTGTTCATTGATGAAATGCACACCCTGATCGGCGCGGGCGCGTCCGAAGGATCGATGGATGCATCGAACTTGCTCAAGCCCGCTCTGTCGCGCGGCGAATTGCACTGCATCGGGGCAACCACGCTCGACGAATATCAGAAATACGTCGAAAAAGACCCCGCGCTCCAGCGACGCTTCCAGCCGGTTTTCATCGCCGAGCCGAGCGTTGAGGACACCATCAGCATCCTGCGCGGGATCAAGGACAAGTACGAACTCCACCACGGCGTGCGCATCACCGATGGCGCGATTGTGGCGGCGGCGAAGCTGTCTGACCGCTACATCCAGAACCGCTTTCTACCCGACAAGGCAATCGACCTGATGGACGAAGCGGCCAGCCGCATCCGCATGGAGGTGGAGAGCAAGCCCGAGGAAATCGAAACGCTCGACCGGCGGATTATCCAGCTGAAGATCGAGGAATCAGCGCTCGGCAAGGAGAGCGATCAGGCGTCGAAAGACCGGCTGATCGCGCTGCGTGAAGAACTCGCCAACCTCGAACAGCAGTCGGCCGAACTCACCACCCGCTGGCAGAATGAACGCGACAAGATCGAGGCTGAAAGCCGGATCAAGGAACAGCTCGATGCCGCACGGCTGGAACTGGAACAGGCGCAGCGCACCGGCGATCTCGCCAAGGCGGGCGAGCTGTCTTACGGGCGCATTCCGGCACTCGAAAAGCAGCTCACCGACGCGCAGGCGCTGTCCGAAAACGCGCTGCTGCGCGAAGAAGTGACCGAGGAAGACATCGCCGGTGTCGTCAGCCGCTGGACGGGTGTGCCGGTCGACAAGATGATGGCGGGGGAACGCGAAAAGCTGCTGGCGATGGAGGCTATCCTTGGCAAGCGGGTGATCGGCCAGCGCCAAGCGATCGAGGCCGTCTCCAAGGCCGTGCGCCGTGCGCGCGCGGGGCTGCAAGACCCTGGCCGTCCGCTGGGCAGCTTCCTGTTCCTCGGCCCCACGGGCGTCGGCAAGACCGAGCTGACCAAGGCGCTGGCCGGGTTCCTGTTCGATGATGACAGCGCAATGGTGCGCATCGACATGAGCGAATTCATGGAGAAGCACGCAGTCGCCCGGTTGATCGGCGCGCCTCCGGGCTATGTCGGCTATGAAGAAGGCGGGGTGCTGACCGAAGCCGTGCGCCGCCGCCCCTATCAGGTGGTGCTGTTCGACGAGGTGGAAAAGGCGCACAGCGATGTCTTCAACGTGCTGCTGCAAGTGCTTGATGATGGCCGCCTGACCGACGGGCAGGGCCGGGTGGTCGATTTCAGCAACACGCTGATCATCCTCACCTCAAACCTCGGCAGCCAATATCTCGCCAACCTGCCCGACGGCGCGGAGCCTGCTGCGGTCGAAAAGGACGTGATGGACGTGGTGCGCGGGCATTTCCGGCCCGAGTTTCTCAACCGTCTGGACGAGATCATCCTGTTCCACCGGCTGGCGCAGGAACACATGGCGCCGATTGTCGAAATTCAGGTGGGCCGGGTGCAGAAGCTGCTCAGCGACCGAAAGATCACGCTTGAGCTGACCGATGCGGCGCTGCGCTGGCTTGGCCGGGTGGGCTATGATCCGGTTTACGGCGCACGGCCCCTGAAACGCGCGGTGCAGCGTTACCTGCAAGACCCGCTGGCGGAAATGCTGCTGGAGGGCAAGATCAGCGATGGTGCCACGCTACATATTGATGAGGGTGACGGCCAGCTTTCCATACAGGTCAGCTGATCGGAGACTTTACCCTTACGAGTGGCAACAAAAAAAGGCCCCGGTTTCCCGGGGCCTTTTCGTTTTCAGGCCTGCGCCCTTCCGGTCGAATTACAATTCCGCCCGGAACGATGCGAAGAACGTGCGGCCGCGGTTCGAGAAAATCCCTGAACCCGCGCCAGCTCCGGTAAGGCCGAACGGCGGCAGCTTGTCAGTGATATTGTCAACGCCGACCGTGAAACGGTAATTATCTTCGATGTCGATATCCAGCCGGACGTCCTGGGTAAGGCGCGTCGGAAATTTCTGAAACTCGGCATCGAACACATCAGGATTGCGCGGCGGTGCCTTGACCAGTTCACCGGTCGTGCAAGGGGTGTCTGTGCGGGGAATGGTGCCGGTCGTGCACAATTCGATATTGTTGTTGATGTTTTCACGAGCGCCGTTGAACTGACTATCGACAAAACGACCTGACCACGACAGCGTGAACGCCCCGGCGGTGTAGGCCGCGTTGAAGTTCGCCGCCCAGACCGGATCGCCAAGTTCGCCGCGGACATCATTGGGCACTTCCGGA
The DNA here is from genome assembly GCF_040547625.1 of Porphyrobacter sp. MBR-155. Classification (NCBI taxonomy): domain Bacteria; kingdom Pseudomonadati; phylum Pseudomonadota; class Alphaproteobacteria; order Sphingomonadales; family Erythrobacteraceae; genus Porphyrobacter; species Porphyrobacter sp. MBR-155. Next base: position 116,984 of record NZ_JBEPQB010000001.1, read on the forward strand.
TTATTGGTATCGAGGAAGTTGGTCCGATCGATCACATAGGTCGCAATCGCACGCAGCGACAACCGGTGGCCATTGCCGAATGTCCTGACGTAGCGCGCGTCGAAATCAAGCCCTTCGGCTGTCAGTGCCGCAAAGTTGATCGGCCCGGTCACGAGCGCCGCATTGACATCGAGCGAGCCATCCGGCTGGCGTGGCCTGATCGCCTCGCAGAACGTATTGTTGAGATCGGCGGCATCGAAGCAATTGTTCAAAATAGCTTGCGGGCCGACGTTTGCGATCACGTTGTCAATGTCGATATTGTAGTAGTCGACCGACAGGCTGAAGCCCGGCAGGAACCGCGGCTGGATGATCGCACCCGCGGTAAAGCTGTCCGAAGTTTCTGCCCGCAGCAGAGTATTACCACCCTGTAAAACCGAGCGGTTGCCAGTGATGTTCTCGTCAAAACCGACAGGCACCCCGGCAGCAAGGCAGTTCGCTGCGCGCGTGCCCGACCCCTGATCGATGAAGTCCACATCGCACGGGTCATCGAAGAACAGGAAGTTGACCGTTTGCGGTGAGAACAGGTCAGACAATGTCGGCGAACGAACCGACCGCGAAAAGTTGGCGCGGAAGCGGAGATCACGGATCGGTGCCCAGATCCCGTTCAGGTTCCACGCTTCAACCGTCCCGGTCGATCCAGCGCCCGAGTTGTAATCGGAGATACGACCAGCAGCTGTAAAGGTCAGCTCTTCAAAGAAGGGCCGGTTCGCGAGCAGCGGTACGTTAATTTCGCCGAACAGTTCATACACTTCAAGTGCCGGTGGATCGAACACGTCAAAGGCGTTGAAGAAGGTGTTTCCGCCCGCCGAAAATTCATCGGGCTGTTCAAACGCGGTTTCGCGCCGCCATTCACCACCAACAACCACACCTACCGGGCCACCGGGCAGTTCAAAGAAGGGTGAACTGTCGGTCGAGATGAACCCAAGAACGTTGTATTGTTGTGCTTTCCCATCCAATTGCGATGTTGTGTTGATGAACGCGAGCGCTTCATCGCTCGGCGCGCCAAACCCGAACGGGTTGAGCGGAACACAGCCCGGCAGGTCGTTGGACGGATCGGCATCGACGTTGACGCGGCAGACAATGTTGCCGCCGTCAACCACCGAATCAAGCGCAGCGCGCGTGTTTGCGAAAATCAGATCATTCTGAGCCTCAAGCTGGGTAGTGAACCGGCCATAACTGAACGACAATTCATAGCGCGTGTTGCTGGAAATATCGCCATCAACCCCGCCGACGAAACGATAGGTTTCGCGGTTGAGCTTGTCATTGCGGGTGCCAAAATCGCTGTTGTTGCGATTGATGAAAAAGCCCTGCGACAGGCCAGCAGGTAGCCCGAAAAAGCCGAGCAGTTCATCCTGAATATTCGTGATCGTCTGTGCGTCAGCCGGATCAAGGAATGCGTTGGTAATCGGCACAAAGAAGAACGCCGATGATGCTACGTCAGCGCAACTCGGATCAAGCCCTGAGGCACCGGCCAGACCGCCGCAGAAGCTGTTGAAGAAAGACGGTGTTCCCTGACCCAAAGTGTCGATATTGACATATTTGAATTCAACAAACGGACGAAACGCGGACGACACCTCAAAATTGGCCAGAAGATTGATGGTGGTGCGTTCAATATCCGGAAGTAAAGTGCCGTCAGACAGTGCAGTACCCGTTCCGTTTGAGGCAAGCCCGTCAGCAGCGAACTGATCGGTGACTTCGCCGAACAGGCGTCCATCCGCGCCGAAGCGGAAACGGCGCTCCAGCCCGTTTGCATCGCATGCCAGAGGCTGCGAAACTTCGTCGGAAAGGCAGAAAGTCTGCACCGTCCCGCCATCGGAAATAAAGTCGAGCAGCAGGTTGCGGGCGAGGATGTTGTCGGGGATGCCGTTGCTGTTGGTCAGACCTTCGGCCGTAGTATCATCGGGGTTGACGACGAAGCCCGTAAAGCCAATGCCAAAACCCGAAATTTCCGGACGCTGTGAATTGAACACGCGTTGGCTATCGGCGTACTCAGCGGCCAAGGTGATGTTGCCGCGGCCATCGGCGAAATTCTTGCCCCAAACGCCTTCAACGCTGAACTGACGGCCATCTCCACGGTCAGAAATGCTGACAAGGCTATCAAGCTGGAGGCCTTCATAGTCGTCGCGCAGGACAAAGTTGACGACACCGGCGATGGCTTCTGAACCATACACAGCCGATGAACCACCGGTAACCACATCGACCCGTTCCAGCAGTGCGCTGGGGATCGTGTTGGTATCAACCTGGAATGATCCGACGCTGGACGTGACGTGCCGACGACCATTGACCACCGTCAGTGTGCGCGCCGTGCCCAAGCCGCGAAGATCGAGGAGGTTGAGGCCGGTCGTGCCAATGAACCGCTGCGAGTTCGAGCTGTTAAAGGTCGAACGCAATGCAGGCAGATCGTTCAGGGCATCGCCAAGGCTGATGTTGCCGTCGTTCAGGATTTCGTCGCGGGTCACCGAAATCACCGGAACCACCGAGTCGAGGTTTACGTCGCGGCGAATGCGCGAACCAGTGACTGTGATCCCGCGTGTTTCTGCGGCAGTTTGTTCGGGAGTTTCGGCGGTGGTGACCGCTACCTCTTCTTCAGTCTCCGCATCCTGCGCCAGCGCCGGAGCGGACATTGCCAGCGCGGCAACGCCAACACTTGCAAAAAGGCCGACGCGGCGTTCTGCATTGAAAAACCTGATCATGTATGAGGTCCCTTGTTAAGAGCGGAGCGCCCCCGCTTCCAAAGCGCAACCTAATTGCGTTCGCACCCGCTACGCAACGCCCAGACAGGTTCCTGAACAAAAATTCAGAATTAAATTGTTCAAAGTTGCAGTTTTGCAACATTCTAGCGTTAGATATGGCCCCTTGCGCGCCCAGCCTTTCGCGAGGGCCCGCCCGGCTTTGCCAATGTCCTGTGGCGAGCTTCCGCCGGGCCTAAGCTGCGTTGATTGCCCCTAACAGCCAACAGTTTGTGCGCTGGACAAAAAAAGAGGGCGCAGCTTGCGCTGCGCCCTCTGATTTTGTGCCGGAGCGACGTCTTAGAAGGTGACGCGACCGGTAACCGAGAACCGACGGCCCAACGGATCGTAGGTCGATGGGAAAATGTTCCCGCTGTTGAACGAAGTCGAACCGATGTTGCTGCCAACCACCTTCGGATCATTGTCGAAGAGGTTGATAACCGCAGCGGTAAACGCGAAGTTTTCGGTCGCCTGGAACCGCACGGTCAGGTCAAAGTAATGCTCTGCCCCGATGGTTTCAAATTCATCGAGGAACGGAGCCTGGCCGGCAGCGTTGAACACCGAACGTTCAAGCTTAACACCGTCGATGTAGCGCCACAGGAGCGATGCATCGACACGTTCAAACGACAATGTCGAACGCTGGGTGAACGCGAAATCAGGTGTGATCGATCCACAGTTGGTCCCGAAGAACCCGGCGCATTCAAACACCGTGTCAGTCGGGTCATTCGTGTTGGGATCAAAGCTGTTCGTGTCGGTCCAGTTACCGTTGAAGTTAAGGTTCAACCCGGCAAAGCCAAGATCGGTTGCGTAGTTGATCACCAGATCAATACCGTCAGTCTTGATCTGCCCGAGGTTCGACACGGAGGTCAGGATACCCGGGGTGGTTGCGACCGAGCCGAACAGGTTGCCGGTCGCCGGGTTGCGGCGGATGCTGTCGGTGCACAGCGGATCGCTGGCCGATGCAGCCGTCACGACTGGGGCGGTACGGAAGTTCGAACCAAAACAACCGATGAACACGCTATCCACGGTCGGCGAGGTGATCGCATCGGTCAGATTGATGTTGTAATAATCAACCGTGACCGACAGGCCCGGGACGAAGTCAGGTGTGAACACCACACCAACTGTCCAGGTGTCGGCTTCTTCCGCTTGGAGGTTCGGATTGCCGCCTTCGGTCAGGTTTACCTGACCCGCCGGATCGACGATGATGTTGCCGATCGAGGTGGCCGGAGCGCCCTGAGCAATACAAACTGCCCGAAGATCCGCGTTGGTGATGGCACCAGCGCAAGGGTCGCTGTCAAAGTTGTCAAGCCCGGTAACCCGCGGCGAGAACAGTTCACCAATGTTCGGCGCACGCGTCACCTGCTGGTAGTTGCCGCGGATCTGAACGCTGGGGATCGGGCTGATCGTGCCGCCCGCTTTCCAAGTATATTCAGTGCCGGTGGTCGAATAATCCGACACACGACCAGCGAGTTGCAGGGTGGCTTCGTGAACGAAACCGCCTTCAACCAGCGGAACGTTGAGTTCGCCGAATATTTCGCTGACATCATAGGTGCCGAAGCTATCAGGGCTAGCCGCACCATTGCCGAGCACTTCGCCCGGGGTCTGGGTCAGCAAGTCCGAACTGGTTCCAGCTTTATATTCCCGATATTCAGCGCCAACCACGAAGCTGACCGGGTTTGTTGCCCAGGGCAACGAAGCGCCGAAGTCGCCCGAAATGAAGCCCTGCACCTGGCCCAGCGAGGTTTCAGTCCCGGCCGAGTTGCCGGTATCGAGGAAGCCCTGAACTGCTGGCGTAATGCTGCCTTCCGGCCCGAACAGATCGATCGGCACACATCCGTTTGACGGATCGAGGCAAGCTGCCGGATCGGTCGAAAGGATCGACTGTTGCAGGCGCGAGAACAGGCCGTTGCCGCTCTGCCGCGAATCGATTTCGCTTTCACCATAGGCACCGAAAACTTCGTAGCTGATGTTATCGGTAATTCCGCCGCGGAAACCGGTCTTGAACTGCCAGAGCTGGGTTTCACGTTCGTTGTTGCGGGTGCCGAATTCTGTAAAACGACGACCGAAATCGATGTCGACAGTCTGGAAGTTGGGATCGGTCGGATCGGTCGCCAACGCACCGGCATCGCACTGAGCTTGCGTGAACAGCGGCGTACCACCACCAGTATCAAATCCGCAAATCTGGTTGCGGATACCGGCGGGCAGGAACGGGTTGGAAAGCGGGGTTTCAAACACGTTCCGGAATGTGCCCGAGGACGCGATGATCGTGCTGTTGGTGCTCTGCACGTACATCGCTTCGGAGAAGATTTCGACTCCCTCCGTAATTTCGTAGCGAGCAGTCCCAAAGAGGCGGTACTGTTCGAGCGGCACCTGGAAAATGTTCTGCGGGTTGAAGTTGAACGGCCGATCAAACGGAACCAGCGAAGTGCCATCAGGCGAGATTTGCAATGTTCCGCTGGTCGTCCCCGGAACGGAAATGACCGTTGGGACAGCAGTGCTCGACCCGCCCGCATTGCCAGTGACCGAGCTCAGGTTGAATTCACCGAAGGGGCGATCACCCTGAAACACGGCCTTGCGATCGGTGTAACCCATGCTGAGGGTGGCGTTACCGCGACCATCATCAAAATTGGCACCGATCGTCAAATCGACACGGTAGGTATCGCCGTCACCTTCGTCAGTAATCTGACTGGTGCCCGAAAGATCAACGCCAGCAAAATCACTTTTGGTGATGAAGTTGACGACACCCGAAATGGCATCCGCACCATAAGCAGCGCCAGCGCCGCCGGTAAGCACATCAACGCGCTCAATCAGCGCGACCGGAATGACATCGAGGTTGGTGATGCCGGCAAGGCCAGCCGGAACAACGCGCGTGCCATTGAGCAGCACGAGGTTGCGGTTTGCACCAATGCCGCGAAGATCGACAAAGGTCGAACCGCCGTTACCATTGTTCACCTGCGCGCCGATGCTCGGCGTGATGCCCGGAATTTCGCGAAGGAAATCATCCACCACGGTCGCCTGGCGAAAATCAATATCGTCCGCCGTGACCACGGAAACCGGGCTGGATGCCGTCAGGTTCGGGTTGTTAATACGCGAACCGGTCACGACAATCGTGCTCGCCGGATTTGCGGCGATATCGTCCTGCGCTGCGTCGTCCTGTGCGAACGCCGCCTGCGGCGCGAGCGCGAAGCTTAGCGCCGCAGTAGCGACACCAGCGTTAAGCGCCCTCAAAAACAATTTGCTTTTCATCAAGATCACCTTCTGTTGTGATGTGGTAATAAGATTACCGATAAACGCGGCCGACCGAGCATCTTTCGACCATCACATGCCAAGCCGCACTACCAATCCGCTGATTGACCCAAGGGGTAGCGGGTGTAAAGCGAAGGCCTGCCGCTGCGGGGAAGTTCCCCCCCCGGTGTGATTGAATTGCAACAGTTATCGACGTAGCGTTCTGGTTGCGCCAAGAGGTGGAGCCAGAGTCGCAAAAACGACATTTTTGCCACCCAGGAGACGCCCCCCATGTTTGTCCGAACAGCCTGCCGATCTGCAGGTCTTGCAATCGTTGCCGCCGCCATTCCTGTTGCGCTGCTTGGCGGCCCGGTTTTGGCGCAGACTGCGCCCTCGCAAGATGCCGCCAAAAGCGACGCGCCAGCGCAATTATCGGCCCTGCTCGCATGCCGCGATATCGGCGATAAAAGTGATCGGCTGGAGTGTTTTGACCGTGCGGCGCAACAGGTTGCAAACGTGCGGGATTCAGGCGATCTGCTGGTCGCGGATCGCGATATCGTGGAGGCCGAGCGCGAGGCGCGTTTTGGCGCAACCAGCAATGTGGACCTCTGGCTTGGCGATAACCAACTCGCCGAAAAGACCTATCGCCTCACCGCAGTCCAACTGAACCCGACCCGCTTATATACGTTCACGATGGACGATGGGGCGGTGTGGCAGCAGCTTGAAAGCGCCAGCATGCGTCCACCCAAGGCGGGTGATGAAGTGACGATCAAAGCTGGCATCATGGGCAGTTTCCGCGCGCGCATCAACGGCGGGCGGCCGCTGCGGGTTAAGCGCATTCGCTGATAGCGGCCTCGCTTTGCGTGGCAGTTTCCTGCGACCGTCGCCGGAGCCGAGCAACGCCATGAAAAGCAAGTAGAACAACAGGAACGAGATATCCTGCCGCGCGCCACCTTGCTTTGCCCGCTTGATTTGCAACTTCCGCTCCCATAGGCGCTACAGCACAAGCAAGTGGCGAAGCGAAACTGATTACTCGCCGCCGACGCGTTCGGATCAGCGCAAGGAGAGAGAAATGACCACAGCCTATATCGTAGAAGCCGTGCGCACTGCTGGCGGGCGTCGCGGCGGGCGGCTTGCCGGAGTGCACCCGGTTGACCTGCTGGCGACCTCGCTCGATGCGATAGTCGAACGCAGCGGGATCGATCCGACCGCGATCGAGGATGTGATCACCGGCTGCGTCAGTCAGGCAGGCGAGCAGGCGCTGCAGGTCGGGCGGATGGGCGTGCTGGCGTCAAAGCTGCTGCCGCAGTCCACGCCAGCGGTGACGATTGATCGCCAGTGCGGTTCCAGCCAGCAGGCGATCCAGTTCGCCGCGCAAGCCGTGATGAGCGGGACGCAGGACGTGGTGATCGCCAGCGGTGTCGAAAGCATGAGCCGCGTGCCGATGGGTTCCAACGTCACGCTGCACATGAAAGAAGGCCTCTACAGCAAGGCCGACGGGCTTGAGGAAAAGTTCCCCGGCATCAACTTCAGCCAGTTCATGGGCGCCGAGATGATCGTCAAGAAGCACGGGCTTTCCAAGGACGATCTTGATCGCTTTGCCTTCGCCAGCCACCAGAAAGCGATCGCCGCGACCAAGGGCGGGGCGTTTGATGCTGAAATCGTGCCGGTGCTGATCGAAACGCCTGAGGGCGCGCAGTTGCACACGATTGACGAAGGCATCCGGTTTGACGCGACGCTGGAAGGGATCGCAGGGGTCAAGCTGCTGTCGCCCGACGGCCTGCTGACCGCTGCATCGTCCAGCCAGATCTGCGACGGGTCGTCGGCGGTGCTGGTGGTATCCGAGGCAGCGTTGAAGCGCCACGGCCTGACCCCGCTGGCGCGCATCCACAACCTGACGGTGACGGCGGGCGACCCGGTGATCATGCTGGAAGAACCGCTGTTTGCGACCGATCGCGCCTTGCAGCGCGCAGGCCTCAGCATCGCCGATATCGATCTTTACGAAGTCAACGAAGCCTTCGCTTCGGTGCCGCTCGCGTGGCTCAAGCATACCGGCGCTGATCCCGAAAAGCTGAACGTGCACGGCGGCGCGATTGCGCTCGGCCACCCGCTCGGCGCGTCGGGCACCAAGCTGATGGCAACGCTGGTTCACGCGCTGCAACGCCACGGCAAGAAATATGGCCTGCAGACCATGTGCGAAGGCGGCGGGGTCGCCAACGTGACGATTATCGAGCGGCTTTGATTTGCCACGTCACCCCGGCGCAGGCCGGGGCCCAGGGCCGCAATCGCTCTGCCTATTTGCATGAGATCCCGGCCTTCGCCGGGATGACGATTTGATTGAGAGGAACACGAAAATGGAAGTTTCAGCCAACACCCCCGCCGTTGTCACCGGCGGCGCATCCGGCCTTGGGGCCGCCACCGCCCGCGCGCTTGCGGCCAAGGGCGCCAAGGTCGCGATCTTCGACATGAACGAGGAAAAGGGCGAAGCGGTCGCTGCCGAAATCGGCGGGGTGTTCTGCAAGGTCAACGTGACCAGCGATGACGATGTCGACGCCGGTTTCGCCAAGGCCCGCGCCGCCCACGGGCAGGAACGCATTCTGGTGAACTGCGCCGGGATTGGCAATGCGATCAAGACCGCCAGCCGCAGCAAGGAAGACGGTTCGATCAAGCACTTCCCGATTTCAGCCTTCGATTTCGTCATTCAGGTCAACCTGATCGGCACCTTCCGCTGCATCGCCAAATCGGCGGCGGGGATGCTGACCCTCGATCCGCTTGACGAGAATGGTGAGCGCGGCGCGATTGTGAACACCGCATCGGTGGCTGGCGAAGATGGTCAGATCGGTCAGGCGGCCTATTCGGCATCAAAGGCCGGGGTGATCGGCATGACCCTGCCGATCGCGCGCGACCTGATGAACGAAGGCATCCGCGTCAACACCATCCTGCCGGGCATTTTCGACACCCCGCTGCTGGCCGCAGCCCCGCAGAACGTCCGCGATGCGCTCGCCGCATCGGTGCCGTTCCCCAAGCGTTTGGGCACCCCCCCCGAATATGCCAAGCTCGCCATGTGCATGATCGAAACCGGCTATTTCAACGGCGAAGACGTGCGGCTGGACGGCGGCATCCGCATGGCACCGCGCTGAATCCCGGCCTTCCCGAATAAATGGAAAAGCCGCCCCGCGCCCAAAGGCAAGAGGGCGGCTTTTCTGTTTCTCACGTTACACTCGTCGCCCCGTGCTTGCCTGCCCCGGCGCAGGCCGGGGACACGGGGCTTGGCTTTCTTTTTCCCACGCGCCCGCCGATACACGGCTGATGGAAAAGGGTGGCTGGGTCTACATCATGGCGAACCGCTATCGCGGCGGGATGTATGTGGGTGTTACATCCAATGTGCTGCAGCGGGTTTACCAGCACCGCGAAGGCACCGGTTCCACGCATGTTGCCGACTTCGACAAGACGCGGCTCGTCTATGCCGAGCGTCACGACGAGATAGAGCGCGCAATTGCCCGTGAAAAGCTCGTCAAGAAATGGAAGCGTGAATGGAAGTTCGCGCTGATCGAAGCGGACAATCCTGACTGGGACGATCTCTGGGAAAAGTGGTTCACATTGAGCGCAGCGCAAGAATAGCCAAGCCCCGTGTCCCCGGCCTGCGCCGGGGCAGGCAAGCACGGGGCGACGAGGAAGTAAGCGGACGTTGGCAATGGATCGCCCGCTGATCGGCAGCTTTCCTACTTGCGGGGGCTGGCGCTAGATTCCCCGTATGCTCCGCACGCCGATCGCCTGCCTTCGTGCCCCTCGCAAAAATACGCCCGCGCGCGGGCTTGTTTTCCTGTTCTGGACAGTGTCACATGTGTCTCCAACAGGGCGCAGGCAGGCTGGCCGGTTGACCCGTCGAGGAAGAGAGAATCGCATGACCCAATACACCCAGATCATCGTCACCAAAGCCGATGGCATCGCCACCATCACCCTGAACCGCCCGGACAAGATGAACGCTTACACCCGCACGATGGGTGAGGAAATCATCGCGGCGATGGACGATATTGATGCCGACGATGCGGTTTGCGCGGTGATCTTCACCGGATCGGGTGAACGGGCATTCTGCGCGGGTGCCGATCTGACGCCCGAAGGGGGAGGGCATGTCTTTTCTGATCCCACGCAGGTTGATGATCTGTCCGACCCACGCGTGCGTGACGGCGGAGGGCGGCTGACGCTGCGGTTGTTTGAATCGAAAAAGCCGCTGATTTCCGCCTGCAACGGCGTCGCGGTAGGCGTCGGCGCGACGATGCAACTGGCGATGGACATCCGCCTCGCCAGTGACACCGCGCGTTATGGCTTTGTCTTTGCCCGGCGCGGGATTGTGCCTGAGGCCGCGTCAAGCTGGTTCCTGCCGCGTATCGTCGGCATCAGCCAGGCGCTGGAATGGTGCTACACAGGCCGGGTGTTCGACGCGGCTGAGGCCAAGGCGGGCGGGCTGGTGCGGTCAATCCATGCGCCGCAAGACCTGCTGCACGCGGCCAAAAGCCTCGCGACTGAAATTGCCGAAAATACCTCGGCCATTTCGGTGGCGATGACGCGGGCGATGATGTGGCGGCTGATGAGCGCGGATCACCCGATGGAAGCGCACAAGATCGATAGCCGCGCCATTTATCGCCTGTCACGTGGGGCCGATGCCAAGGAAGGCATCGCCAGCTTCCTTGAAAAACGCCGCCCGATGTATCCCGGCAAGGTCAGCGCCGACATGCCCGATTTCTACCCGTGGTGGGATGATCGCCCGTATGAGTGAGGAAACGGGCCAGCTCGGCGGGTTCCTGCCGTATCAGCTTTCGGTTGCCTCCAACGCGGTCAGCAGCCTGATTGCCGAGCGATATCGCAAGCGGTTTGGCCTCAAGATCCCTGAATGGCGGGTGATGGCGGTGCTGGGCGATGCAGGAACGATGACCCAGCGCGGGCTGACCGCGGCCACGGTGATGGACAAGGTCGCGGTCAACCGCGCAGTCAAGGTACTTGAGGAGCGCGGGCTGATCGCGCGTGTGCCCAATCCCGGCGACGGGCGTTCGCACCTGCTCGCATTAACGGGCGAGGGGCGTGCGATCCATGCCGAGGTGATGCCACTGGCCAAGGCGACCGAGCAGGAATTGATCGCAGGCTTGGCACCGGGCGAAGAAGCAATGCTGCGCGGCTTGCTGGCCGGGTTGCGCCAACGCGCCATGGAACTCGCGCGCCGTAACGATGCGGGGCCGGAGCAGGGTTGAAACCTGCCCCGGCCCACGCGCATCGGACTTTGGTGTTGCCGTTGCTATTTGACCAGGTTGTCCGAGATCGAACAGGCCGCCGGGCCAAGAATGACCACAAACAGCGTCGGCAGAATGAACATAATCAGCGGGATGGTCATGATCGCAGGCAGACGCGCGGCTTTTTCTTCGGCGCGCATCATACGTTCGTTGCGGAACTCAGCGGACAACACGCGCAGCGCACTGGCGAGCGGGGTGCCGTAACGTTCGGTCTGGATCATGGTCGTCACCACGCCCTTCACCGCGTCAAGATTGACGCGAAAGGCAAGGTTGTTGAAGGCCATCTTGCGTTCGTTGAGGAACGACAGCTCGATCGCGGTGAGGGCGAATTCATCACCCAGTTCGGGATAGGCACGGCCCAGTTCCTTGGCGACACGGTTGAACGCGGCGTCGACGGTCAGACCGGCTTCGGCGCAGATCACCAGCAGATCGAGCGCATCGGGCAGGCCCTTCTGGATTTCCTTGGTGCGTTTGGTCGCCTGATTGCCGATGTAGAGTTCTGGTCCCTTGTAGCTCAGGAACACGATCAGCGCGAAGGCACCAAGGCGCTTGAACGGGCCAAGATCGGGCCACAATTCGATGCCGTAAATCAGCAGCGCCGCAAGTCCGCCAAGCACCACCGGCATGATGGCACGCAGACCGATGATGATGACTGCCAGTTCTTTGTTGCGGTACCCTGCATGGGCGAGCTTCTGCTGAACAGCTTTGATCTGGCTTTCCTGCAGAATGTTGAGCTTGCCGAGGCTGTCCTTGACCTTGTCGGTCGTGTCGGTCCGACGCACCAGACTGGCGCGCTTCTTTGACCCCGAGATGATGATCCCGGCCTTGAGCTGTTCGCGCCGCGCTTCGAGCGCCTTGACACGCTTGGCCATCGGGTCGCGGATCGTGACTGCTGCATAGATGGCCAGCATCACGGCAAAAGCGGCAAGACCGGCCAGCATGGTTCCGACGAAAATGACGTCGAAGCCGAGCAGCGTGGGGCCAGTGGGTTGATCGATCATGGTTCAGATTCCCCCGGCGTCAGATTTCGAAATTGACCATCTTGGCCATGATGAACACGCCAATGCCCATCCACACCATCGCGCCCAGTCCGGCCACGATCAGGCGGTCATCGATGAAAAAGCCCCCCATGTATTCGGGGTTGATGAACGAGATCAGCCCGAAGACGATAAACGGCAGCGAACCGACGATGTAGGCCGATGCCTTGGATTCCGAGCTCATCGCGCGGATCTTGAGCTTCATCTGCGCGCGTTTGCGCAGCACCTCGGCCAGGTTTGAAAGCGTTTCGGCCAGGTTGCCCCCGGTTTCGCGCTGGATCGCCAAAGTTATCGTGAAGAAGTTGAATTCGGAAATCGCAAGCCGATCGGCCGTGTCCTGCAACGCATCTTCCATGGTCTTGCCGACCTTGATGCGGTCGATCACGCCCTTGAATTCAAGACCCACCGGGCCGGGCACTTCCTGCGCGACAATTCCCAGTGTTTCGGTAACGGGCAGGCCGGAACGCAAGCCGCGCACCAGCAATTCGATGCCGTCAGGAAACTTCGTGATGAACGCATTGGTGCGTTTGCCGATCAGACGGTTGATCCACAGGTGCGGCAGGCCGGCACCAATCAGCAGGCCCACGCCAAGCGACAGGAAGGGCGCCTTGGTGGCGATGAACATCACCACGGCAATCCCCAGAATCAGCCCGATCGAGGTGTAGGCATATTGCGTGACAGTCCAGTTCTTGCCCGTCCGGTCGAGCCGGGCGGCAAGCGCTTCCAGACGCGAGCCGGAGCCCTTGATCTTGAAGGTTTTCGGCTTGCGGGCGGCGACGGCCCGTTTGAACTGGGCATCGACCTTGGCGTCAAGGCTTTCCGAATGGCGATAGCGCAGCGACTGCACACGGCGCTTTTGCGCCTTGGCTACGCTCGAACCGCTCGCCAGCAGATAGCCCATGACCAGCACGGCGAAAATCACCAGCGTGATGAGCAGGGTTTGGAAAAAGTCCATGCTGTTGCTTCCTGCCTTGTCCCGCCGGAATGTGGCGGTCCCCTTCCAATGCCGACCGGCGCGGGGCGGGCGCGCGTTGGCGCGTCACACCCCGTACCGTCACTTGCTTATTCGACCTCCACGGGCTCGCTCTTCGCCTTTTTGGCGAGCAGCGACTTCAGATCGAATCCGCCAAGCAGCGATTTCTTCTCTTCGCCCAGCGAAGCCAGATCGTCTGTGGTCGCGCCCATCACGCGTTCGGCAATCTGCCGGATCGCGGCTGTGGCCTTGCTCGACCGGTTGGCATCGACGAACACCTGCCCCAGCTTCGCCGCGTTGGACGCAGCCTTGATGTCGTAGGGCACGACGAAGTCGATCTTGCGTTCGATAGACGCCTCGAAATCGGTGCGGCTGATCTCGGCAACGCCCGGTTGCACCTTGTTGGCTACAATCATCGGATGCGCGTGCCCGGCATTGGTCTTGAGCCAGGACAGAATGCGGATCGTGTCGCGCGCCGAGGCGAGGGTGAGCTCGCACGCCAGCAGCACCACATTCACGTCAGCCAGAAGCTGCGGGAAGTTGATGAGCATGTTGCGCGGCAGATCGATCACCGTCATTTCGAATGCCTGACGGAATTCGTCTTCCAGCTGCACAAACGCCGCACCATCGGTCATCAATGGCTGGTTGATCGGTGCTTCGGCCGACAGGATCGACAGATTGTCACCCGCCCGCACCATCGCCCGTTCAATGAACAGCGGGTCGATGCGGCTGGGGTTTTCGATCGCGTCGGTCAGGCCGCGGCCCGGTTCGAGATCGAGCGCCAGCGCGCCGGTGCCGAAGTGGACGTCCAGATCGAGCAATGCGGTCGGTGACTTGTGCTGTTCGCTGAACAACCAGGCCAGCGAGGTCGCCAGCGTCGAGGCTCCCACCCCGCCGCGCGTGCCGACCACAGCAGTCGAAATGTGCCGCCGGGCTCCATCGGCATCGCCTCCCTTGGGCGCCATGAAGACTGCCAGTGCCTGATTAAGCGCATCATGCACCTGCTGCGGCGATAGCGGCTTCAGCAGATAATCATGAATCCCGCTCGACAACAGGTCGCGGTAAAGGCGCACGTCATTGACCTGGCCCACGGCGATCACCACCGTGCCCGGTTCGCACACTTCAGCCAGTGCGTTGATATCGTTCAGCGGATCGCCGCATTCCGACAGGTCGACCATAAGGATCGCCGGGCTAGCGCTGACCGAAAGGGATTGCACTGCATTGCGCAGGCCACCCTTGTTGCACTTCTCCGGCTGCCAGCCCAGTTCGATGGCTACGGGACGGATTACGTCCAGTGCATTGTCATCGCAAATATAGGCCGAAAACGGATCACGATTGCCGGGCAAGCCCGATTTCCAGGGAGCGTTCATTGGTCAGTTTCCTCCGCCGCCACCACCGCCGCTGCCGGTCGACGCATCCATCAACCCGGCGGCTCCAGTAGGAGCTGTTTCACGATAAGTTGAGATCGCCTTGTTCGACGTGGCGATCACGGTTTCGCTCGCGCCCTTCTTGCCTTCGAGCAGGTCCTGCGGGTCGGCTACCATCGCCGCCAGGTTGCTGTTGATGGCGCAGCCATAGTTAGGGCTGGTGGCGTTGTTATAGTTCATGTCGGACTTGGCCGACCAGTCCGGGCAACCCGGAACCGAAGCGGTCGAGCGGGTAATCACCACCCTGGCCTGCCCGGGTTCAATGAAACCGTTGGTGACCGGTGCGGTATCGCTGATCATCAGACCATAACGCGATGCCAGATCGCCAACCGCAGTGGTTACTGCCGGGTTCTGGCCGGGGTTGTCGATCGCGACGCGATCACCGTAGCGCAGATCCATCGTCTCGAACCAGCCAATCAGGCGCTGTTGTTCCGAAATCGGCAGGCCGCTTGCGCTGGTGGCCACATCCATCGTGAAGGTGGCGCGTTCCACCACCGCCTGTTTGGTGCTGTAAAGCGAGGTATTGGTGGGCATCCCACCGCATCCCGCCAGCCCCAGGCCAAGCGTAACGGCAAGGGCGAGGGCGGGCATCCGTGCCAGCGTATTGTTTCGTGCAGGAGGCATCGTTTTGACCTTTCTCACGTTAGAGGCTGAAGCCCGGGGCAGCTGCGCTGGCCTCGCGTTCGTTCTTGCGGGTTTTCTTGTCGGCGCGGCGCGGCTTTTCAGGCTGCGTCGGTACGATTGCGGCCGGATCGGCTGCGCTCACTTTGGGCTCCGGCGCATCGGGCTGCGACGATGTCGGCGCGGGGCGCTGCTCACCCGAGACACCCGCATTTTCCTGGTAGCCAAGAAATTGCTGGAACTCGTTGGCGGAGCGGAAGCCATCAGTCGGCAGCTTGATGTCCTTGGCGTCCACCGGCTTGACCAGATAGGGGGTGACAACGATCACCAGCTCGGTTTCACCACGGCGGAATTCGCGGCTGCGGAAGAGGTTGCCGAGGATCGGCACGTCACCAAGGCCGGGTGCCTTGTCGAGCGTATTTTGCGAATTGGCGCTCATCAGCCCGGCGATCATGAAGCTTTGGCCCGAACCCAGTTCGACCGTGGTTTCAGTCCGGCGGGTTGTCAGCGCAGGCACCTGGAAGCCGTTCAGGACAATCGACCCCTGGGTCGACAGTTCCGAAATTTCAGGGCGCACGCGCAGCGAAATGCGGCCGTTTGACAGCACCGTCGGGGTGTAGGCGAGGCTGACGCCGAACTCGCGGAACTGCACTGTGACCTGGCCCAGACCCTGCGCGATCGGGATCGGGAACTCGCCGCCCGCAAGGAACATCGCGGTTTCACCTGAGAGGGCGGTGAGGTTCGGTTCGGTGAGCGTCGTCACCAAGCCGAGGCGTTCCGACAGATCAAGCGCGCCGAGTGTGTTGATACCAAAGAGCCGACCAAGGCCCGCGATCGAAGTTCCGTCAGCCGAATTAACCGAAGGCCCGACGATTTCGGTGCCGTCCGGCAGCAGCATAGACGTCTGCCCGGCGCCATTCCCGACACCCAGCGGCCCACGATAGTTGAACTCCTCCCCGCCAATCGAGCGGCCAGTGCCTACCCCGAAGCGGAAGCCGCCGGTGCCATCGGCGGTCTGCAGATTGCCGCCAATCTCGCGCAGCAGGCTGCGGCTGACTTCGGCGAACTTCACATGGAGGTTCACCTGCAACGGCGTAGCGGTCTTGAGGCGGCTGATGACGTTGGCTTCTTCGCCAAGGAAGGCCTGGACAAGGCGTTCAGCCTCCGCAGCGTCTTCGGGGGCAGCCACGGTGCCGGTCAGCAGCACGGTATTGGTGCCCATCGTCGACACGCTCACCTTGGCATCGGGCATCGCCATTGCCAGCATCTGATCGACGCTGCCAATGTTCGAGCCGACCCGGATATTGGCCGAAAAGATCACATCGCCGCTTGCGTTGCTGGCGTAGATGGTGGTTTCACCGCCCGCCTTGCCGAACACATACAATTGGCGCTGCGATTTGACCTGCACATCGGCAACGGAGTCATTGGCGACGAACACGTCCGCCATCGCGCCAGGCACCGTTACCAGCTCGCCGCGACCGATCGACAGGACGATTTCCTGCGCCGGGCTGACGACCTGCTGGGCAATCGCCGTGGTCGCGGGCATTGCCACCATCGGGACTGCCGCAAGGGCAGCCACCAGCAGCTTGGTCTTGAACTTGCGTGTCATGGGTTGTCCCCCCTCGGGTTTACCATTGCTCGCCTTGGTCGAAAGCGGACGAAACGAAGTGATGATCGGCATGGTGCGGTTCCCCTCAGAACGCCAAGGTCGAACCAGCGGCGGGCAGTTTGGCCCCGGCGCTGCGCGTGCCGCTCGATTGAGCGCTCAGGATGGCAGTGCTCGAGGCCTTGCTGCTGACCGGTGTTTCGGTGGTTGCATTGCCGCGGGTCACTCGCACGCTTGGGCCAACATTGACCGGCGCGCCGCCTCCACCCGAAGCCCGGGCAGGCGAGGAGTCATTGCTGGCCGGCGCATCCTTGACCCCTGCGGTCGAACGCTGGAAGCGCGACACGTCGGCACCGGTCACGAAGGACGCAGTCTTGTCGATCGGACGGGCCATCGCAGCTTTCAGCAGTTTTTCTTCCTGTTCGGGCGAGGCATTGGCCGGGATCTGGACATCGCCTGAGGCAATCGCCCGTTCGAGCTCCGACTGGTTGTCCGCGATCGAACGCAGCGCCAGATTGATCGTGCCAAAGGTCTGGCCCACCGCAATCTTCTCGGCGATCTTGGGCGTTACCTCGAGCGTAACGGTGCGGAATTCGGTCACCACGGTCTTGCCGTCTTCATCGGTGGTCTTTTCCGTGGTCTGGTCAGTGGCGAGCACACGCAGGTTGCGCACTATCGTTTCGGCAGCCCGCAGCGGCGGACCATCGTCCAGACTTGGGATTTCCTGGCTCAGCACCAGGTCGACACGGTCGCCCGGGAAGATGAACCCGGCAACCCCGGTCATCGCCGACACCGGCACCGTCACGGCGCGCATACCCGCCCCGAGCGCTGCGGCGAGGAAGCCACGGTCGCCCGGGCTTACCAGCGATCCTTGCGTGACTGGTTCACCAGCGGTGACGGGATAACGCACCACGGTGCCGAGCAGCTTGTTCATGTCGGCTTCGCCGTCGATGAAGTAGGCGTCCTGCACCAATTCTTTGGGCCAGGGCTGAAAGCCCAGCGCATCGATGGTGATGATTGTGCCTGCGGGCAGAGCGCGCTTGGCGACCAGAACCCGTGGGCCGGTTGGCTGAGCGGCGGCCTCGGCTTTGGGGGCCGCGTCTCCAACGAAGATGCTCCGAGCAGCAAAGGCTGTTCCGATCGCGATGATCAGCGCGCCGAGCAGCAGAACCAGTTTCTTCCTATCCATGGCTTGTATAGCCCCCTCGTAAATGCCCTTAGCTGGTTAGCGGGCAGGTATGGTTTCTGCGTGTAAGTCCCGATTGGTTAAAATCGGGTTCACAGCGACTGAGCCGCAACAGCGGCGCTCGGCAGATAGTTGGCGGCGAGCACCCACAGCCCGCCAAACGCGATGGCGACGCCGTAAGGGATCGCCAGCCGTTCCTTTTGCCGACGAATGGTGTGCCAGAAGAACATCACAATGGTCAGCACGCCTCCGGCGATCGCCATGATCACCAGCAGCTGCATGAACAGTTCGGGCCGCACCCACAGCGCGAGCACAGTAAGCAGCTTCACATCGCCGCCGCCCATCGCCTTTAGCGCAAACAGTCCGGCCAGCAGCGCGAACGCGGCGAGCGCCATGCCAAGCTGGATCGCAACATCGGGCCAAAGGGACAGGCCGCTTGACCACCAGAACAGCGGCGCGCCCAGCGCAATCGCGCCGTTCAGCCAATTGTCGATCTGACGCCGGCGGATGTCGGTAAATGCGGCTACCACCAGTGCAATTGCCAAGGCGATCAGCAGTCCGTAGGTTATGGTGTTCGTCAACATTGTGCCCCCGAAGTTGCCGTGCGATGCGCACGGGCGGCCCTTCATTGGGGACATTGCTACAGCTTATGACTTACCAAATAGTAACCATGCTGGGAGGCTGGCCATTCACGATAATTCAACAAGCGCGGCAACGGACAGGAGAGCGATCCCCGCTGATGCGCGTGAGAGCACATGGCAGGCGGGCGATGGCCATGCGATCCGGCGGATCGACTGGCCCGGAGCAGGCGAGGGCGATACCCCGCGCGGGTCAATCCTGTTCTTTCCGGGGCGCGGTGATTTCTACGAAAAATATCTCGAAACGCTTGATCAATGGCACCGTGAAGGCTGGCGGGTCACAGCGTCGGACTGGCGCGGGCAGGCGGGGTCTGGGCGATTGGGCAAGGATGCAGTCACCGGGCATATCGAGGATTTCAACGTCTGGATCGATGACCTCGCGTATTTCTGGCCGCGCTGGGTCGCCGCAACACCGGGGCCGCATGTGCTGGCGGCGCATTCGATGGGCGGGCATCTGGTGCTGCGCGCGTTGGTTGATCATCGGGTCAGCCCCGATGCGGCGGTGCTGAGCGCGCCGATGACCGGGGTCAGCGGCCCGCCATTGCCGCTGCCATTGCTGCAAGCGGTCGCCAAACTGATGTGCACCGTGGGCGATCCCACCCGGCAGGCATGGAAGTGGAGCGAGAAGCCGGGTGAACTGCCTGCCGACCGCGCTGACCTGCTGACTCATGACGCGGAGCGCTACGCCGATGAAATCTGGTGGCGCGATCACCGCCCACAACTGGTGATGGGCCCGGCGAGCTGGCGCTGGGTCGAGCGCGCCTATGCCTCAACGCGGCGGTTGGAGGCGGCTGGCGCGATGGAGGCGGTGGACGTGCCGGTGCTGATCCTTTCGACATCATCCGACAAGCTGGTTAGCCACCCGGCCAATGTCGCCGCCGCGCGCCGTCTTCCCAAGGGCGAATTGGTGGCATTAGGCGAAGAAGCGCATCACGAAATCCTGCGCGAAGTCGATGCAGTGCGCGACCGCGTGATCGCAGCCATCAGCGAATTTCTTGATCGGGAGGCACCGCAAAAGTGACCGCCGCGACGATCTATGATTTTGCCGTGATCGGGGCCGGAATGGCCGGTGCCAGCATCGCCGCCGAACTCGCGCCCCATGCGCGCGTGCTGCTGATAGAAGCCGAAGACGCGCCGGGATACCACGCCACCGGACGCTCAGCCGCGTTCCGCGAAGAATGCTATGGCGGGCCGGGCGTGGTGCCATTGACGCTGGCATCGGGGGCCTATCTTGAAGAGCACGGTTTTCTGACCCCGCGCGGCGCACTTTACGTCGGGCGGGGAAAAGACCGCGCGGCGATGGATGCGTTTTTCACCACCTTCGCCGGGACGGGCGTGACGATCGAACGCCTGTCATCCGCAGCGCTTGCCGACATGGTGCCGCATATCCGCCCTGATTGGAGCGAGGCGCTGTATCAGCCGGCCTGCGCCGATATTGATGTGGCGGGGCTGCACCAGCATTATCTGGGCGCAGCACGGCGGCATGGGGTCGACGTGGCCTGCCGGGCGCGGGTGGCCCGGATTGATCGGCATGGCGGCGTGTCGACGATCACCAGCGAGCGTGGGCAGCAATGGCGCGCGGCCACGATTATCAACGCGGCGGGTGCGTGGGTGGACGAGGTGGCGCAGATCGCGGGCGTGCGCCCCATCGGCATCACCCCGCTGCGCCGCACCGTGGCGGTATTGCGGGTTGCTCCGCACGCGCCCGCTGATCTTCCGCTGGTGCTCGACATCAACGGCGGCTTTTATTTCAAGCCTGATAATGGCCGCCTGTGGCTCAGCCCGCATGATGAAGTCCCGTCTGATCCGTGCGACGCCGCTCCTGAGGAAATCGATGTCGCCATTGCCATCGACCAGTTTCAGCAGGTGACTGACTGGCGGATCGAAGCGGTTGAGCGGCGCTGGGCGGGCCTGCGAAGCTTTGCGCCTGATCGCCTGCCGGTTTACGGGGCGGACCCCGATCAACCGGGCTTCTTCTGGTTTGCCGGCCAAGGCGGATTCGGCATCCAGACCGCGCCCGCTGCTGCCCGGTTGGGGGCGCAATTACTGCTGGGGCAGGAGGCGGACGCGATGACCGCACGGATCGATCCGGCAATGTATGCGCCGGGGCGGTTTTACCTTACCAGACAAGCGCAAGCGGGCTAGCCAAGCTTTGCCCGATCTGGCAGGTTCGCTTTGTCAATCAACCACAAGGGAAGGGGAAAGCCGATGGCTCACAAGTTTGAAATCTACAAGGACAAGGCGGGCGAGTTTCGCGTGCGGTTCAAATATAATTCCGAGATCATGTTCTCGACCGAAGGTTATTCCAGCAAATCGAGCGCGCAGAATGCGATTGATTCGATCAAGAAAAACGGCCCCGGTGCCGAGGTTGAAGATAATAGCTGATTTGTGACGGTGCTGGCGGGGGCAGGCTGACGGTTGTCAGGCGTTCCCCGCCGCGATCCGCGCGGCTTCTGCGCTGGCGAGCGCATCGACCCGTTCGTTCTCCGGGTGGCCATTATGCCCGCGCACCCAATGCCATGTCACCTGATGCGGGCGCGCGGCTTCGATCAGGTCGTGCCACAAATCGGCATTGCGCACCGGCTTTTTGGATGCATTGATCCAGCCATTCCGCTGCCAGCCGTGAATCCACTTGCTCATTCCATCGAGCACATATTTGCTGTCAGAATACAGATCGACCGCGCACGGCTCGATCAGCGCGTTCAGTCCCATGATCGCGGCGGTCATTTCCATGCGGTTATTGGTGGTATCAGGCTCTCCGCCCGACATTTCCTTTTCGTGATTGCCCATCCGCAGCAGCACGCCCCAACCTCCGGGGCCGGGATTGCCTTTGCACGCGCCGTCAGTAAAGATTTCGACCTGTTTCATGGGCAAGAGCCTTGGCGGGCCTTGGTTCAGCCTGCAAGCACGTCCGCGCCTACAGTGTCGTAAAACTTCCAGCGGGCGGCGAATTGCATCGGGTCCTTGTGGGTGACCAGCGCATCATCGGGGGTGTCCAGCCAGTCTTCGGCGCGGCTGGCGACAAACCGCAGGCACGCGCCCTTCGCAATCGCTGGAAATAGCGCACGCTCCGCCAGTTCGAGCGGACGGATGCTTTCATAGCCTGCGATCAACGCGCTGCCGAGTTCGGGCTGAAACCGGTTCGCGCCATCAAAACACCACGCCGCATGGGTCACCGCCAGATCAAGCGCCATCGGCCCGGTGCAGGCGAAGTAGAAATCGATCAGGCCTGTCACCCGGTCGCCCAGCATCAGCACATTGTCGGGAAACAGATCAGTATGCGTCTGCGATACGGGCAGCGCGGCCAGATCGAGCGCCGCCGCCGCATGGGCGTGATCCAGCATCGCCGGAAGCTGCGGGTGAATGGTCGCCAGCCGTTCAGCACCGCAGGCATCAAGGATTGCCGCGGTTGCGGCGAAATCCATCGCATTGGCGCGGGTGCGCGGAAAATCGCGCGCGGCCAAATGCATCTGCGCCAGCACTGCGCCGACGCTGCGCGCCTGTTCTGCGGTGGGCCGGGCGGGTGAGACGCCGGGGAGGAATTCAATCAGCGCCGCCGCCTTATCCTCAACCATGCGGAACGACGCGCCTGACCGGTCGTGCATGGTGCGCGGCACCGGGCACCCTTTGGCCGACAGGTGATCGAGCAGGTCGAGGAAGTAAGGCAGATCAGCCGTTTCGATCCGCCGTTCATACAACGTCAGGATGAACCGTGCGCCGCACCCTTCAACGCCGGTGGTGTCCACCAGCCAGTTGGAGTTCGACACGCCTTCGGCAATGCCTTTGGCCGATACCAGCTCGCCCACGTCGTATTGCGCGATCAGGAGGGCAAGTTCTTCGGCCCCAAGGTGCGTATAAACCGCCATAGCGCGCGCCGTGCCGTTACTCGGTCAGCTGGCGCGGCAGTTTGAACACCATCTTTTCTTCCGCTGCGGTGATGGTTTTTTCCACGACCGGGCGATAGCGCCCCAGCGCGTCAACCACTTCGCGCACCAGAATTTCCGGTGCCGATGCGCCAGCGGTCAGCCCCAGCGTTGTCACCCCATCGAGCCAGGCAAAATCGATCTCGCTGGCGCGCTGGATCAGCTTGGCAGGCGTACCCAGCCGTTCAGCGACTTCGACCAGCCGCAGTGCGTTGGACGAATTGGGTGAGCCGATCACCAGCACCAGATCGCAATCCTGTGCCAGATCCTTGACCGCCGCCTGCCGGTTCGACGTGGCGTAGCAGATATCCTCTGCCCGAGGCCCGCTGATATTGGGGTAACGCCGTTCGAGCGCCGCGATCACTTCGGCCGTGTCATCGACCGACAAGGTGGTCTGGGTGAGGTAGGCCAGTTCCTCGTCGGAATCGAACGGCAGCTTGTCGACATCCTCGATCGTTTCTACCAGCGTCATCTGCCCCGGATTGACCTGACCCATCGTGCCGATCACCTCAGGGTGGCCTTCGTGGCCGATGAAAATGATGTGACGGCCCTTTTCGATCTGGCGTTCGGCCTGGCGGTGCACCTTGGAAACCAGCGGGCAGGTGGCATCGACATATAGCAGCTTGCGGCGCATGGCTTCGGCCGGAACCGCCTTGGGCACGCCATGGGCGCTGAACACCACCGGCGCATCATCGGGCACATCGTCCAATTCCTCGACGAAAATCGCTCCCTTAGCCTTCAGCTCATCTACAACGTATTTGTTGTGGACGATTTCATGCCGGACATAGACCGGCGCGCCATAGCGTTCGAGCGCCTTTTCAACGATTTCGATCGCCCGGTCGACTCCGGCGCAGAACCCGCGCGGGGCGGCGATCAGCAGGTCGAGCGGGGCGCGCGAAGCAATGGCTGTGTCGCGGTTGGTGGGGGCGGTGGCAGGAAAGGGCGCGTTCATGTCGCTTCCTCTAGCGCTTTGCGGTGTCTCTCGCTAGAGCGCGGTTGCGATATGGCTCTGCACAGAGCAGCGCACCGGATTGGGATTATAGGACGGCTTCTGATGATGCTTCGCATGCGTTCACTTTCTGCCCTTGCTGTCATGGCGGCGCTTGTTGGCTGCGCCAAGGAAGGTGATCTGGTGGTCGATCAGGGCGTTGGCGTCACCAGCGTGCTCACGCTGTGCCCGGCGGTCGGCATCCCTGACTATACCGGCGATGTCACCACCTTTCGCAGCGGCGATGATCGCAGTATCGACAGTCTTGATATCAGCGCGGCAATGACCAATCTGCGCGCCACCTGCAACGACACCGGCGAACAGGTCTACAGCGAGGCGACGTTTGATGTGAACGCCCGCCGCTCCGATACGCGCGGCGCGCGCACGGTGACCTTGCCCTATTTCGTGACTGTGCTGCGCGGCGGCAGCGCGGTGGTGAGCAAGCGGGTTGGCGAAGTCACCCTGACCTTTGCTGATGGGCAGGAACGCGCGAGCGCCGCTGGCAAGGTCGGGTCATACATCAACCGTGCCGATGCCGCGTTGCCCGACGATATCCGTGAAAAGATCACCAAAAAACGCCGTGCCGGGGATGCCGAAGCTGCACTTGATCCGCTGGCTGATCCCGAAGTAAAGGCCGCGATTGCGCGCACCCGGTTCGAAATGCTGGTCGGCTTCCAGCTGTCTGAATCGCAACTGGTGTATAATGTGACGCGTTAGTTTGTCCGCAGCCCATCCGGGCTGCGAAATCCTCGCTCATGCGGCCTGGCGGCCGCGTCGCTGCGGGCGGCCGGTCGGCCTTGCGACGCCTTTGGCGCCAAATTTTGGCTAATTCTATCGTCTTCCCGGGCTTGACCCGGGACCCCGCTTCCTTTCTTGCATCCGCGCAAGACGCAAGAGAAACCGATGACCGAAACCACAACCCTTTATGCCGCCTATGCGACGCTGATCGAAACCGTGCTGGGTGAACTGGTGATAGAAGGCGTGCTGCCTGCTGGCACGTCGTTCGCCAATGTCACGCTCGAACCGCCGCGCGATCCTGCGCATGGCGATTTAGCGACCAACGCGGCTATGGTGCTGGCCAAGGGCGCAGGCACCAATCCGCGCGCATTGGCCGAGGCAATTACCGCCAAGCTGCGCGCGCAGCCTGCGATCACCAACGCCGACATTGCCGGGCCGGGGTTCATCAACCTGCGGCTTGCGCCCGGCGCGTGGCTGGACGAGCTCAAAACCATCGCCGCGCTGGGCGATCAATATGGCCGTTCCAGCATCGGTGCGGGCCGCCGGGTCAATGTCGAATATGTCTCTGCCAACCCGACCGGGCCGATGCACATGGGCCATTGCCGCGGCGCGGTGGTGGGCGATGCGCTGGCCAGCCTGCTCGAATGGGCCGGGCACCGGGTGATCCGCGAATATTACATCAATGATGCGGGCGGG
Organism: Porphyrobacter sp. MBR-155; assembly: GCF_040547625.1. Classification (NCBI taxonomy): domain Bacteria; kingdom Pseudomonadati; phylum Pseudomonadota; class Alphaproteobacteria; order Sphingomonadales; family Erythrobacteraceae; genus Porphyrobacter; species Porphyrobacter sp. MBR-155. Next base: position 142,095 of record NZ_JBEPQB010000001.1, read on the forward strand.
CAGGTGGATGTGCTCGCGCGCTCGGTGCACCTGAGATATCGTGAGGCGCTGGGTGATGATATCGGCGCGATTCCCGATGGGCTTTATCCCGGCGATTATCTGAAGCCGGTCGGCGCGGCGCTGGCCGCGGAGTTTGGCGACCAATATCGCACTGCGCCAGAGGATGAATGGCTGCCATTGTTCCGCAAGCAAGCCGTGGCGCGGATGATGGAACTGATCAAATCCGATCTCGCGATGCTGGGCATCCACCACGATATTTTTGCGTCAGAGGCCGAATTGCAGGCGGCAGGCAAGCCCGAAGCGGCGGAAGGCTGGCTGCGCGCGCATGATCTGGTTTACGATGGCGAGCTGGAAGCCCCCAAGGGCAAGGCCCCGCCCGAAGATTGGGAGCCGGTCGAACTTCCGCTGTTCCGCTCGACCAGATTTGGCGACGATCAGGATCGCCCGATCAAGAAATCGAACGGCGCATGGACATATTTCGGTGCCGATCTCGCCTACCATATGCAAAAGGCCGAAACCGCCGATGAGCTGATCGACATCTGGGGCGCGGATCACGCCGGCACGGTCAAGCGGATCAAGGCGGCGGTCGCGGCGCTGTCCGAAGGCGAAGGCCGCCCGATTCCGTTCGACGTCAAGCTGGTGCAGATGGTGCAGCTGATGCGCGGCGGTGAGCCTGCGAAAATGTCCAAACGCTCGGGCAATTTCATCACTATTGCCGATATGATCGATGAAGTGGGCAAGGACGTGGTGCGTTTCACCATGCTGACCCGCAAGCCCGAAGCGCAGATGGAGTTTGACTTCGTCAAAGTGGTCGAAGCGTCAAAGGACAATCCGGTGTTTTATGTGCAATATGCCCATGCCCGGATTCAATCGACGCTGCGCAAGGCGGCGGAAGCCGGGTTTGCGCCCGATCCAGCCGCGATCGACCGGTTGGGGGACGAGGAAATCGCGCTGATCCGCCGCGCCGCGCAATTCCCGCGCGAAATCGAGGCCGCCGCCCGCGCGCGCGAACCACATCGGATTGCGTTCTATCTCTATGATCTGGCAGGCGACCTCCATGCCTTCTGGAACCTGGGTAATGACCGTGTTGAAAAGCGGTTCATCGTGGAACAGGATGCGCAGCTGACTGCGGCAAGGCTTTTCCTTGGCACCGCAATCGGGCAAGTGATCCGCAATGGGCTTGGCGTGTTGGGCGTCCAAGCTGTAGAGACGATGTAGCCGTTTTTGGGGGAAAGCCACGAGGTTCGCCATGATCGATGCTGAATATGAAGAACTGAACGAGGCTGACGGCAAACTTGACCTTGCCGACACCGATAGCCTGCCGTGGCTCGAATCCGATGAGGAGGATGATGGCGCGGGCGGGCTGGATACGGCGCAGATCCTCGGCTTTGCCGCGGCGTTGGTGTTGTTGCTGGGCGCGGTTGTTGGCGGCGTTTGGTTCTTCACGAACAAGGCGGCTGGCGGTGATCTGGTGGCCGATGGCAGCGTGATCGAAGCCCCCGCCGGGCCGATCAAGGAGCGTCCCGAAAACCCCGGCGGCAAGACCTTTGCCGGAACCGGCAATGTTGCCCCCGTAGTGGGTGAAGGCGGCACGCGCCCGGCGGTGGTGGCGACCAAGGATGCGCCTGCGGCAACAACAGCGCCCAAACCGTCGATTTCAACAGTATCGAGCACAGATGCTGTTCCTGCCAGCGCGCCTGCCGCCATAACCGGCGTCGGCGTTCAGCTCGCCGCCTATGGCACGCGCGCGCGGGCCGAACAGGGGTGGAACGACCTGTCGCGCCGCACTGACAAGCTGGCGGGCGTGAAACACCGGGTGGTCGAAGGCAAGGTCGATATCGGCACGGTTTATCGCTTGCAGGCTGTGGTGCCGGATCGGGCTGCGGCCGAACAGCTGTGCGCGGCGCTGAAATCTGACGGGCTCGACTGCCAGATCAAGTAAGGGCGGCGTCAAAGGCGACCTATGCCAGCGCGCTGAGATGCTGACGCATCACGCGCTGGTTATGCTCAAGCGCCGCACGGGCTTAACCAAATCGCGATGGGCGATGCTCATCGCGCTTTGGTATTAGATCGGCTTTTCCCCGCCCTAGACACCCCCTTGCCCTTGCTTGCGCCGCGCTAGCCTGCGATTTTGCCCAGATGATTCCGGCAATCTTCGGCCTCAGCGGCCCGCATCTGACGGCAGACGAGCGCGCGTTTTTCCGCGATGCTGATCCGGCGGGCTATATCCTGTTCGCTCGCAATTGCGCCAGTCCTGAACAATTGCGCAGCCTGACCGATGACCTGCGCAGCATCCATGGGCGCGACCATCTGCTGGTGTCGATCGATCAGGAAGGCGGCCGAGTGGCGCGGCTCCGTCCGCCGCTGTGGTCGGCCTATCCCTGCGGTGAATCCTTTGATAAACTATATGAACTGGCACCGGCCAGCGCGATAGAGGCGGCCCGCGCCAATGCCACCGCGATGGGCCAGGAACTGTCGGCGATGGGGATCACGGTCGATTATCACCCACCGTTAGACCTGCGCCTTCCCGGCGCGCATGATGTGATCGGAGACCGCGCGCTGGGCCGCGATCCGATGCAGGTCGCCGCCTTGGGCCGCGCGATCATCGACGGGCTGGCCGCAGGCGGGGTTGCCGGGTGCATCAAGCATATGCCGGGCCACGGCCGCAGCGATGTCGATACCCACAAGGCGCTGCCCACCGTGACCGCGAGCGCTGCTGATCTGGAGGCCGACATCGCCCCGTTCCGCGCGCTGAATCAGGCGCTTATCGGCATGACCGGGCATTTGCTGTTCCCGGTGTGGGATGCGCAAAACCCCGCCACGCTGTCCCCCACCATCATTGCCGATATTATTCGTGGGTTAATCGGCTTTGATGGCCTGCTGCTGACCGATGATATCGACATGGAGGCGCTGGGCGGCACGATCCCCGAACGCGCCGCCCGCGCCCACGCGGCGGGGTGCGATATCATCCTCAATTGCTGGGCGAAGATGGCGGACATGCAGGGCATTTGCGCGGCGCTCCCGCCCATGTCAGCCGCCACCACCGCGCGGCTTGATCGCGCGCTGGCGGGCACGCGGATTGCCCCGGCGATGGCGCCCGACCATGCCGAATTGCTGGCGAAACGCGATGAATTGCTGGCGCTGACCGGGGCGGCGGCATGAACGACGTGGCCGAACCTTTCATGTTCCCGCAGACCGATCCGGCCAAGCCCGATACGGACGCGCTCTATCTCGAACTCGATGGCTGGGAAGGCCCGCTTGACCTGCTGCTCGATCTGGCGCGGCGGCAGAAGGTCGATCTCAGGCAGATTTCGATCCTCGCGCTGGTCGATCAATACCTGATCTATATCGAACGGGCCGGCGCGCTCAGGTTGGAACTTGCGGCCGATTACCTCGTGATGGCGGCGTGGCTCGCCTACCTCAAATCGGCGATGCTGCTGCCCAAGGCCGAGCAGGAAGACCCTTCGCCCGAAGAACTGGCGCTGCGCCTGCAATTGCGTCTGCAACGGCTCGGCGCGATGCGTGAGGCGGCGGCGCGGCTGATGGGGCGTGACCGGATCGGGCGCGATGTGTTTGTGCGGGGCGCGCCCGAAGGCCTGCGCACCGATCGCAAGACCGTGTGGCGCAGCGATATGTTCGCGCTGATCCAGGCCTATGGGCAGGTGAAAGCGCGCACTGCCCCGCGCATCTACCACGTCGCTAATCGCCCGGTGATGACACTCGATTCCGCGCTCGAACGGGTGTCGGCGATGTTGGGCGTGACGCTCGACTGGATGGATATCCGCGATTTTCTGCCTCCCCATGCTGAACCGGCACTGCGGCGCTCGGCATTGGCATCGAGCTTTGTCGCGGCGCTGGAACTGGCGCGGCGCGGGCGGGCGGAGTTGGCGCAGGAAGCGGCCTTCGCTCCCTTGCGCATCCGGCGGTTGAAGCAGGAAGCGTGCCCATGAGCAGCGAACCCGGAACGCTGGAACGCGCGGTCGAGGCGACCCTGTTCGCGTCAGACGAACCCATGACCATTGCCGCGCTGGCCGTGCATCTGGGCGGGGTTGAGCCTGCCGACTTGCGCGATGCGCTGAGCGCGCTCGCCACGCAGTATGCGGCGCGCGGGGTGCATCTGGTTGAGCGCGGCGGGCGCTGGCATTTTGAAACCGCGCCTGATCTTGCCCACTTGCTGCGGCGCGAAAAGGAGCAGGTGCGCCGGTTAAGCCGCGCGGCGACCGAAGTGCTGGCGATCATCGCTTATCACGAGCCGGTCAGCCGCGCTGAAATCGAATCGATTCGCGGGGTGCAGACCAGCGCAGGGACATTGGACGTGTTGATGGAGGCAGGCTGGATCAGACTGGCGGGCCGCCGCGAAGTGCCGGGCCGCCCGGTGATCTATGCCACCACGCCCGAATTTCTCGACCATTTCGGCCTCGCCAGCCGCCGCGATCTGCCCGGAATCGACGAATTGCGCGCCGCCGGGTTGCTCGATCCGGTCGATGATGCGCTGGAAGAAGCGATGCGGTTTGATCCCGATGATGCCGAAGCAGAAGGAGATAGCGCGTAACCGCGTTATCCTGCTACGAAGCCACCTGCGCAGCCGGGTGGCATCCCGGCGGCAAGGCCCCTATATAAGGGGCGCAACCCAACACGAGTCTCGCCCCATGAATATCGGTATCTGGCAAATCCTCATCCTCGCACTGGTCGTGCTGGTCCTGTTCGGGCGGGGGCGCATTTCGGAAATGATGGGCGATTTCGGCAAGGGCATCTCCAGTTTCAAAAAGGGGATGAGCGAGACTGAAGAGCCCGCGCCCAAGGCCCGGATCGAACCGCCTGCCAACGGCGCTCCCCCGGCAGAAACCCCTGCTCCGGCAGATAAAAACGACACGACCGGCGCGTAACCTCGCCTGAAGGAGGCGGTAGAGCCGCACCTCGCATGTTCGATATCGGCGCCGCAGAACTGCTGGTCATCATCATCGTCGCGGTCGTTGTGATCGGGCCGAAGGACTTGCCGCTCGCCATGCGCGTGGCGGGCCGGTGGATCGGTAAGCTGCGGCGGGTCTCGGCCCATTTCCGCAGCGGTATCGATACGATGGTACGCGAAGCCGAGCTGGAAGACATGGAAAAGAAGTGGAAGGCGCAGAACGAGGAAATCATGCGCCGTTCCGCTGCCCTGACCGAGGCTGAGGTGGCGGCCAGTTCCGATGCGGAGCTGATGGCCGGGCCGCCCCCGGTTGATGCGCCTTCCGATACTCCGGCGGAACCTGCGCCCGAAACCCCTCGCAAAGGCAGCGATCATGCTCAAGATTGATGATCTTGACGAGAGCCGCGCGCCGCTGCTCGATCACCTGATCGAACTGCGCACCCGCATCATCCGCGCCTTATTGGCGCTGGCGGTGGGGTTTGGGGTGTGCCTGTATTTCGCCGACGATATCCTCGGCTTTCTGGTGTGGCCATTGAAGCAGGCGTTCCCCGATGGCGAGGGCCAGCTGATTTTCACCAAACTGCCCGAAGTGTTCTTTGTCGAGCTGAAAGTCGCGCTGTTTGCGGGCTTCATGGTCAGCTTTCCGATCATCGCCAACCAGCTCTGGGCGTTTGTCGCACCGGGGCTGTATGCACGTGAGAAGAAGGCGTTTCTGCCGTTCCTGATCGCGACCCCGCTGCTGTTTCTGGGCGGCGCGTCGCTCGCCTATTTCGTGGTGATGCCCACCGCGTTCCGGTTCTTCCTCGGGTTTGGCGGGGAGGCGGGGGGGATGCAGCTACAGGCCTTGCCCAGCGCGGGCGAATATCTCAGTCTGGTGATGCAGTTTATCCTTGCCTTCGGGCTGACGTTTCTGCTGCCGGTGCTGTTATTGCTGCTGCACCGCGCAGGGATTGTCACCCGCGCGCAGATGGCGGGCGCGCGCAAATATGTGATCGTCGGGATTTTCGCGATTGCCGCGATTGTCACGCCGCCCGATCCCGGCTCGCAGGTGATTCTGGCGCTGCCGCTGATCCTGCTGTTCGAGGCATCGCTGGTGCTGATGCGGTTGCAGGAGCGCAAGGTTGAGGCTGGGCGCGTGGCCGACACCGAGGAACAGGCGGCGGCGGAGTAATTACTCGCCGCTCACCTTCACCCCGCCGATCCACACCTCATGCACCTGCGCGGCGCGAATATCGTCGGGCGAGGCGAGCAGCGGGTCGCGGTCAACCAGCAGGAAATCCGCGCGTTCGCCGGGGATCAATCGGCCGAAGCGCCCTTCGGCGAACCCGGCAAAGGCCGCGTCGGAGGTGAACCCTGCGAGCGCCTGTTCACGGCTGACGGTTTCTTGCGGCAACCACCCGCCGAACGGCTGGCCATCGGCATCGGTGCGGCTGATCGCGGCGGCGAGGCCCGTGAAGGGATCGGCAGGTTCAACCGGCGCGTCCGATCCGAACGCCAGCCGTCCGCCCGCTGCCACGATGCTGCGCCACGCATAGGCCCCGCCCAGCCGATCCGGCCCCAGCCGCGCTTCGGCCATTGTCCGGTCAGACGTCTGGTGCAGCGGCTGCATCGAGGCGATGATGCCGTGCTGGCCCACCCGCGCGATGTCAGCCGGATCAATGATCTGCGCGTGCTCAATCCGCCAGCGCCGGTCGCCGGCATAGCTTTCGGAAAGTTCCTCGATCGCCGCCAGAACATCGGCATTGGCCGCATCGCCGATGGCGTGAACGGCGGTCTGGAAATTGTCCATCGCGGCGCGGCTCATCAGGTTGCGCAATTGCGCCGGGGTGAGGAACGCCAGCCCCTTGACCCCGGCTTCATCGGCGTAAGGCGCCTTCAGGCTCGCCCCGCGTGATCCCAATGCGCCGTCGAGGTAAATCTTGATCCCGCCCATCCGCAGTTTGTCGTCATACAGCCAGCCAGTCGGCTGCGGCCCGGCGACCAGTTCCAGCGTGTCGAAACTGTCGGCATAGGCCATGATCCGGATGCGCAGCCGTCCGGCATCGCCCGCGCGGCGATAGGTGCCCCAATCAGCCATGTCGGTGCCCATATCGGCAACCGCTGTCACACCCTTGGCTAGCAGCACTTCCTGCGCGCGAAAGAAGGCGAGATCGCGGTCTTCGGGGCGCGGCGCGGGAACGACCTTGGCGACCAGACCGATGGCGTTGTCGATGAACACGCCCGTTGGTTTGCCGCTGGCGTCGCGGATGATCATGCCGCCTGCCGGATCGCGCGTTTCGGCGGTTACGCCTGCGGTGGTGAGCGCCAGCGTGTTGCCCCAATTGGCGTGATTATCCGCGCGTTCGAGCCACACCGGACGATCTGCCACCACTCCATCAAGCTCAGCCGCCGTGGGGAAGCGGCCTAAGCCCCACTTTTCCTGATTCCACCCGCGCCCCAAAATCCACGGGCGACCGGGATTGTCATCAGCAAACGCCTTGACCTTCGCCAGCGCATCGTCAAGCGAGGTGGTGTCCGATAGGTCGAGCGTCAGCGCGGCAAAGCCGATATCCATCACGTGCACGTGCGCGTCGATCATGCCGGGGATCATCACGCGCCCCTGCCCATCCAGCCGGAAATCGACCACGGGGCGTTTATCCCGGCGCCCCAGCACCGCCGCAACCTTGCCCTCATCATCGAACACCAGCCCGGTGAAGCGCAGCACCTTGCCTTCGCCATCAATCGTCACGCCATCGACATTATCGATCAGCGTATCGGCCAGCGCAGGGGCAGAAAGGGCGAGCAACGAGCAGGCGGCAAAGGCAAAAGCAAGGGTGCGGCGCATGGGTTTCCTTTGGGCAGGGTGATTGTGTCGGGCAAGACAGACCGGACGCGGTGACTATCGCCTTGCCGCGCGCTTGCCAATCGCAGCCGAATAGAAAATCCCTGCGTAAACAAATTGCCCTTGGCGCGCCGAGCCTCTAATCGCCGCGGCATCATGTCGACACAGCCTGTATCATCCCGCCCCAAAGGTGCCGCCGCCAGCCCGGCCGACCTTACCATTGACGATGTCCGCGCCGCCGCCGCGCGGATTGATGGCGCGGTGGTCAAAACCCCGATGATGCATTCGATCACCCTGTCGGAAATCACCGGCGCGGATATCTGGTTGAAGTTTGAAAACCTGCAATTCACCGCTGCTTACAAGGAACGCGGCGCGCTCAATGCTTTGCTGCTGCTCAATAATGAACAGCGCGCGCGCGGGGTGATTGCGGCCTCGGCGGGGAACCATTCGCAAGGCCTGTCGTACCACGGCACCCGGTTGGGCGTGCCCGTCACCATCGTCATGCCGCGCACCACCCCCACGGTAAAGGTGATGCAGACCGAAAGCGTCGGCGGCAAGGTGGTGCTCGAAGGCGAAACCTTCGACGAAGCCTATACCCATGCCCGGATGCTGGAAAAGGAACTGGGCCTGACCTTCGTGCATCCGTTTGATGATCCCGATGTGGCAGCGGGCGCGGGCACGGTGGCGCTGGAAATGTTCGCCGTGAAGCCTGATCTGGATTGCATCGTCACGCCGATTGGCGGGGGCGGGCTGATTTCGGGCATGGCAACCGTGGCCAAGGCATTGAATCCGGACATCGAAGTTATCGGCGTGCAGGCCGGGCTGTTTCCTTCGATGTTCGACCGAATCAAGGGTGAAAGCCACGATTGCGGCGGCGATACGCTGGCCGAAGGGATCGCGGTCAAACAGCCGGGCGATTTCACCGCGCAGGTCATCGCCGAGAAGGTCGACGACATTCTGCTGGTGGATGAACCCGCGCTGGAAAAGGCGGTGGCGCTGCTGCTCCAGATCGAAAAGACCGTGGTCGAAGGTGCGGGCGCGGCGGGGCTGGCGGCGGTGCTCAGCAATCCGGAGCGGTTTGCCGGCAAAAGCGTCGGCCTGGCGCTGTGCGGCGGCAATATCGACACCCGGCTGCTCGCCAATGTGCTGCTGCGCGATCTGGCGCGGCAGGGGCGGCTGGCGCGGCTGCGGATCACCTTGCAGGATCGCCCCGGCGCGCTGTTCAAGGTGATGCGCCTGTTTGACGAACACAACGTCAACATCATCGAAATCTATCACCAGCGGATTTTCACCACGCTGCCGGCCAAGGGCCTGATTACCGATATCGAATGCGAAGCGCGCGATGCCGATCAGGTCGATCGGCTGGTTGAAGGCCTGCGGGCCAAGGGATATTCGGTGCAGATGGTCGAACTGGCCTGATCCGCGCGAAACTTCGCCTTGCGGGGAAGGCGAAACCTCCCGATTCAAGCCATCGCCGATGATCTTCGTGCGGCAGACCGTGCATTCCCGCGTATAATTCGCATGGATTTATGGTTAAGGGACTTTTACCGCGGGGCCAGTGCAGGCATAAGATTTTCTTAACGCTTGCACTGACGCGATTCACGCGTGAAAGGATACGCCCAACCCGTGACGGCACCGATCCGCTTTCCCCGGTTCTTCGTGACCAGCCCGGCGCCGTGCCCCTATCTGCCGGGGCGCAGCGAACGCAAGGTGTTCACTGAACTTAAAGGCCCCCACGCCGATCAGCTGAACGAGGCTTTGGGCCGCATCGGGTTCCGCCGCAGTCAGACGGTGGCTTATCGCCCGTCCTGCCTCGATTGCCAGGCCTGCGTTTCGGTGCGGGTGGTGGCCGGCCAATTCCAGCCTTCAAGCACGCAAAAACGCGATCAGAAACGCAATGATGATCTGATCGTCACCGAATGCCGCCCGTGGGCGACCGACGAACAGTTTGACTTGCTGGCGAAATATCTCGGCGCACGCCATCCTGATGGCGGTATGTTGGCGATGGATGAACTCGATTATGCCGACATGATCGAACATACCCCGGTGTCCAGCGTAGTGACCGAATATCGCGAACCGGGGCTGGGCGGAGGTCCGGGGCGGCTGATCGGTGCCTGCCTGACAGACCGGCAAAGCGATGGCCTGTCGATGATCTATTCGTTTTATGATCCCGACCATCAAACGCGCGCGGGGCTGGGCAATTTCATCATCCTCGATCACATCCGCCGTGCTGCCGCCGAAGGCCTGCCCTATGTCTATCTTGGCTATTGGGTCGAAGGCAGTCCGCGGATGCAATACAAGGTGCGTTACCGTCCGCTGGAACGGCTGACCCGCGAAGGCTGGCAGTTGATGGATGCGGAAGAACAGCAGCGGCTGATCGCTGCGGCGACCGCGCCGCGACAGCCGCAGGACGCGCCGCTGGTCGGTGCGCGGGGCAAGGATGGCCAGCCTGTCAAGTTTCCGGAAAGCTGAGCTCCGCCGCTTTTTCAAGCTTGCTCTCGCACTCACCGCAGGATTGGGGCAGGGCGCGCTGGCGCTGACAGCGGTGCCGGTGGCGGCACAAGACGCGCCAGAGGATGTTGGCACCGCGGCAGAGCCGCCGGGCGAGGCCTTGCCCGCCCCGGATTTTGCGCCCGAACCAGCGCCGGTTCCGCTGTCGCTGGACGCGCTGATCCCGGTTGACGCGGTTGATGACCCCGATCTCTGGGCCGCAGCCGGGGTTGCCAATCCGGCCGCAGCATCCGAAGAAGTCGGCTTCGCGCTAGACACGTCCAGCCCCGTGCTTGACCCCGCCTTGACCGGGCTTGCCTCCCAGTCAGACTCGGCTTTGATGGCTGACATTGATGCGGTTTTTGCCGATCTGACACTCGATGCGCCAACCCCGCTTGAACCTGATCCCGAGCTTGAAGCGCTCGCCAGCATTGCCGCGCCAGTGTTGGCTGAGTTGCCCGAACTGGAAGAAATCCGGATCAATAAGACTGTCGTGGTGGCGGTGCCGGTGGCGCCGGATGCCTTTCCTGAGGGTCGTAGGTTTATACAACGGTTCAGAGAGTTGTCGAACTTGCGACAGATCGGCGACGATCCGGAATCGGTGCCGCAGGTGGCTTCCAGCGCCCGCGCGGACGAAGAATTGCTCGGTAATATGCTGCGCACTTACGGCTATTATGATGGCGACGTGGTGCGCCAGCTATCGGGTGGCCGCCGTGCGCGCGAAAACGGCGATGCCGATGTCGAAAATGTCGCCACACAGCCCAGCGTCCGGTTCGATATTCTGCCCGGCACCCGCTACCAATTCGGCCGCGTTGACCTCGGCGCGCTGCCTGCTCTGCCGGAGCCTGACGCCAGCCGGTTGATGGCGGCGTTCGCGATCAAGCCGGGCGATCCGCTTTATGCCGATCGGATCATAGAGCGCGAGATCGAACTGCGTGTGGCGCTGGGTGAAAGCGGTTATCCCTTTGCCAATATTGAAGAACCCGAACTGCTGATCGATCACGCCCGGAGCGAAGGCGATCTGACGCTGGATGTCCAGCCGGGCGGTAAATATGTGTTTGGCGAAATCGTTAGCAGCGACCCCCGGTTCCTGTCCGGGCGGCATTTTGCACGGATCGCCCGGTTCGACCCCGGTGATGGGTTCCAGCAGAGCCTTGAAACCGACCTGCGCCGCGCGGTGATCGCCACCGGGTTGGTGTCGAGCGTCACCGTCACCCCGCGCGAAACCCGCGCGCCCGAAGGCGATCAACCGGGCGAAGTCGTGCTCGACGTCGGGTTTGAACGCGCGCCGCTGCGCACCATCGCGGGGGCCATCGGGTATGGCACCGAAGATGGTTTCAAGGTCGAGGGTCGATGGGAGCACCGCAACCTGTTCCCGCCCGAAGGCGCGCTGCGGCTGCGCACGATCCTTGGCACGCGCGAAGCGCTTGCCAGCATCGGAGTGCGCCGCAACAATTTCCGTGGCCGCGATCAGGTGCTGAGCGTCGATCTGTTTGCCAGCGACATCACCACGCAAGCGGTGGATTCGCGTGGCTTCGGGACGCGCGCAACCTTTGAAAAAGTGTCGAACCTGCTGTTTCAGAAGCCGCTGAGTTGGCAAATCGGCGGTGAGTTGCTCTATACTGACGAGCGCAATCGCACCGTCAGGATAGCACCTGGAGGCCCGCTGCCGCGCCGCAGCTTTCTGATCGGCGGGCTGTTCGGCAGCGTCACATTGGATGGCAGCGATGATCTGCTCGATCCCACCAGTGGTTATCGCGCGACGCTCTATCTCGCCCCGGAAGCGTCACGTTCGCAAGGGGCGGGGTCGTTCTATCTGCGCACGCAGGGCGATGCCAGCTACTACCAGTCGGTTGGAACAACAGTGCTGGCCGGGCGTGTGCGAGTGGCAACCATTCAGGGCGCTGATGCCGATGATATCGCACCTTCGCGGCGGCTTTACGCTGGCGGCGGCGCATCGGTGCGTGGTTTCGGGTTTCAGGGTGTTGGCCCGCGCGATGCTTTCGGCAACCCGATTGGCGGGGCATCGCTAGTCGAATTTGCGCTCGAAGCACGGGTCGATACGCCGTTGTTCGATGGCGCGCTTGAAGTGGTTCCGTTCATCGATGCGGGTTCGGTCAGGCGCGGATCGACCCCCGGGTTTGATGAATTTCGTGTCGGCGCCGGGATTGGTATTCGTTACAAGACCACCTTCGGCCCGATCCGTGTCGATGTGGCGACCCCGGTCAATCCGACCCCGTTTGATAGCCCGGTGGTGGTCTATGTCAGCCTTGGGCAGGCGTTCTGATGGCCGATATGCCTGATACCGCGCCCTCAAAGCGCCGCCGCTGGGGCAAGCGGCTTGGGTGGGCGCTGGCGCTGTTGCTCGCCCCGTTTGTGCTGGTTGCCGGGTTTCTGGCTACACCAATCGGCAAGCGTGTCATTGCCGATCAGATTGCCGCCGCCGCTCCGGCATCGGGCCTGCGCTTCAAGGTCGGACGGATTGAAGGCGATATCTATAGCAAGGCGGTGCTGCGATCGGTCGAGGTAAGCGACCCCAAAGGCGTGTTCCTGACTATTCCCGAAGTCCGCCTTGACTGGCGGCCGCTGCATTGGCTGTGGAGCGGGCTGGATATTCGTGAGGTCACAACCCGGCGCGGGCGGCTTGAACGGCTGCCCGAACTGCTGCCCGGCGATTCCGATGCACCATTGCTGCCCGATTTTGATATCCGGGTGGACAAGCTCGCGATGGAAGACCTGGTGATTGCCAAGGGGGTGGCGACCGACAGCGATGAACGCGCCAACCTGCACGCCAAGGTTGATATTCGCGCAGGCCGCGCGCTGATTGATGCCAAGGCGCAATTGGGCGCGCAGGATCGCATTACGCTGCTGCTGGATGCAGAGCCTGATGGCGACCGCTTCGATCTTGATGGCGATTATCTTGCGCCTGCAGGCGGGGTGTTGGCCGGGCTTGCCGGGTTTGAGGCGGGCTATAGCGCCAAGGTGGTCGGGGATGGAACCTGGGCGCGCTGGCGCGGGGTGGCAGTGGCGCGGCGCATTGCAAAATCAGCCGATGGCGACAGGGTTACAGCGCCAGTGGCGGCGTTCCAGATTTCCAACGACGCGGGGCGTTACGGCGTGCTGGGGCAGGTGCGCGCCGGTTTGGGTGACCGAACCGTGGTTGCACGCGCGCTGGGCGACCAACTGTCGCTGGCCGCGAATTTTGCGCTCAAGGACAGCGTGATCGAAGGGCGCGCGGCGGCGGTATCCAACGCGATTGACCTGCGCAGCGGCGGGGTGGTCGATCTGGCGGATAAGGCGGTAGACGGCGCGCGGGTGATGTTGACGTTGCGCGATCCCGATCTGCTGGGGGCAGGGCTGCGGCTGGAGGGTGCCAAGCTGGCCGCCAATCTCAGCGGTGACTTTGATGACCTGGCGATCAAGCACCGGATTGATGTTGCTCGGCTGCAATCGGGTGACGTGACGGCAGATGGGTTGGTGCAGGAAGGCAGCGCGCGGTTCAATGGCAAAGCGATTTCAGTGCCGCTGGCGGTGACGGCTGAGCGGGTGACGACCGGCATTGCGCTGGCCGATCCGCGATTGGTCAAAGGGCGGCTGGGCGGCGCTCTGACCTATGATTTTGCGCGCCAGCGGCTTGATGCCGATAATGCCCGGATCACCTTCCCCGGTTTGGAGGCGGTGCTGGCGCTGCGCGGCGATGTGGCAGCTGGAGCCTATGCGCTGGCGGGGCCGGTCACCGCGCGCGGGCTCAAAATTGATGGCGCGGGTGATATCACCGCCAATGCCAAGATCCTTGCCAAGTTCGGCCCCACTGTGCCGTGGAGCCTGCGCGCCAATCTGGCGGGCGTGCTCGACGCGATCGGCAATCCCACCATCGTCAATCTGGCGGGCGAGCAGATTCGATTTAATGGCGCGTTGGGCATGGGGGCAGGCGAACCGATAATCCTGCGCGAAGTGGCGATCACCTCAGCCCGGCTCCACGCGCAGTTCGATAGCAAGCTGGTGCCGGGCAGCGATGGCACCCGCACGACGCTGGCGGGGAGCGGGCGGCAGGCGGACTACGGCCCGTTCACCTTCGATGCCGAAATCGCCGCCGATGGCCCGCGCGCGGTGATGGTGCTGGCCGATCCTTTGCCAGCAGCAGGCCTCAAGGATGTGCGTGTGGCGCTTGCGCCCAGCGACGAAGGGTTCGGGTTTGATGTCGCAGGCCAATCGCTGCTCGGGCCGTTTTCCGGCGCACTCGAACTGTTTTTGCCTGATGCCGCGCCAGCCAGGATCGCGGTCAACCGGCTTGAAGTCTATCGCACCAATGTGACCGGCGCGCTCACGTTGGGCGAGGCAGGCATGACGGGCGACTTGCGGCTGGCGGGCGGCGGGGTGAACGGCACCGTGAACTTCCGGCCACAGGCCGCAGGGGCAGTTGGTTTTGCGGTCAATCTGGCCGCCCGCAATGCGGCATTCGCAGGGGAAACCCCGATCAGCATCGCCCGCGCCGACATCGCCGCCACCGGCCGCTATGCCGATGGCAAGGCGCGGGTTGATGCCGATATCAGCGCGGCGGGGGTGGAATATGGCGCGCTCAACATTGCCAATCTCACCGCCAAGGCGGCGATTGATGATGGACGCGGCAAAGTGACAGGAGCGATTGCCGGGCGGCGGGCAGATCGCTTTGCGCTCAATTTTGATGCCACACTCGCGCCCGAACAAATCGCCGCTGCGGTGCGCGGGGAATATGGCGGGGAGGCTATCACCATGCCGCGCCGCGCGGTGCTGACCGCGCAGGAGGATGGCGGATGGCGGCTTGCCCCAACGCAGATCGGTTTTTCGCGTGGTTACGCCATTGCCGAAGGCCGCTTTGGCGGGGATGAGACCGCGCTAGAGGTAAAGCTGGCGCGGATGCCGCTGCGACTGCTTGATCTGGCGGGGGCGGGGCTTGGGCTGGGCGGGCGGCTTTCGGGTGTCATTGATTACCGCCAACAGGGCCGCGCGCCGCCATCGGCCACGGCGCGGGTGCGGATTGACCGCTTCAGCCGCGCCGGGCTGGTGTTGTCATCCAAACCGGTCAATGTGCTGGGGGTCATCGACCTTTCGGCAGATCGGTTGACGGCAGCCGGACGCCTTCTTGAAGGCGATGCACGGCTTGGTGATGTGGCGGTCAGGATCACCGGGTTGGGCGAGGACGGTGCGTTGATGGAGCGGCTGACGCGCGGGCGGCTGGATGCTCGGTTGGCGTTTGATGGCGCGGCGGAAACGTTGTGGCGGCTGGCAGCGATCGAGGCGTTCGACCTCACCGGCCCAGTGACCATCGCCGCACGCGCCACCGGAACGCTCGGCGACCCGCGCATATCGGGAACGCTGGCGAGTGATAATCTGACGCTCGAAAGCGCTGTGACCGGCACCCGCATCGAAACGGTGAAAGCCCGCGGGCGGTTTGCCGGTTCGCGGCTCGAACTCTCCCGCTTTGCCGGAAACACGCGCGGCGGCGGAACAATCACCGGCAGCGGCACGGTCGATCTGGCCGGGATCAGCGCAACGCGCGGCCCGCAGCTTGATCTGCGCGCTGCGGCCAGGAATGCGCGGCTGCTGGACGCAACCGGGCTGGAGGCGACCATCACCGGTCCCTTGCGGATCGTCTCCAGCGGGCGGGGCGGCACCATTGCAGGGCGTGTGACGATCAATCGCGCGCGCTGGGCACTGGGGGTCGCAGCCGAAGACGTCGCCCTGCCGCAAATCGCCACGCGCGAAATTAACGGCGAAGGCGGGGGCGGGCGCACGCAGGTATCGGCGCGGGACAACGCATGGCGCTATCTGGTCAATGCCACGGCCCCGAACCGGGTCGCAGTGGACGGCATGGGGCTTGAAAGCGAATGGGGGATCGACATTGCGCTGCGCGGCACGGTCAATGATCCGCGCATCGGCGGCAGTGCGCGGTTGGTGCGCGGGGATTACACCTTCGCCGGAACCCGGTTCGAACTCACCCGTGGCCGCATCCTGTTTGATGAGAACGAGCCGATTGATCCGCGGCTGGATATCCTTGCCGAAACATCGCGCAGTGGCACCAATGTCGATATTGCGATTACAGGTAACGCGCAGTCGCCCGCGATTGCGTTTTCGAGCGAACCGGCGCTGCCAGAGGAAGAAATCCTGTCCCGGCTGCTGTTTGGCGGGTCGGTAACATCGCTGTCAGCGACCGATGCTGTGCAACTGGCCGCTGCGCTGGCGGCATTGCAGGGCGGCGGCGCAGGACTTGACCCGATTGGCGAGCTGCGCCGTTCAATCGGGCTGGATCAATTGCGGATCATCAGTGCAGATCCGCTGATCGGGCGCGAAACCGGGGTTGCGCTGGGCAAGAATATCACCCGCAACCTTTATGTCGAATTGCTGACCGATGGGCGCGGATACAGCGCCACTCAGGTCGAATACCGGATCACCAGCTGGCTGGCGCTGCTGGGTACGGTATCGACCATTGGGCGCGACAGCGTGCTTGTGGAAGTGTCGCGGGATTATTGAAGGTAAAGTTCAGCCTCAGCCGCGCGGCGACGCACAAGCCCTTTGAGCACCCGCCCGCCCGCGCGGTTCCAGCGCGCAAATTCGCGCGCGGCGCCCTGATAGTCACCCACTATGTGTTTTTTCGTCAGCGTCGCACGGGCAATCGCGCCGGTGTTGTAGTGAAAGCTGACCAACGCATCGAATTGCGATTGCGTGGCGGGGGCTTCCCCCAGCGCGCGCGCAACATCGGCGGCATAGCGCACCAGATCATCGGTCAGCCGGGCATCGCATTGCGCCTGCGTCCAGACAGTGCCCTTGGCGATGCGTCCGCCATGCACATGATCGCGCCCCGTCGCGCCCCAGCCGATGGTCCAAGGATCGCCGCCGGTGCCGGGATCGGGGTAGGCCTCGACCAGCCCATCGGTGCGCAGCCGCGCGCAGCCTTCAAACCGCTTGATCAGGGCGATTCCGGCAGGGCCGATGGTGCGCGGCTGGCGCTGGCGGCGAATGGAGGGGACAGACGCGGTGGCAGGCTCCCTTTCCAGCGCCGGTTTCGGCCTTTCAACGTCATCGAGCGCGGCGTCGATTTGCCTGACCTCCGACTGCCGGAATCCGCGTCCAAGCAGGCGGTGAATGATGTCGAAGACCGGCTTGCGGTCGGGGGCGGCGGTTTTGGTCATGGGGGCACCTCGATGGCTGGGGGCGGAAACACGAGGTCTCCTGACTAGGCAGAAAAAGGTGGTGTAGGAAAATGCAAAATCGCCCGCGCGGCACCTGATTGCTTGCCGGAGGGGTCATTCCTGCCCGATGATTGCACCCGGCCTATGGCGCGGACCATGCGAGCGTGGCCGGGGCGTGTGTGACGATCCGCAAAGCGTGGTTCGACACCTCCGCCGTGCTGGCCGAGGTTGGCGGCAAGGTCGCACTCCACACCGCCGAACAGATCGCGGCTGCGGGCGGGCCTGTGACCAATGGGGGGCAGTAGGCCGTCCGGGCAACCGGGCGGCCTTCGTGCGTCAGGGTTACGGTTTGAGCGCGGTGAGCAGGGTTTCGCAGGCGTAATAGTCCCGTGCGCATTCCGCTTCGAGCAAGGCGGCGGCTCCGGCGCGATCGATGTCGCCGCCGCGCCCATCGATCATCATGTCGGCCAGCACCACGCAGCTGTCGCGGTCGCCGGTGTCGCAGCCCTGACGATAGGCGCGGCGCGCCTGTTCCCACGCGGCGGTCCGTTGCGCGTCAGTGGCAGCTCTGTCGCCAGCGTCGCAGGCTTCGGTCACGATCGCCCGAGCACCTTCGTTGTCGTATTGCGCTGCGGCAGCGCGCGCGGCTTCAACCGCCGGACTTTGTCTAGACGCGATTACTGGTGCCGCGAGCAAGGCCAGACCGGCAAGCATCTTCAAGAATGGCATCGAATTTCCCCCAAGGCCCCACAGGAGCTACGCGAATTCCAACGGGAATCGTCGGCGGGGGGAGCCGAATTGTGCAGGCTGGATGGGTCGTTCCTGTAAAGATCTCTTGACTGACAAGAGGTCTTTACAGTAAAGAGCTCTTTACAGGAACGAATCGCTGCAAGGGGAAACCGATTTGCTCAACCGCTTGAAGGAATATCGCGAGGCGCACGGCTGGAGCCAAGGCGAATTGGCCCGGCGGCTGGGTGTGTCGCGGCAGACCATCAACGCGGTCGAAACCGACAAATACGACCCCTCGCTGCCGCTGGCGCTGCGTATGGCAAAGCTGTTCGCGGTGAGCGTGCCCGAGCTGTTTATTGATGATTGGGAGCCCGAACAATGACGACGGATGGCAATGTACAAGCGGGCGGAAAATGGCGACCCAAGGGCCTTAAGGGTACGGTGATTCTGAGCATTTTCGGCGGTTTGGTCGGCTATCTTGTCGGTAAACTTGTCGCCAGGACTGGATTGGATATCGACACCTCCATGCTGGACGCACTCGGCCTGTCGGGCATCGTAGCGCTCAGCATCGGGGGCTTATACCTGATTGTTGGACTGATCCTGCTGGCAGTGCTTGCCGCGCCCAAGGTCGGGCAGAATTTCCTGACGGGTCCGAATGCGCAGGACCTTGAGGATTCCCGTTCGCTCTATCTCTTGCAGACTGCGGCAGTCGTATTTCTGGGGCTGGCTCTGATTGTCCTGACGTTATCAGGACCCAGCATTTGGCTGAATCCGATGGCCGGCGGGGTAATTTTCTTCGTGTTGATGATCGTAGGTTTGGCGTTCTGGATGAAGAGCCTGCCCCTTATGGACGAGCTGGTGCGCGCGGCGACCCTCGAATCGGCTGTCTGGACTTATGGCTTCATGCTGGCAATCGGGGGCAGCTGGGCAGCAGTGGGGTATCTTGGCCTCGTCAGTGCACCGTCTGCGCTGGATTGGCTCAGCCTTTTTTGGGGGTTCTCGCTTGTGGGATCGTTCATCGCGGCAACCAAGCGGGGCATGCGGGAGTGTCATTAATTTCGTGTTTGGGCGGGCGGTTTAACATTACGCCGCCATGGCTTTGGTAAAGCGCTCACCGAACATGACGGCGAACTGGGCCTTTGCCATGGTCCATTCACGAGGCGGCATCTTCCACTCTTTTTCCGATCTGTTCAAGATCAGATAGAGCAGTTTCATTGCGGCGTCGTCACTCGGGAAGTGCCCTCTGGCCCGGACCGCCCGGCGCAGCTTGGAGTTCAGCGCCTCGATCGCGTTGGTCGTATAGATAATCCGGCGCACTTCGGCCGGGAACGCGAAGAACGGGACGACCTCGGCCCAGGCGCGCCGCCAGCTCTGGGCGATAGCGCCATAACTCTGGCCCCATTCGCTGGCCTCAAAGGCGACGAGGGCCTCTTCTGCGGCTTTGGCATCGGCGGCACGGTAAATGGCCTTCAGCGCCTTTGCCAGGGGCTTCCTGTCTTTCCAGGACACAAAGCTCATCGAGTTGCGCAGCAGATGGACGATGCATGTCTGAACGACAGCATCAGGGAACACTGCCGTGATCGCATCGGGGAAGCCCTTGAGGCCGTCGACCACTGCCAGCATGATGTCGTCGACGCCGCGGTTCTTGAGCTCGTTCATGACGCGCAGCCAGAACTTGGCGCCTTCATTCTCCTCGATCCATAACCCCAGGACTTCCTTGCGGCCATCGGCGCGGACACCCAGGGCAATGTGGATGGCTTTGTTACGCACCAGGCCTTCGTCGCGGATCTTGACCCGGATCGCGTCAAAGAACACCAGCGGATAGGCCGGATCAAGCGGACGCGCCTGCCAGGCCGCAACCTCTTCGAGCACCGCATCAGTCACCGTCGATATCAGGTCGGGCGATACGTCGAGACCGTACAACTCACGCAGACAGCTGGTGATCTCACGCGTGCTCATACCACGTGCATACATCGCGACGATCTTGTCATCGAAACCGGGAAAGCGGCGCTGGTATTTGCCGATCAGTTGCGGATCGAAGCTGCCGGATCGGTCGCGCGGAATCTCGATGTCGATCTTGCCGTTGTCGGTAAACACAGACTTCTGGCCATAGCCGTTGCGGATATTGCCTGCCTGCTCATCAGTGGCCAGATGATGGTCCATCTCGGCATTGAGCGCCCGTTCGGACAGCGCCTTCTTCAACGCATCGAACAGACCTCCCTGGTCAAATGCCGCACTGACATCGCTGCCAGCAAGCAACTGGTCGAGAAGTTCATTCGGAATACTGGGTGCTTTGCGTCGTGACATAGTGGGTCTCCTTTTGATCCATTATGCCCGCCCAAACACGAAATTAATGACACTCCCGGGCATGCTCGACGAATGAGCCGTCCCGCCAACCACCTCACCGCATCAGCAGGAACACCGTGTAACCCGCGAACAGGCTGACCAGCAACGCACCTTCAACCCGCGACAGCCGCCAGCCGCTGCGCAGTTGCACGATCAGCAGCGCGGTCACGCCAAGCATCACCCAGACATCGATCCTGGCAATTTCGGCAGGCACCTCAATCGGATGGATCATCGCGGTAAGGCCCAGAATACCGCACAGGTTGTAGATGTTCGACCCCACGACATTGCCCAGAGCGACATCGCCGTGCTTACGGATCACCGCGATCACGCAAGCGATCAGTTCGGGCAGGCTGGTGCCGATTGCGACCACGGTGAGGCCGATCACGCTTTGCGAAACCCCAGCCGCGCTCGCCAGCACGACTGCGCCGTCAACCAGCAGTCCTGCACCGAAAATCGCGGCGGCAAGACCGGCGATAATCAGTCCGCCCAACACCACCGGGCCCGTATCGGGCGGCACGGTGTGTTCTTCAGCTTCGGCTTCGTGGCGGTGCGCTTCATCGTCATCCGACGCGCTTTCGGACTTGTACGCCCACCAGATATAGCCCGCGAGCGCGCAAAACAGGATGGCGCCCGGCACCATCCCGATCACGCCGAGCATCACTGCCCCTGTCGCCAGCAGAGCGGCCCCGCCCATGGCGATCGAATCGCGCTTGAATGATGCCGGGTTGACCGCGATCGGCAGGATCAGCGCCGACACCCCAAGCACAAGCAGACTGTTGGCGACATTCGACCCGATCACATTCCCAAGCGCAATCCCCGGTGAGCCGCCCATCGCGGCCTGCACACTGGTGGCCAGTTCGGGCATCGAGGTGCCAAAGCCAACGATGGTAAGCCCGGCGAGCAAGGGCGATATGCCCAGCCGTGCCGCCATCCCCACCGCGCCACGCACCAGCAATTCGCCGCCCAGTGCCAGCAGCACCAGCCCCCCGGCCACCAGCAGGATTGAATTGGTCATGATTGTTCCTGATGTTGTGACACGCACGCGGCCATAGCCTTGCGCGAAGGGCAGAGAAAGGGGTGACATTTGAGAAAAAGGGCCGCCCGGATCACCGGACGGCCCATTGCATTTTACCAGACTGCCTCTGCCCGTGGCGGGTTGAGAGGCGCAAAATCACATCGAATAATACATGTCATATTCGACCGGGCACGGGGTGGTTTCGGTGCGCATCACCTCTTCCCACTTCAGTTCAGCATAGGCATCGATCTGATCTTTGGTGAACACGTCGCCCTTGAGCAGGAATTCGTAATCGGCCGCCAGCGAATCGAGTGCTTCACGCAAGGAACCGCACACCGTCGGCACCTCGGCGAGTTCGGCCGGGGGCAGATCATATAGGTTCTTGTCCATCGCCTCGCCCGGGTGGATCTTGTTCTCGATCCCGTCGAGCCCCGCCATCAGCAGCGCCGCATAGCACAGGTAGGGGTTCGCCATCGCGTCGGGGAAACGGAATTCCACGCGCTTGGCTTTGTCGCCCGATCCGTACGGAATGCGGCAAGACGCCGAACGGTTGCGCGCCGAATAGGCCAGCAGCACCGGCGCTTCGAAGCCCGGAACCAGCCGTTTATAGCTGTTTGTGGTCGGGTTGGTGAAGGCATTCAGCGCCTTGGCATGCTTGATCACGCCGCCGATGAAAAACAGGCACATTTCCGACAGGCCAGCATATTCATTGCCGGCAAACATCGGCTTGCCTTCTTTCCAGATCGAGATGTGGGTGTGCATCCCCGACCCGTTATCGTCCTTGATCGGCTTGGGCATGAAGGTTGCGGTCTTGCCATAGGCGTGGGCAACCTGATGCACGACATATTTGTAGATCTGCATCCGGTCGGCGGTCTGCACCAGCGTGCCGAAGGTCAGGCCCAATTCGTGCTGCGCCGCGGCGACTTCGTGGTGGTGTTTGTCACACGGAAGGCCCATTTCGAGCATCGTGGTGACCATTTCGCCGCGGATATCCACGGCACTGTCGACCGGCGCGACCGGGAAGTAACCGCCCTTGGCGCGCGGGCGGTGGCCCATGTTGCCGCCGTCATATTCCTTCGAAGTGTTGCCCGGCAATTCGATATCGTCGATCGCAAAGCCTGAACCGGCATAGCCATCTTCAAACCGCACATCGTCGAACATGAAGAATTCAGCCTCGGGGCCGACATAGACGGTATCACCGATCCCGGTTGATTTCAGGTAGACTTCGGCGCGCTTGGCCGTGGTGCGCGGATCGCGCGCGTACCAATCGCCGGTTGATGGCTCAACAATGTCGCAGTTGATGATCAGCATCGGCGAAGCGCTGAATGGGTCGATCCAGGTTTCGGTCAGATCGGGCTTCAGGATCATGTCGGATTCGTTGATCACCTTCCAGCCTGCGATTGACGAACCATCGAACATCAACCCGTCTTCCAGCTCGTCTTCGCCCATGACGCCGGCGACCATGGTCAGGTGCTGCCACTTGCCCTTGGGGTCGGTGAAGCGCAGATCGATCCACTCGATTTCTTCGTCCTTGATCAGTTTCAGGACGTCTTTTGCTTTTGACATTTGTTTGGTGACTCCGGGTTATTCTGGCGTGTTAGGCAAAGCCGGCCTGCCATTGCGGCAGGCAGGAGAGGGTGGAAAATCAGATCGCATCGTCGTTGGTTTCGCCGGTGCGGATGCGCAGCGCGCTTTCGATCGCGGTGACGAAAATCTTGCCGTCGCCGATGCGGCCGGTCTGCGCGGCGGCGGCGATGGCTTCGACCACACGTTCGGCCTGATCATCGGACACCACCACCTCAAGTTTTACCTTGGGCAGGAAATCGACGACATATTCAGCGCCGCGATAGAGTTCGGTATGGCCTTTCTGGCGGCCAAAACCCTTGGCTTCGATGACGGTGATGCCGGACACGCCGATTTCGTGCAGCGCCTCCTTCACTTCGTCGAGCTTGAAGGGTTTGATGATCGCTTCGATCTTTTTCACGTTTTCCCCATCCGCGCCTGGCTGATTGCTGACCAATTCTTAACAAGAATCGTGCCAAGCATCATGGTGCTCGCATTGAACGATCCTTGCCGCCTGAAGACTCAGGACGAAGGATGTCTTTCGTCGAAGGCCAGCGGTTAGCAAGATTATGGTGCACTGCGCAATGGTGCACAGCATCTGATCGGGGCTTGCCTAAATTTTAAGCAGGCCCGAGGCGCAAGCCGGTGGTTTCGGGCAGGCTGCACATCAGGTTGAGGTTCTGGATCGCCGCGCCCGATGCGCCTTTGCCGAGGTTGTCGAGCACGGCGACAAGGCGGGCGTGCCAGCCCCCGTCGTTGCCAAAGACGTGCAGCGTCATCGAATCGGACGGCGCGGCCGCGCGTTCCAGTAGAATCTCGCCCGCGTCACAATTTTTACTAACCGAAATCACTTCTGATCCGGCGTAGAACTGGCCGAGCGCATCGCGCAATTGGTCGGCGGTCGGCTCACCGCGCATCGCGCCAAGATGCAGTGGCACTTCGACCACCATCCCGCGATAGGCCGGGACGACTGCGGGGGCGAAAATCACGCCATGTTCCAGGCCCGCGTGCAGCTGCATTTCCGGGCGATGTTTGTGCGCCATGTCATACCCATAGGAGCGGAACGCGGGCGCGCCTTCGGCTTCGAACCGGGCAATCAAGGCATTGCCGCCGCCCGAATATCCGCTCACCGCGTTGACGGTATAGGGCCAGTCGACGGGCAACAAACCCGCGCGCACCAGCGGCGCGATTAGCGCGAGGAAGCCGGTGGGATAACAGCCGGGATTGCTCACCAACCGCGCGTTGGCGATGGCAGAGCGCCCGATGATTTCGGGGAAACCGTAAGTCCACCCCTCGGCCACGCGGTGCGCCGATGAGGCGTCGATGATGCGGGTGCCAGACCCTTCAGCCAGCTTCACCGCCTCTTTCGCGGCCTCATCCGGCAGGCACAGAATCGCAATATCGGCGGCGTGGAGCGCATCGCGGCGCGCGGCTTCGTCCTTGCGCTGGGCATCGTTGAGCACGATCAGATCGAACTCATCGCGCCCCTGCAACCGCTCGCGAATCTCAAGGCCGGTGGTGCCTGCCGCACCGTCGATGAACAGGCGGATCGCCATGGCCTACGCGCCTTCCGGGGCGAGTTCGCCCGTCCGGCACCAGCCTGCGGGGCCGTGCGGGCCGGGGCAGCCCCATACCCATCCGCCAGCGACATCGAGCAATTCGAACCTTGTGCCGGGGGCAAGCTGCGCAAACACCTCGCTATCATCGCGCGGGGCGATCCGCAGGCCTGCGCCAGCTTCGCCCACCACGCGCACCTGCGGGATCACGTAATGCGCGGCGAGATGCGTTCCGGCGAGCGCGATATGCGCCAGATCCCCGCGCAGCGGCAGCGCGCCGGGCGCAGGCTTTTCGACCGGGCCTTTCAGACCCAGCACGCCCGCAGGCACAGCGTATTCCGTTTCCTCGCGCGTCGCGCCGCTCATTTGCGTTCCGTCAGCTAAAGTCGGTGTGGCCGCGCTTTCCCCGGCGGCGGCGTGGGAGGCCCGTTAGCGACAAGTCGCGATCAGAGCAAGCGGGCGGCCATCACCGTCACCCGTCATAACGCGCCTTAATCGCGTGCCAGGCAGCGCGCAGCCCCAAACCGCGCCCGCCGCGCGCGCGTCCGGGCTTGGGCGCGGGGTTCCACGCGAAGGTATCGAAATGCACCCAGTCCAGCCCTTCTGTCACGAACCGGTCGAGGAACAATCCAGCGACGCTCGCCCCGGCAAAGGGATTGGCCGAGGCGTTGGTCATATCGGCGACGTCCGATGATAGGTATTCGCGGTAAGCCTCGGGCAGGGGCAGGCGCCAGGGCGGATCATCATTGGCTGTGCCCGCCGCCAGAAACGCCTCCGCCGTTGCGTCACTGCGCGCCATCATCGCCGGATAATCGGGGCCAAGCGCCACCCGCGCCGCGCCGGTCAGCGTGGCAAAATCGACGATCAGATCGGGGTTCTCCTCGCTCGCGCGGGTCAGCGCATCGCCGAGGATCAGCCGCCCTTCGGCATCGGTATTGTGGATCTCAACCGTCAGGCCCTGACGGCTCTTGAGCACATCGCCGGGGCGGAAGGACGAACCCGAAATCGCGTTTTCCACCGCCGGGATCAGCAGATGCAGCCGCACCTTCAGCCCCGCGCCCATGATCAGATCGGCCAGCGCCAGCGCGTGGGCCGCGCCGCCCATGTCCTTCTTCATCAGCCGCATTCCTGACGACGGCTTGATATCCAGCCCGCCAGTATCGAAACTCACCCCCTTGCCCACGATGGCGAGCACCGGGTCGCTGTCCTTGCCCCACACAAGGTGCATCAGCCGCGGCGCATGGTGGCGCGTGGCGGCGCGCCCGACCGCATGAACCATCGGATAGCCTTGTTCCAAAGCATCGCCGCGCACGACGGTGAGCTGCGCCTTGTGCGCCTTGGCAAGCCGCTCGCACTCGGCCTCCAGCGCGGCTGGCCCCATGTCTTCGGGCGGGGTGTTGACCAGATCGCGCACCAGACATTCGGCCTCGGCCTCGGCTGTGACAGCGCCGATTTGCCCGACCTGCGTGGTCAGTAGCACCCGCGCGCCTACCGGCTTGTCATCGCTGCGATAGCGGGCAAAGCGATATTGCCCGGTGATCCAGCCGAACATCGCCGGGCCGGGGCCAGAACCTTCAGCGCCATTCGCCACACGATAGGTTCCCTCGGGCAGGTCTTCCGCCAGCTTGGCAAGGCACCAGCTCGACAGGCTTTCGGGGTCGGCAACCCCGCCCACCGCGAACCAGCTATCGCCATCGGGGACGATCCCGACCTGATAGCCGCCGCCTTCAAACTTCTGGCCCGCAAGGCTTGCCCGCTGGCCAGCCGACAGGGTCTTGGTGAAGGCGGCAAAGCCATCCTTGTTCACCAGATGGATGGCAATCGCGTCGGCTCCGCGATCGGGCTGGATCAGTGCTTTGGGTTTGCTCATGCCTGTTTCATAATCGCGGCTGGCGGCTTGTCACCCATAGATTGAGATTGCCCGGCAGCGCGATGGCGGCAAGCCGAATGTTTCACGTGAAACATTGACCAAGGCGGGCCTAGAAGGGGTCTAGCCGGGGTCTGGGCGGAAGTTTGGGCGCAGATGACGTGGCCGCTGGCCCATGCGCGTGAAATGTAGCTTTTCGCCGCGCGCGGCGCTATATGGCCGCTATGCACCAATACCAACTCGTTGACAGCGATCAGACCGTTTACCGCGACGGCACCATCAAACTGCATGGGCCAGAAGGCTTTGACGCGATGCGCAAGGCGGGGCGGCTGGCCGCCGAAATCCTTGATGCCTGCGTTGATCTGGTCAGGCCCGGCGTTACTACCGGCAGCATCGACGATGCGATCCGGGGTATGATGCTGGATGCAGGCGCGGTGCCCGCGACGCTCGGCTATCGCGGCTATGCGCATTCGTCGTGCATTTCGATCAACCACGTGATCTGCCACGGCATTCCGGGTGACAAGGTGTTGAAGGATGGTGACATTCTCAACATTGACGTGACCCCGCTGGTCGATGGCTGGCACGGCGACACATCGCGGATGTTCTACGCGGGTGAGCCGTCGTTGAAGGCGAAGAAGCTGGTCGAAGTCACCTATGAATGCCTGATGCTGGGCATCGCGGCAGCACAACCCGGCGCGCGGCTGGGCGATATCGGCGCGGCGATTGAAGCCCACGCCAACCAATTCCGTTACGGCGTGGTGCGCGAATTTTGCGGCCACGGCGTCGGCCGCCTGTTCCACGACGCGCCCGAAGTGGTCCACGCGGCCAAGGCCGGGACGGGGCCGGAATTGAAGCCGGGGATGTTCTTCACCATCGAACCGATGATCAACCTCGGCAAGCCTTGGGCCAAGGTGCTGGGCGATGGCTGGACCGCGGTGACGCGCGACAAGTCGCTGAGCGCGCAGTTCGAACATTCGATTGCGATCACCGACACGGGCAACGAGATTTTCACGAAAAGCCCGACGGGTCGGGATTGCCCGCCTTACGTTTAGGTTTTTCGCACGCCCCTCCGGGCGCGCGATCCTCGCTAGACGGGCAGCAAAGCTGCCCCCGCTGCGGGCGGGCGCCCCATCTCTTTGGCGCCCTTGCGGCCCTGAGGGCCGAGACAACACTGCGTCATCCCGGACTTGATCCGGGATCCCGCTTCCTTTTGATCTCCGGGCAGCGACAATGCGCGATCTGATCGAGAATGCGAGCCGCCAATTGTTCCCGCGTTGAATAAGCTGGACCCCGGATCAAGTCCGGGGTGACGATGGTAGTCAGTTCTCCCGCGCCGCGCGGATTGCGGCTCCGGCGGCAAATGGGGCGATGGCCACCAGCGCTAGGCTGATTGCGGCGACGAAGCCGAGGCTGACCTGATCCTGACGCGCCAGCGCGCCCGCGCCGAAAATCAGGATCGGCAGCGCAAGCGGGATCAGCAGCAGGCCGGACAGTGCCGCGCCTGCGCGCAAGGAGGCGGTGAGCGCGGCGATCATCAACCCGATTGCCGCCAGCCCCGGTGTCCCGACCAGCAGGCCTACAGCCAAAATCTGCAAGGTCTCGCCCTCGATCTTCAGCAGCGCCGCCGCGGGGAAGGTCGCCAGTACCAGCGGCGGGCCAAAGCTGAGCCAGTGGGCGATCAGCCGCACTGCCATCATCGCTTCTTCCGCCATGCCACGCAGTTTCAACTGGTCGAAGAAACCGAGTTCAATATCGCGCGCCACCAGCTTTTCCAGCGGCAGGATCGCCGCCAGCAGCGCCGCGATCCACACCACCCCGCCGCCCGTCCGCGCCAGCAGATTGGCATCCGGCCCAACCGCGAAGGGGAACAGCATCGCCACCGCGACGAAGAACACCACCGGCAGGGCTGCACCACTTCCCGTGAAGGGGAAGAGTTGCGCCAGATCGCGTTTGAGAAGCGCGGCGATCATGCGCCGTGCTCCTGAGGCGCGAAGTCCTCGATGGCGAAACTCGTCATCCTCGGCACATCGAGCATCTGGTGCGATGCGATCAGCGCGATCCCGCCGCCATCGCGGTGTTCGCGCACCAACGCGCTGACGAGCGTCTGCGAGGCGGCGTCGAGGCCCGACAACGGCTCATCCAGCAGCCAGATTTGCGCCTGCTGGCCGACCAGGCGGGCGAGCGCGGCGCGCTTCTTCTGCCCGGTCGAAAGAAACCGCACCGGCACTTCGAGCAGGCCGCCCAGACCGAGCCGATCACAGCAGCTTTCCAGCGCGAGGAACCCGGCCCGGTCGATCTGCGCCCAGAACGCCAGCGCGCGGCCCAATGGCAGATCGGGATCAAGCCCGCTGGCTTCATCGAGCAACCCCAGCGCGCCCTCGCGCCGAACCTCACCCGCATAGGGCGTCATCAGCCCCGCCAGCGCGCGGATCAGCGTGGTCTTGCCCGTGCCATTCGCGCCCGTCACATGGCACGCCGCGCCAGCTTCCAAGGCGAAGGACAGCCGCCGGAACAGCAACCGCTCACCCCGCCGACAGGCGAGGTCATGCACAGACAGGGCGGGCGAGGGTGCTTGCATTGGCTTGCCGCGTTAGGGAAAAGAGCGCCTGCAAACAAGCGACACCCAACAAGGAACCTGCGCCATGGCCGTCCCCGAACTCGACCCCAGCGAAATCGAACAACTCCTCGCCGATCATCCTGCATGGAGCCTGACGCGCGATGGCAAGGCGATCACCCGCACGTTCCAGTTCAATGATTTCTCTGAGGCCTGGGGCTTCATGAGCCGCGTCGCCCTGCTGGCCGAGGCGCAGGATCACCACCCCGAATGGTTCAACGTCTATGCCAAGGTCGAAGTGACCCTGACCACGCATGATGCCGGGCCAAGCGGCGGCTTGTCCCACCGCGACGTGCGGCTGGCGCACGCGATTGATGCGCTTTTGTGATTTCGCACGCCGTCCGGCGTGCGGTATCCTCGCTCATGCGACCTGAAGGTCGCATCGCTGCGGGCGGCCAGTCGGCCTTGCGGTCGCTGGCGCGACCGTTTCAGCACTACCCGGTTGCATCCGTCGCTTAACTTACTTCCCCAGCAACCCCTGCCGCCCGGCGGCGCGTTGCTGTTTGCGCACCTTGCCGGGCATCCAGCGCTTGGCAAAGGCCAGCTGGCGCGCGGTCTTGCCGACCAGATAGTGCAGATCATCACCGTGGACCGCGTTCCACACCGCCTCGGCGACCTGCTCTACCGGAGTGATTTCCAGCCCTGCGGCTTTGACCCGCGTGCGGATATCCTCGTTGGCGTTGCGATTGCCGGTGCCATCCAGCAGCGGGGTATCGATGAAGCTGGGGCAGATCGAGGAGACTTTGATCCCGTCCGGCGCCCATTCGGCATCAAGGCTTTCGGCAATCCCGCGCACCCCGAACTTTGTCGCGCTGTAAACGCTCATCCCGCTGCCGCCGTTAAGCCCCGCCGCGCTGGCGATGTTGACCAGCGCCGATCCGGGCGCGCTTGCCTTGAGATAGGGGTAGGCCGCCTGCGCGCCATACAGCACCCCGCGCAGATTGATGTCGAGGCAGGAGTCGATCTCGTCCTTGCTCAATTCGGCCAAAGCGCCGCCGGTGCCGATCCCGGCATTGTTGATCATCGCGTCAATCCGCCCGCCTGCCGCGGCGGCAAAGGCCGCCAGCACATCGTCCCAAGCCGCGCGGTCACGCACATCAAGCCGGTGCGCGAATTTTGCATCGCCATCGATCAGGGATAGCGTTTCAGCCATCCCGGCTTCGTTGACATCGGCAATCCCGACAAACCACCCGTGCGCGCCGAAATGTAGCGCGACGGCGCGGCCAATGCCCGATGCCCCGCCGGTGATGAAGATGCTGCGCTGCTGTGCCATATGATCCCTCTCGATTGCGTTTTGCAACCTGTGTAGAGCGGTCTGCGGCGCTTGTCAGCAGTGCGAATGCAGCGTCCCCGGGGCTATCCCCCGCGCGTTGCCTCAAGGCCCTGCACGTGCTGTGCGCCTTCGACGATCTGCGCGCTTGACGGCACCAGCGCATCGCCCAGCGGTTCAGCCCGCCCGCCAAGACATTCGGCGAGGAAATTTTCAGCGATGGCGTAGAAGGCAATGCTGTTTTCGGGGCGGGCAAAGCCGTGGCCTTCATCCGGATACAGCACATAGGTCACTGGTATCCCGGCGGATGTCATGGCGCTGACGATCTGATCGCTTTCCGCCTGTTTGACGCGCGGATCATTCGCGCCTTGCGCGATCAGCAACGGCTTGATGATCTGGTCAGCCTTGTAAAGCGGGCTGGCGGCGCGCAGCAAGGCGCGGCCTTCTTCGGTATTGGGGTCGCCCATGCGTTCGTGGAAGGTCTTGACCACCGGTGCCCAATAGGGCGGGATGGTTTCCAGCAGGGTTTGAAGGTTCGACGGGCCAACAATGTCGACCCCGCAGGCAAAGGTTTCGGGCGTGAACGCCAGCCCCGCCAGCGTGGCATAACCACCATAGGAACCGCCCATGATCGCCACCTTGTCGGCCTGCGCAATGCTCTTGCCGATCGCCCATTGGGTCGCGTCGATCAGGTCATCGTGCATCTTCAGGCCCCACTGCTTGTTGCCTGCATTGATGAAGTCCTTGCCGAACCCCGTCGAGCCACGGAAATTGACGCTGAGTACCGCGTAACCGCGATTGGCGAGCATTTGGTGGGTAGAATTGAAGCCATAGGTATCGCGCCCCCACGGCCCGCCATGCACCAGCAACACCATCGGCACCGGGCTGTCCGGGCGGCCATCGCCATCGGCATCGCTGCCCGGCGGCAAGGTGAGGTAGGATGGCAGGGTAAGCCCATCGCGGCTGGGGATTTCCAATCCGTGCATCACTTGCAACGGCATCCCGGCCAGCGCGGGCCGCGACGTGTAAAACGGGGTCAGCGTTTTGGCGGTGCGATCATAGATGTAGGTCGATACCGGCTGGGTCAGCGGATCATTCCAGACGATCCATGTCTGGTCATCATCGGTGCGGCTGGAGACGCCGAAATCGCCGTCCAGTCGTTCGCCCAGCCATGCCAGCGCAGCGCCGATATCAGGATCGATCGCAGTCCATTCGGTCTTGAGGTAATCGACCGCATAGGCCTGCACCTCGCCTGTCAGCGGATCGCGCATGGTGCTGACGATATCGGCCTTGGCATCTTCGGCAATCACCCGCTTTGCGCCGGTCGATGTGTCTTGCGCAAACACGGCGGCGGTGTTGCGCCCGCGGCTGTCGATCCAATACAGCGTGGCACCATCAGTGGTGTATCCGGCGGGCATGGTGGTGAGCGCATCCTCCATCGCCGTGGTCTCGAACGGCTCAGCCGCGACAACATCATTTTCAACGCTGAAATAATCAGTTCCCCCCGCCGCGTTCTGGCGCATCGCCATGCGCAAGGTCAGGCTGTCATCGGCCATGAACCGGGCGTAGGAATTATTCTGCAGCACCAACGAAAGCGCGCCAGTCGTCAGATCAAGCAGGTGGACATCGTGCCAGCGCGGATCGCGGTTGTTGATGCCGATCAGCAGCTTGTCCTTGTGGGTGGTCGACCCGCCGACGATCTGAACCCGCGTGTTTTCAAATGGGGTCAGCGTGGTTTCTGCGCCACTGGCGATATCGATGCGGTAAAGCAGGAAATTTTCGTCCCCGCCCTTGTCTTGGATATACAATACGCCGCGCGAATCCGGCGACCAGAAATGCTGGCGGATCGGACGGTCAGTCGCGCTGGTGATCGCGCGCGCAGCGGCCGGATCATCGGCCGGAGCGACCCAGATATTGAGTACCCCGTCCTTCGGCGCGAGCCAGCTGAGCCATTGGCCATCCGGGCTGATCTGCCCTGCCGCACGGGTCGGGTTGCCGAACAGGGCACTGCGCGCGATCAGCGGGGCGGTTTGCGTTTGGGCGGTCATTGCGGTTCCATCAGTGGCGGTGTGATTATTGGCAAGAACAGCAGCAGGCAGCGCCACAATGCTCGCCGCTACGGTGGTCAGGAAACGGGCCCGCGTGCGTGTGAATGGCGACATGACTGCTTTCTCCCGATCAGAGCCGGACAGGCTAAGTGTGTTGCATACGTAATACACAAAGACAGTAAGCGCAAGCGCTGGGATGTGCCTTACAATGCCGGGTTGGCGTAGAAATGCCACGTAAAGATCGCCATGCTGCCGCGCTGCGGGGCCCAGCGTTCGGCAAGCTGGCGGGTGGCCTTTTCCGCCGGGCGTTCGGGCAGATCGAGCAAGCGTTTCACCCCTTCCTGCACCGCCAGATCGCCCGCAGGCCAGATATCGGCGCGGCCTTCGGCGAACAGCAGGTAGATTTCGGCTGACCAGCGCCCGATGCCCTTGATCCGGGTGAGGTGTGCGATCGCGTCCTCATCGTCGGCAGGCAGTCCGCCCAAATCAAGTTCGCCAGCCTCAACCAATTCGCACAAGGATCGCGCATAGCCCTGTTTCTGATGCGATAGCCCGCAGGCGCGCAGGGTATCGAAATCGCGGGCGAGCAGGCAGGCCGGGGTGAAATCCGCGCCCAGTTCGGCCTCCAGCTTGCGCCACATCGAAGCCGCCGCCGCAACCGAGACTTGCTGGCCGACGATGGTGCGCAGCAGCGTCTTGTACCCGCGTTCCCGCAGGCGCGGTTCGGGATAGCCGATCCGTTCAAGCGCACTCGCCAGCTGCGGCTCGCGCAGCGCCAGCGCGCCCAGATCCGCGCGCAATCGTTCCGCCGTCAGCCCCACTGCCACTTTCCTTAACTTGCCTTGCGCTTCAGACTATCTTAGCAGCCCGCCAAACACCCTCACAGCGCACTCCCTTGCGCGCAATAGCCCAAAAGGAAGTTTGATCCATGCCCAGACTGGTCGTCACCAACCGCGAAGGCGAAACCAGCGAGATTTCCGTCGGCGATGGCCTGACCGTGATGGAAGCGATCCGCGACAATGGTTTTGATGAACTGCTGGCGCTGTGCGGCGGGTGTTGTTCGTGCGCGACGTGTCATGTCCATGTTGATCCGGCCTTCGCCGACAAGTTGCCGAAAATGAGCGAGGACGAGGATGATCTGCTCGAATCCTCCGATCACCGCGCGGCGACCAGCCGGTTGTCGTGCCAGATTGCCCTCACCGCCGATCTTGATGGTCTGCACGTCACGATTGCACCGGAAGATTGATCGCGGGGCGTTGGGAGCAGGCCGGTGGACGATGATCTGGCCCGTTTCCTGCGCGAAGAACTGGGCCATGCGCCCACCGGCTCTGCGGGGCCGTGGCGGGTGTGCGGGACGGTGTGGCTGTGGCAGGGCAGCGCTGGCGCTGCAACCAAAGGCAGCTGGTTTTTCCTGACCATCGACGGCGAGACGGCGGCCGCGATCCGCGCCCACGCTGTCAATGCCGCGGCCTGGGGATCGGTGTATGTCGTGGCGACGATTGGCGCGACGACATGGCGAACGTCGCTGTTCCCTTCCAAAGCGGCCGGTGGCTGGTTGCTGCCGCTAAAGGCCGCAGTGCGCAAGGCAGAGGGGATAGACGAAGGCCTTGCGGTCGAGGCCATGCTCGCGCTGGCATCCTGATCGCTGGACGCGCGCCTTGACCGTTGCGGCGAGCGGCGCGAGCGACTAATCCCTGACGCATGAACATTACCCGCCCCTTTGGCGATACGCTCGCCCTGATCGGTAACACCCCGATGGTAAGGCTTGCCGGCCCCAGCGCGGTGGCGGGCTGCGACATCTGGGGCAAGTGCGAATTCGCCAACCCCGGATCGTCGGTCAAAGACCGCGCGGCCTTGTGGATCATCCGCGATGCCGAGGCGCGCGGCGAATTACTGCCCGGCGGCACTGTGGTTGAAGGCACGGCGGGGAACACCGGGATCGGCATCGCGCTGGTCGCCAATGCGCGCGGTTACAAGACGATTATCGTCATGCCCGACAACCAGTCGCAGGAGAAGATGGACACGCTGCGGGCGCTGGGTGCGCAGCTGGTGCTGGTGCCGCCGACCAAATTCGCCAATCCCGGCCATTTCGTCCACACCTCGCGCCGC
This sequence comes from Porphyrobacter sp. MBR-155, assembly GCF_040547625.1. NCBI lineage: Bacteria > Pseudomonadati > Pseudomonadota > Alphaproteobacteria > Sphingomonadales > Erythrobacteraceae > Porphyrobacter > Porphyrobacter sp. MBR-155. Next base: position 176,601 of record NZ_JBEPQB010000001.1, read on the forward strand.
TTGGCCGAAGAAACGCCCGGTGCGGTGTGGGCCAACCAGTTCGACAATATCGCCAACCGCCGCGCCCATATCGAAGGCACCGCGCCCGAAATCTGGAAGCAGCTGGGCGGGCGCATCGATGGCTTCACCTGCGCGGCGGGCACCGGCGGAACGATTGCGGGTGTGGGCCTTGGCCTGAAAGCGCAGGACGAAAATATCCGCATCGCGTTGACCGACCCGCACGGCGCGGCACTGTATAATTACTACGCTCACGGCGAATTGCAGGCAGAAGGCTCCTCGGTTGCCGAAGGGATCGGGCAGGGGCGCATCACCGCCAATCTCGAAGGTGCAGTGATCGACACGCAATACCGCATCAGCGACGAAGAAGGCCTGATGTGGGTCGCGCGGTTGTTGAAGGATGAAGGCCTGTGCCTTGGCCTGTCATCGGGGATCAATGTGGCCGGTGCGGTAATGCTGGGCAAGGAGTTGGTAGCCGAAGGGCGCGCCAATCCGCAGGTGGCGACGATCCTTTGCGATACGGGCTTTCGTTATCTTTCAACGCTCTATAATCCAGAATGGCTGGCGGCCAAGGGCCTGCCGGTGTTCGATTGGCTGGTAAGCGCGCAGGAGAGCGGCGCATGACCGGGCCTTCGCTGCTTGATCGGTTGCGGGGCATGAACCAGCGCAGCCTGTTCGGGCCGGGAAGCGGTCGTCGCGGCCTGTTTTCCGATGAGCCGGGCGAGGGCGAAGGCCCCGCACCCGCGAGCCAAACGCGCGCCGAGGCGATCCAGCGGCTGCAGGTCGGGCTGTTCGGGATTGGCGCGATGGTGCTGCTTGTCGGGTTGGCGAGCATCATCGGCAGCCAGGCCGATCTGGCCGATGAAGCCGCCGTGCCTGATGCTGCACCGACTACCGAGCCAAGCCCCGCGCCATCGCAGGCCAATCCGCTCGCCGATGCCGGGGTGGTGCCCGATATTACGCTTGAGCCAAGCCCCACGCCATCACCCACCCCGCTCGACCTGCCGCCGCCACCGCGCCCATCCGGTTCGGGCAATGCCGCGCCGTCGCAGTAATCGCGGCCATGTGCTGGCGGCGATGCTGCTGGCGATGGCCGGATGCAACCCTGCGCCGACCGACGAGACGGGTGCAGCGCAATCGCCGCAGCAGACGATCGGATTGATGACCAGCCTGCCGCTATATTGGCCTGAGGGGGCGCAGCTGCACGAACTGGCCGCCGGAAACACCGCGCCGCCATGGCAGCGCCAAGCGATTGAGGCACGCTATCGGATTGCCCCGCTCGACACGCTCTCCCCCATTCCTGCGCTCCCCCCGGATGCGGCCGAGGTTGATCCGCTGGCCGGACTTGCACGGCTGGCAGTGATCCAGCCGCGCGGATTGTCGCCTGCGGATAATGTCGCGCTGGATGCATGGGTGCGGCGCGGGGGGCGGTTATTGCTGGTGCTCGATCCGGCGCTGACGGGGGATTACGATGCGCCGCTGGGCGATCCGCGCCGTCCGGTGGATGGCGCGCTGATCCCGCCCGTGGTGGCACGCTGGGGGCTGGCGATCAGCTTTGACGAAGGCCAGGAACTGGCAGTCACCACCACGACGCTGGCAGGCGGGCAATTGCCGCTGGCGCTGGCGGGGCGCATTGCCATCACCGATCCCGGCGTGGCTGATTGCACGCGGCTGGCCGCAGGTGCAGCGGCAAGCTGCCGGGTGGGCAAGGGCCGGGTGATGGTGATCGCCGATGCGGCGCTGTTCGAGCATCCGGAACTGGCGGGCGAAGGCGGGGAGCGGCTGCACGAAGTGCTGGCCGCCGCGCTGGATTAACCACCCTTGGGGAAATCGCGGGAGCAGTCAGACTCGGAGTCGCGACGCCCGGCAAAACCACCACAAATCGGCTGATTCGCGTGCGTGTCACGGGGAGATATCGCGTCAATCACCTGCCGAGTGAGCGCCCTGATATTGGCATTAATCAATTAAAAACAATATTATAGCAAGTTATCCCGCATTTTCCCGTAAAAATCCCTTCCATCTCCGTGTCTTCCCCGATATTACCGGGGGGTATCAGACATGCTTGCTCGCACCGCGCCCGGCTGATGGGCGTCGGCGCACCGCTCGCGCTTGCGCGGGCGGCGGGGAAGAAGGCGTGTTGCACAGGGCGAGAGGGGATCAGGGAGGGTGTCTGCGTTTGGAGGATATAGCGGCCAAGCCTACTCGCCTTCGGGCGATAAGGGCCGCTTTGTCCTGCCGCCCGCCTTCCGCAAGGCTGTAAAGGAAAGTTCAGGCGGCAACCGCATCCTGTGCCTTGCCGCGCATGACCGGTTCGATTGCCTGATCGGGTTCGGCCTGTCGCGCACTGACAAACTCAACCAGCAACTCGAACGCGAAGAAGAACGCGCGATCCGGTTGGGCGATGCCGATTTCGACCGCGATGTCCGCGCCCAGCAGCTCTTCGGCTTTGAACAGCTCCCCTTCGACGACAGCGGGCGCTTCATCATGCCCGAACATCTGCGCGATCTCGGCAAGGTTGGCGATGGGCTTTATTTTCAGGGCGCGGGCGATTTCTTCTTCGTCTGGAACCCGGCCGAACTCGCGCGGATGGACCCCGCGTGGAAGGGCGCGCAGGCCGCTTGCGCCAAGCTGATCGCCGCCGCAAACAAGGGGGCGGCGTGATGGTCGACGCTCCGCACATCCCCGTGCTGCTCGGCGAAGTGATCGCGGCGATCAAGCCTGCCCCCGGCATGACCATCATCGATGCGACCTTCGGCGCGGGCGGCTATACGCAGGCGCTGCTCGATGCGGGTGCGCAGGTGCACGCGTTTGATCGTGATCCCGATGCCATTGCTGCCGGGCAGGTGATGGTGGCGCAATATCAAGGCCGCCTCGCGCTTCACCCGGCGCGCTTTTCCGCGATGCGCGAAGAATTGGCGCGGCTCGGCATTGCGCAGGTCGATGCGGTGGTGATGGATATCGGCGTGTCCTCGATGCAGCTTGATCAAGGCGACCGGGGCTTTGCCTTCATGCACGATGGCCCGCTCGATATGCGGATGAGCCGGGATGGCGAAAGCGCGGCCGATTTCCTCAACACAGCCGATGAAGAAGCAATTGCGAACGTGCTCTATCGTTACGGCGAAGAACGCCAGTCGCGCCGCGTCGCCCGCGCGATTGTCGCTGCGCGCCCGCTGGCGACCACCGGCGAACTCGCCCGCGTGGTGCGCCGCGCGCTGGGCCACAAGCCGCACGACAAGAAAGACCCCGCCACCCGCACGTTTCAGGCGGTGCGTATCCATGTGAACGATGAATTGGGCGAGCTCGAAGCTGGCCTTGCCGCGGCCGAGGCGCTGCTGGGCGAAGGCGGGGTGTTGGCGGTGGTCAGTTTTCACAGCCTTGAAGACCGCATCGTCAAACACTTCCTGCGTGAACGCAGCGGCGCGGGGCGTTCCGTATCGCGCCACCTGCCCGGCGAAATCCCCGGCCCGCCGCCGACCTTCGCCAACCTGTCAAAGGGCATCCGTCCGACCGAAGCGGAACTTGCCCGCAACCCGCGTGCCCGTTCATCCACCTTGCGCCATGCAATCCGCACCGGCGCGCCAGCCAGGAGCATTGCAGCATGATCAGCAGCACTCAGGCAAGGTCGCTGGGATGGATGGCGGTGCTGGCGGTTTGTTTTGCGCTGGTCGTCATCCTCAGCTTCAAGGTTCATGCGGTCAAAAGCCAAGTGCTGCTGGCCGAACGCCAGGTGATCGCGCTGCAACGCGAGACGCTGCTGCTGGAAACCGAATTCCAGACCCGCGCCAGCCAGCGCCAGCTTGCCATGTGGAACACTGTCGAATTCGGTTACGCCGCCCCGCGTGCCGGGCAATTTCTTGATGGCGAACGTCAGCTTGCCAGCCTTGGCCAGCGGCCCGGCCCGAATGCGCCCGCACCGATCCGCCTTGCGCGGGCGGACATCCCCGATGGGAGCCTTGCCGCCGAAGCCCCGATGCGTTCACCAGTGTCGGGCGCGACCGTCACGCTCGCCTCGGCCGTCGGCGAAAGGGGCGCGGGCGAAGTGTTCAGCGATGCCTTTGGCGATTTCCTGATCGAAGCCTCCCCGATCCGCGCCGCGCAGGCCCAAACCATCTCCGCCAAGGGTGTTGGCGAATGAACACCATGACTGCCACCACGGCAGTCCCTTCAATTCCGGCTGGCCGCTTGCAGAGTGTCAATCTGCGGGCGCAATTATTGTGGACGGCCCGGTTCCGGGTGCTGTGGATCTTTGCCGCATTTGCCCTGATTACGCTGATCGCGCTGTTGCGGATCGCTTCTTTGGGGCTGGCCGGGCAAACCCCGCAGCGCACCAGCCTGCAGGACGCCTTGCTGCCTTCGCGCGGTGAGATTACCGATCGCAATGGTGCCCCGCTGGCACGCGCATTTCCGGCCTATGCCTTGTGGTTCGATCCCAAGGCAATGGGCGATGTTGGCGCGCCGCTGGTGCGCAGCCCGCAGGACGTGGCGCGCGAATTGAAGGCGATTTTCCCCGATATCGACGAAGCCCGCATGGCCAGCCGCCTGGCATCGGGCCGGGCGGGCTATCTGCGCCGCCGCCTGCTGCCCGAAGAGGCCAACAAGGTGTTTGCGCTGGGCGAAATCGCGCTGGAAATCCCGCGTGAGACTGATCGTTACTATCCCCAAGGCACGCTGGCAGCCCATGTGCTGGGCTATGTCGTCGAAGGCAAGGGCGGTCAGACCGGGATGGAGCAGGTGCTCGATGCGCGGCTCAGCAATCCCGATACGCGCGCAGAGCCGGTGGCGCTGTCGATCGATGTGCGGGTGCAGGGCGCGCTTGAAGATGAATTGCGGCGCGGGATGCTGGCAACCAACGCGATTGGCGCAGCGGGGATCGTGCTGGATGTCGATACCGGCGAGGTGATGGCGATGGCCTCCTTGCCCGAATTCGATCCCAATACCGCGGGCGCAGCCGGGGCCGAAAACGGGTTCAACCGTGTCACCAACGGGGTTTATGAACTGGGTTCGACCTTCAAACCGCTGAGCATTGCCGCCGCGATTGATGCAGGCGTGGTGCGCGATTTGGGCAAACCATGGAATGCCGCCCCGATTTCAGTTGGCCGCAGCACGATAAGGGATCTCAGGCCCAAGGGCGAAACGCTCAATGTCCCGCAGGCGCTGGTTTATTCCTCCAACACCGTGACCGCGCGGGTGGCGGATGAACTCGGCGCCGAACGCCTGCGCCGCACCATGATCGATCTGGGCATGGACAGCCGCCCGTTTATCGACCTGCCCGCGCGCGGGTTTCCGTTGTGGCCCAAGGGCAAGTGGACCCGCATCACCAACATGACCGTCAGCTATGGTCACGGCCTCGCCGTCACGCCGCTGCATCTGGCAAGCGCCTATGCCGCGATGGTCAATGGCGGGATCTGGCGTCCGTCGACGCTGATGAAGCTTGATCCGGCCGATGTGCCGCGTGGGCGGCGGGTGTTCAAGGAATCGACCTCGTCGCGGATGCGGCAGATGCTGCGGATGATCTCGCTTTATGGCACTGGCAGGAACGCCGATGCGCCGGGATACCGGGTCGGAGGCAAGACTGGCTCGGCCGAGAAAGCTTCGGGCGGGGGGTATAACAAAACCTCGCTGGTATCATCCTTCGCTGCTGCGTTTCCCATGGATGCGCCGCGATATGTGGTGGTGATCGTGATCGATGAGCCCAAAGGCACAGTGGCATCATCATTCCAGCGCACCGCCGCGTTCAACGCCGCGCCGGTGGTGGGCCGGCTGGTGCCGCGCATCGGCCCGATGCTGGGGGTGCAGCCCGATGAGCGGCGCGATGTCGATATTTCCGATCTGCAATATCTGGTGGACAAGCACTGATGCGGCTGGCCGACCTGATGCAGCGCGCGGGGATTGCGCCGGGCGGGGCGGGCGATGTCAGCGTCACCGGCTTTGCGATCGATCACCGCAAGGTTGCCCCCGGCACGGTGTTCGGCGCGTTTCAGGGCGCGGCGGTCAATGGTGAGGATTTCATCGCCGCCGCGATTGAGGCGGGCGCGGTCGCCATCGTCGCCCGGCCCGAAGCGCGGGTTGCAGGCGCGCTCCACATTGCCGATGCGCAGCCGCGCCGCGCCTTTGCGCAGCTGGCGGCGGGGTTCTTTGCCCCGGTGCCGCACACCATCGTGGCGGTAACGGGCACCAACGGCAAAACCTCGTGCGTGGAAATGACGCGGCAAATCTGGCGCATGGCGGGCGAACGCGCGGCGAGCATCGGGACGCTGGGGGTGACCACCCCCGATGGCTCGGTTTCGACCGGGCTGACCACCCCCGACATCGTCACCTTCCTCAGCAATATGAGCGGGCTGGCGCGTGAAGGCGTGACCCATGTGGCGTTTGAGGCATCAAGCCACGGCCTGTCCCAATACCGCAACGAAGGGCTGTGTGTGGCAGCCACCGCCTTCACCAATTTCAGCCGCGATCACCTCGATTACCATGGCACGATGAAGGGCTATTTCGCGGCCAAGATGCGGCTGTTTACCGAAGTCGCCGCACCCGGAACCCCGGCGGTGATCCATGATGCGGGCGATGGTTCGAAATGGACAGCACAGGCGATCGCCACCGCCTCAGCGCGCGGCTTGGATGTGTGCACCGTGGGTGAGGGCGGCAGTTTTTTGCGGCTCGTCAACCGGGAACCCGGCCATCTTGGCCAGACGCTGGTGATTGCGCATGGCGATGAGACGCGCTCGGTCAATCTCCCGCTGATCGGTGCCTATCAGGCTGCCAATGCGCTGGTTTCCGCCGGACTGGCGCTGGCGACGGGGATCGCGCCTGCTTCGGTGTTCGATGCACTCACCCGCCTGCAACCGGTGCGCGGGCGGCTGGAACGCGCCGCGCTCAACCCTGCCGGTGCGCCTGCCTATGTCGATTATGCCCACACCCCCGATGCGCTGGAGGCCGCGATTGCCGCGCTCCGCCCCCACGTGGCAAGCGGCGGCCGGTTGATCGTGGTGTTCGGCGCGGGCGGTGATCGTGACACCGGCAAACGCGCGTTGATGGGCGAAGTCGCCGCGCGCATGGCTGATCTTGCCATCATCACCGATGATAACCCCCGCAGCGAAGACCCCGCCGCAATCCGCGCCGCCATCATGGCCGGAGCAGGCGGATCAGCGCGCGAAATCGGTGATCGCCGCGCCGCCATCGCCGCCGCAGTTGGGGAAGCCGGGCCACGCGACATTGTGCTGATCGCTGGCAAAGGGCACGAGCAGGGACAAATATTCGGGTCTGGAGAAACTATGCGGATCGAAGCCTTCGATGATGTCGAGGTCGCGCGCCAATGCGCCGCGTTTGGTGGGAGCGCGCCGCGATGAATGCGCTGCACCCGATGCTGCGCCAATGGCCCGTTGCCGCGCGCGATGCCCTGCAACACGCATTGTGGAGCGCTGCTGAAATCGAAGCGGCGACGGGCGGGATTGCCAGCCACGATTTTCAGGCCGCGGGCGTCGAAATGGATTCGCGCGATGTCAAACCGGGCGATGTGTTCGTGGCGCTGCGCGGCGAAGCGATGGACGGTCACAAGTTCATCACTCAGGCCTTTGAAAAGGGCGCGGTTGCCGCGATTGTCGATCGTCCGGTCGATTTTCCCCACGTGCTGGTCGCAGATACAACCGCCGCGCTCCACGCGCTCGCCCACGCCGCGCGGGATCGGGCTGCGACGGTGCGGATTGCGATCACTGGATCGGTCGGCAAGACCGGGGTGAAGGAAGCGATTTTCGCCTGTCTTGACCGCGCCAGCCGCGGCGCAGCGCATCGCTCTGTGCGTAGCTACAACAACCATGTCGGTGTACCGCTCAGTCTTGCGCGGATGCCTGCGCGGGCCAAGTTCGGCGTGTTCGAAATGGGGATGAACCACGCGGGCGAAATCGCGCCGCTGGCCGATCATGTGCGCCCGCATATCGCGTTGATCACCACCATCGCGCCCGCGCATATCGAAAACCTTGGCAGCCTCGAAGCGATTGCCGACGAAAAAGCGCAGATATTTACCGGGCTGGTTCCCGGCGGCACGGCGATTATTCCCGCTGATGCCGAACACGCCGACCGGCTGATCGCCCATGCAAAGGCGTTCGGGGCGAGGGTCATCACGTTCGGGCGCGCAGATGGTGCGGACGTGCGCCTGCTCGATGCGATCCCGGCAGCCAGTGGCGGGGCGCTGGTCACGGCGGATATGGGCGATATCCGGCTGTGCTACACGATTGCCGAACCGGGCGAGCACTGGGTGCTCAATTCGCTTGGCGTGATGGCTGCGGTGCGCGCGGCGGGCGGCGATCTGGCGAGCGCCGGGCTGGCGCTGGCCGAAATGGGCGGGCTGAAGGGGCGCGGTGCGCGCCATACCTTAAATGTGCCCGGCGGCAGCGCGTTGCTGATCGATGAAAGCTACAACGCCAACCCCGCATCAATGCGCGCGACGCTCAAAACACTCGCCGCCACCAACGCCGTCCGCCGCATCGCGGTGCTGGGTAGCATGAAGGAACTGGGCGATTTTGCCCCCGCCTTTCACCGCCAACTGGCCGAGCCCTTGGCCGAAGCCGGGGTGAGCCACGCAATTCTGGTGGGTGACGAGATGCGCGCGCTGGCGGAGGAACTGGGGAAACTGCCCGCCGCCGCGCTTGGCAAGCCCATCACCTTCGCGCATTGCGGAACACCTGCCGAAGCCATCGCGGCGCTCGGGCAATATGGTCTTGCTCCGGGGGACGCGGTGCTGGTCAAGGGTTCCAATTCGGTCGGGTTGGGCCGGCTGGTGACACATTTTACCGATAACGCCCCTGCCGGAACCGCAGCGGGAGGCTGAGGCCCGAAGCACCGGGCGCCGAGGAACGATTAAATGCTCTATCTGCTTGCCGAGTGGCTTGGCTTCGAAGGCATCTTCAATCTGGTGCGCTACCAGAGCTTTCGCGCCGGGGCGACGCTGATGACAGCGTTGCTGATCGGCCTTGTAATCGGCCCGCGCTTCATCAACCTTTTGCGCGTGCGGCAGGGCAAGGGCCAGCCGATCCGCGAAGACGGGCCGCAAACCCATTTCGCCAAGCGCGGCACTCCCACGATGGGCGGGTTGATGATCCTGACCGCGCTGACGCTGTCGCTGCTGTTGTGGATGGATTTGGAAAGCCCGTTTGTCTGGGCCTGTCTGGCGGTGACAATCGGGTTCGGTTTCATCGGTTTCCTTGATGATTATGACAAGGTATCGAAGAACAGCCACGCAGGCGTTTCGGCGCGGGTGCGGTTGGCGCTGGAATTCGTGGTGGCCGGGGTGGCGAGCTACCTGATCGTCAGCCAGATCAACACCAACCTCTATCTGCCGTTTCTGACCGGCGTCAGCATCCCGCTCGGCCCGGCCTATTACGTGTTTGCCGCGTTTGTGATTGTGGGCGCGGGCAATGCGGTCAACCTGACCGATGGGCTGGACGGGCTGGCGATCATGCCGGTGATTATCGCTGCCGGCACCTTTGCGATCATCGCCTATCTGGTGGGACGGACTGATTTCAGCAGCTATCTTGGCATCCCGCACGTGCCCGGAGCGGGCGAGTTGGCGATTTTCTGCGCGGCGATCATGGGCGCGGGGCTGGCGTTCCTGTGGTTCAACGCGCCGCCCGCTGCGGTGTTCATGGGCGATACCGGATCGCTGGCCCTTGGCGGGGCGCTGGGCGCGATCGCGGTGGCTTCGCACCATGAAGTTGTGCTCGCCATCGTCGGCGGGCTATTCGTGCTTGAGGCGGTGTCGGTGATCGTGCAGGTGTTTTGGTTCAAGCGCACCGGCAAGCGAGTGTTCCGCATGGCCCCGATCCACCATCATTTTGAACAGCTCGGCTGGAGCGAAAGCAAGGTCGTGATCCGGTTCTGGATCATCGCTATCGTGCTCGCGATGATCGGCCTGTCGACGCTGAAGCTGCGGTAAGGGGCGATGCGCGCGTGATCACCTCCCCCGCCTTTGCCGGTCAACGCTTTGCGGTGCTGGGCCTCGCCCGATCGGGCGCTGCGGCGGCTGAGGCGTTGATGGCCAGCGGGGCAGAGGTGGTCGCGTGGGATCGGCAGGACGTGGCGCGCGCGCCGTTTGAAGGCCGTTGCCAGTTGGTCGATCCGCTGGAGCTTGACCTGACTGGGTTTGCGGGCGTGATCGTGTCGCCCGGCGTGCCATTGAACACCCATCCGATCGGGCCCCATGCGTGGCAATATGGCCTGCCGGTGATCGGCGATATCGAGCTATTTGCGATGGCACGGGCAAGCCTGCCGCCGCACAAGGTGGTCGGCATCACTGGCACCAACGGCAAATCGACTACCACCGCGCTGGTGCATCACATCCTGACCGAAGCTGGCGTGCCATCGGTTATGGGCGGCAATATTGGTGAGGCGATTCTGGCGCAGGAACCCTTGGCCGAAAAAGGCGTCTATGTGCTCGAACTGTCGAGTTTCCAGCTCGATCTCACCTTCACGCTCGATTGCGATGTCGCCGCGCTGACCAACATCACCCCCGATCACCTTGATCGCTATGCCGGGTTTGCCGCCTATGCCGCGTCCAAGGAACGCCTGTTTGCGATGCAGGAAACCGGCACCGCGCTGATCTGCGATGAGGATGCCCCGACCAGCGCGATTGCCGATCGCATCGCCGCAGCGGGCAAGCCGGTCGTGCGGGTCAAGACCGATGATCTGGCGGCCGCCGGGTTTGCCGAAGGGCGTTCGCCCTCGCTCGCCGGGCCGCATAATGCCCAGAACGCGGCGGTGGCGGTTGCCATCTGCCGCCAGCTTGGCCTGAACGATGCGACCATCGCCCACGGGCTCGCCTCCTACCGCGGCCTGCCGCACCGGATGGAGCGGGTGTGCGACGTCAATGGCGTGGTCTATATCAATGACAGCAAGGCGACCAACGCCGCCTCTGCCGCCCCGGCCTTGGCCGCGTTCACGCCCGATGCAGCCATCAATGACGGCGCGCCGCGCATCCACTGGATCGTTGGCGGCCTGCCCAAGGAAGATGGGCTGGGCGCCTGCGGTGATCACCTTGGCAATGTCGCGGCGGCCTATACCGTGGGTGAGGCTGGGCCGGTATTTGCCGACCTGCTCGAAGGGCGCGTCCGGGTTGAACGCTGCGAACTCATCAGCGAAGCCGTGCGCCGTGCTGCCGAGGCCGCGCGGCCGGGAGAGGTGGTGCTGTTGTCCCCTGCCTGCGCCAGCTATGACCAGTTCCGCGATTACGAAAAGCGCGGGCACCATTTCCGCCAGATGGTTGGTGCGATCACCGGCTGCGATACTGGCACAGGTGGCGCTGCAAGCCGGAGCCCCTTGCCATGACCGCGCCGACCTATACCGCAGCGGCGCGCGGACGCAGCAATTCGCTCACCCCGGTTTCGATCCAGCGCCGCTGGCGTGATGCCCTGCGCATCTGGTGGAGCGAAATCGACAAGGTGTTGCTGGCGCTGATCGTTACCCTGATGGCGGTCGGCATCGTCGCGGTGGCCGCCGCGTCACCTGCCAGCGCCGATCAGCTTTCGACCGCCACAGTCACGCTCGACGAATTCATGTTTTTCAAACGCCACATCGTGTTTCAGCTGATGGGCCTGACGCTGATGATCGGGTTGTCGTTTGCCAGCCGGGATCAGGCACGCCGCATCGGCATTCTGGTCGGAGCGATCATGCTGGCGCTGATGTTTCTGGTGCCGATCATCGGTGAGGAAAAAAACGGCGCGCGGCGCTGGATCAATCTGGGCATGTCGCTGCAACCGTCGGAGTTTCTCAAGCCCGGCTTTGCGATCATCTGCGCGTGGATTTTAAGCTGGCGGCTGCGCGATCCCGGCCTGCCGGTGATTCTTTATGTCAGCGCGCTGATGGCGCTTATCGCCGGATTGCTGATGTCGCAGCCCAATCTGGGAGATGCGATCCTGTTTGCGGGCATCTGGCTGGTGATGGTGTTGCTGGCGGGCATCCCCTGGCAACGCATCGGCGCAGTGATCGCACTGGGCACGGGCGCTTTGACGCTGGCCTATTTCTTCTACGACAATGCCCGCCACCGGATTGACGGGTTTCTGGGCGGCGGCACCGCGTTCGATCAGGTTGACCTAGCGCAGCGCACGCTGACAGCGGGCGGGTGGACGGGCAGCGGCTTGTGGCTCGGCATCCGCAAGATGAACCTGCCCGAAGCCCACACTGATTATATTTTCTCCGTGATTGGTGAGGAATTCGGGCTGATCATCTGCGCCCTGATCGTATTGTTATATTGCGGGTTGGTGCTGCGCGCGTTGATGCGGTTGGTGAATGAAGACAACCTGTTCGCGCTGCTCGCCGGTGCGGGGCTGATCACCCAATTCGGCGGGCAGGCCTTCATCAACATTCTGGTGAACCTCAAACTGTTCCCGTCCAAGGGGATGACTTTGCCGCTGATATCCTATGGCGGATCATCGACACTGGCGGTGTGCTTCACGCTTGGGCTATTGCTGGCGATCACCCGGCGCAATCCGTTCCTCGCTCGTGAGGGCGGCGGATTGCGCGGGTTGATCGATCGCAAGGAGGAACGCGCATGACCAGCCAGATACCGACAGGCGCGTCACGCCATTTCGTGTTGGCGGCGGGCGGCACCGGCGGGCACCTGATCCCGGCCTTCGCGCTGGCGGCAGAACTGCACGAGCGCGGGCACCACGTCGCGCTGATCACCGATGAACGCGGGGCGAATATCCCCGGCAAGCCCGATTACCTGACCGCCCACGTGTTGCCCGCAGGCCGGTTTGGCAAGAACCCGCTGGGCTGGCCTGCGGGTGTGCGTGCTGTGCTCGAAGGGCGGCGCATGGCGCTGCGGCTGTTTGACGCGTTCGAGCCTTCGGCCATCGTCGGCTTTGGTGGCTATCCCGCGCTGCCCGCACTGCTGGCGGCGACGGCGGCGGGGTTGCCGAGCGTGGTGCACGAACAGAACGCGGTGCTGGGCCGGGTCAACCGGCTGCTGGCGGGCCGGGTCGATGGAATCGCGACGTCTTATGCCAAGGTTGACCGGCTGAACCCGAAACACGCCGACAAGGTGCACCTGACCGGCAACCCGGTGCGCGCCGATGTGGGCGCTTTACGCGAACAGGATTTCCCCGCCTTTACCGAAGACAGCCTGCTGCGCATCCTTGTTACCGGCGGCAGTCAGGGCGCACGGGTCTTGTCCGAGGTCGTGCCCGATGGATTGGCGATGCTGCCCCCGGCGCTGCGTCAGCGTTTGCAAGTGACCCAGCAATGCCGCGCAGAGGATATCGACGCGGTGCGGGCGCGCTACGCCGAACATGATATTCCCGCCGAACTCGGCACCTATTTTGAAGATATGCACGAACGGCTGGCGGACGCGCATCTGTTTATCGGGCGCGCTGGCGCTTCGACCATTGCCGAGCTGACGGCGGTCGGGCGGCCCGCGATCCTGATCCCGCTGCCGATTGCGACCGACGACCATCAGGCCGCCAACACCCGCGAGATGGTCAAGGCGGGCGGAGCGCGGATGATCCGGCAGGCTGCGTTCCAGCCGAAAGAACTGGCCAAGCAGATACAGGCGATGGCGATGAACCCCGCCAGCCTCGCCAATGCGGCGCATTGTGCGTTCAATTGCGGGCGGCCCGATGCGGCGAAGGACTTGGCCGATCTGGTCGAAAGCATGAGCGGGATTGATCTGATGGACGTGATCCGGGTGGGAGAGGGCGCGCCCCGCGCCGCGCAAACCGCCACGCGCCCGCAGACCGCAACCCGCAAGGCTGCCAAGGACAGGGCCTACCCATGAAGGGTGTTGGAACCGATATCGGCACCATCCACTTCGTCGGCATCGGCGGGATCGGGATGTCCGGCATTGCCGAGGTGATGCGCAACCTTGGCTATACCGTGCAGGGCAGCGACATCGCCGAAGGGGCGAGCGTAGAACGCCTGCGCGCGCGCGGGATTACCGTGCATATCGGCCACGCGCGGGAGAATGTGGAGGGCGCGGCGGTCGTCGTCACCTCGACCGCGGTGCGCCGCACCAATCCCGAAGTTGCCGCCGCGCTGGAAAACCGCATCCCGGTGGTGCGCCGCGCGGAAATGCTGGCGGAACTGATGCGGCTCAAATCCACCGTCGCGGTGGCGGGCACGCATGGCAAAACCACCACCACCAGCATGATCGCGACCTTGCTGGATGCAGGCGGGGTCGATCCCACCGTCATCAATGGCGGGATCATCGAACAATATGGTTCGAACGCGCGGCTGGGCGATTCCGATTGGATGGTGGTTGAAGCCGACGAAAGCGATGGCAGCTTCCTGCGATTGGACGGCACCATTGCGGTCGTCACCAATATCGATCCCGAACACTTGGATCACTACGGCGATTTTGATGGGGTGAAACGCGCGTTTGTGGAGTTCATCCACAATGTCCCGTTCTACGGCGCGGCGGTCTTGTGCATCGATCACGCCGAAGTGCAAGCGGTGATCGGGCAGGTGCGCGATCGCAAGGTGGTGACTTACGGCTTCTCGCTGCAAGCCGACATCTGCGGGGTCAATGTGCGCAGCAGCGCAGGCGGGAACACCTTCGATGTGATCGTGCGTCAGCGCGGGGCGGAGGACAGGCGCATCGAAGGCGTGCACCTGCCGATGCCGGGGCGGCACAATGTCCAGAATGCACTCGCCGCGATTGCGGTGGCGATTGAAATGGGCTGCTCTGACGAAGTGATCCGCACCGGCTTTGCCCGGTTTGGCGGGGTGCGGCGGCGCTTCACCAAGGTTGGCAGCGTGGCGGTGGATGGCGGCGCGGCGACGATCATCGATGATTACGCCCACCACCCGGTTGAAATCCGCGCGGTGCTTTCCGCCGCGCGTGAGGCTGTTTCAGGCACGGAAGGCCGCGTGATCGCGGTCGCCCAGCCGCATCGCTATTCGCGGCTCAATGATCTGATGGAGGCGTTCCAGTCCTGCTTTGACGATGCCGATATCGCCTATGTCGCCCCGGTCTATTCTGCGGGTGAGGAGCCGTTGCCCGGTATCGATCACGCTGCGCTGGTCGCAGGGATGAAGGCGCGCGGGCACCGGGCGGCGCGGGTGATCGACGGAGCCGATACGCTTGCCCAAGCGCTGGCGGACGAACTCGCGCCCGGCGATATGGTTTTGTGCCTTGGCGCGGGGGATATTACCCGCTGGGCGGCGGGCCTTGCCCCGGCGATTGCCGCGAAGCGAGGCGCGGCATGAACCAGCCGGGCGATGATTATGAATATGATAGCGGCGCGGCCCCGACCTGCGCGGTTGATGGTGCGGTTGCCGCGCCCATCCCGCTCGAAGGCATTCGCGGCAAGCTGACCTGCAAGGCACCGCTTGCGCCCTATGTCTGGTTCAAGACCGGCGGCGCGGCGGACTGGTTGTTTGAACCGGCGGATCTGGATGATCTCAAGACCTTTCTCGAACGGCTTGGCGGGGAAATCCCGGTGATGGCGCTGGGCCTCGGATCAAACATGATTATCCGCGATGGCGGGGTTCCCGGCGTGGTGGTGCGGCTGGGCAAGGCGTTTGCGGGCTGCGCGGTGACGGGCGAAAACGAGCTTACCTGCGGCGGCGGGGCGAGCGGCATTCTGGTCGCCTCCACCGCGCGCGACAATGGCATTGCGGGGCTGGAGTTCCTGCGCGGCATCCCCGGTACGGTCGGCGGGTTTGTGCGCATGAACGGCGGGGCTTACGGGCGCGAGGTGGCCGATATTCTCGTCACCTGCGACGTGATTTTGCCCGATGGCGAGTTGGTGACGCTGCCGGCGGATGACCTTGGCTATACCTATCGCCATTCGGCGCTGCCTGACGGGGCGATTGTGGTTTCAGCGCGGCTGCGCGGCCACCCCGGCGATCCCAAAGAAATCGGCGCGGAGATGAACCGCATCGCCGCCGCGCGCGAAGAATCGCAGCCCTTGCGCACCAAGACCGGCGGTTCGACCTTCAAGAACCCTGCTGGCATGAAAGCGTGGCAGCTGGTCGATGAGGCCGGATGCCGGGGGTTGACGCTTGGCGGGGCGCAGGTCAGCGAAAAGCACACCAATTTCCTCATCAACACCGGCACCGCCACCAGCGCCGATATCGAAGGGCTGGGCGAATTGGTGCGTGAAAAGGTCTATGCGAACTCGGGCGTGAGCCTCGAATGGGAAATCCAGCGGGTGGGGCGGCCATGAGTTTCGACACCCCCCTCCACGTTGCAGTCCTGATGGGCGGTTGGGCGAACGAACGCGAAGTCTCGCTCTCCAGCGGCGCGGGCGTCGCCGATGCGCTGGAAAGCAAGGGCCACCGCGTCACCCGCATCGATATGGGGCGTGATGTTGCGCTGCGGCTGGCCGAGGCGAAACCCGATGTCGTGTTCAACGCACTCCACGGCGTTCCGGGCGAGGATGGCAGCGTGCAGGGGATGCTCGATCTGATGGGGCTGGCCTATACGCACTCAGGCCTCGCCACCTCGGTGATTGCGATTGACAAGCAGCTGACCAAACAGGCGCTCGTCCCCCACGGCATACCGATGCCCGGCGGGCGGATTGTCACCTGCGAGGAACTGTTCGAACGCGACCCGCTGCCGCGCCCCTATGTGCTCAAGCCCGTCAACGAAGGATCGTCGGTCGGCGTCGCCATCATCACCGAGGGTAGCAATGTCGGCAACCCGATCAGCCGCGATGCGAAAGGCCCGTGGCAGGAATTTTCCGAACTGCTCGCCGAACCCTTCATCAAGGGCCGCGAGTTGACTTCGGCGGTGATAGACAGCGCGCAAGGCCCGCGCGCGCTCGGCGTCACCGAACTCGTGATCGAAAACGGTTTCTACGATTACGAGCACAAATACACCGCCGGGCGCACGCAGCACATTTTCCCCGCGCAACTGCCGCCCGAAATCACCGCCCTTTGCGAACATTACGCGGTGCGCGCGCATCAGGTGCTGGGTTGCCACGGCACCAGCCGCACCGATTTCCGCTGGGACGACGAAGCGGGCGAGGCGGGGCTGTTCGTGCTGGAAACCAACACCCAGCCGGGGATGACCCCGCTCAGCCTCGTCCCCGAACAGGCGGCGCATTGCGGCATTCCCTATGCCGATCTGGTCGAAATGCTGGTGGCAGAGGCGCTGCGGGTGCACGCGCTGAAACAGGCAGGAGGATCGCATGGCGCAGCAGATCCGGCGTAATGGCACCACCGGGGTGCGCCGCGCCGCCAAGGCGCAGAGCCGCAGCCTGACCGCGCGCCGCGCGCAAGGGCGGGCAAGCCGGTTCCTCGATTGGCTGATGGGCCTGCTGCCGTTCACCGAAGACCAATGGAGCCGCATCTGGCTCGCTATGATCATCGGCGGCGCGGTGGGGATCGCCTTCGTTATCGCTAGCCTCGCCGGTGTGCCTGCGCTGGCCGAAGCGCAGGTGGCGCGGATTGCCGCCGATGCGGGCTTTGAAGTGCGCAACGTGCGCGTCACCGGCACGTCCCGCATGGACGAACAGCAGGTCTATGCCCGCGCGCTTGCCCAGCGCAATCAGGCGATGCCCGATGTGGATATTGCCGCCCTGCGCGCCGAATTGCGTGCACTGCCGTGGGTCGAGGACGCGCGGGTTTCAATCCAGCTGCCGCACACGCTCGCCATCGATATCGTCGAACGCACGCCCCACGCGGTGCTGGAAAAGGCCGACCGGCTGGTGTTGATCGACGCGGGCGGGGTTGAGCTTGAACCGATCAGCGCGGACAAGGCCAAGGGAATGCTGCACCTGTCCGGGCCGGGGGCTGCCAAGCAGGCCCGCAATCTGGAACAATTGATCGCCGCCGCGCCCGCGCTTGGCCCGCAGGTCGAAGCCGCCGAATGGGTCGGCAACCGCCGCTGGAACCTCACCTTCAAGACCGGGCAATTGCTCGCGCTGCCCGAAGGCGAGGTTGAGGCCGCCACTGCTCTGGTCAAATTCGCGCGGCTGGACGGGCAGAACCGCTTGCTGGGCGGCAAGGTGCTGGCCTTCGACATGCGCTCACCCCCGCGCCTGTATATGCGCCTGCCCGAAGGCGTGCGCGAAGGGCCGGTCATCGCCGCCAATGATGGAGGGGGCGAATAATGGCGTCGCGCGCTGCCCCCGCTCGCCGGCTCGCCCGCACCTTTGCGGCTGTGAATGTCGGCAGTTTCCGCATTTCTGCGATGATCATGGGCGAAACCGAAAGCGGTGAATTGCAGGTGCTGGGATCGGGCCACCGCGCCAGCGCCGGGATCAAACGCGGTTATGTCACCGATATGGAAAGCGCGACCTTCGCCATCCGCGATGCGGTGGAACGCGCCGAAAAAAGCGCCAACAGCAACGTGCGCAGCGTGTGGATCGCCTGCGCCGGGGCAGGGCTGGCGAGCAGTGTGGTCGCGGTCGATATCGAGATTGGCGGGCGGCGGATCGAGGATGAGGATGTCGAACAGCTGTTGATCCATGCGCGCGCCATGATCCAGCCTGACGGGCGCACTGTGCTGCACGCGCAGCCCGCGCATTACACGCTCGACGGCGCGCACGGGGTAGCCAATCCGCGCGGGCTCCATGCCGAACGGCTGGGGGTCGATATCCACGTGATGCTGGCCGATGGCGCGCCGGTGCGCAATCTGACCGAAGCGGTGCAGAACGCGCATCTTGAAGTTGAAGGCGTGGTTGCCGCGCCGCTGGCAGCGGGCCACGCCTGTCTGTCGGTCGAAGAACGCGAATTGGGCGTGGCGCTGGTCGAAATCGGCGCGGATGTTACCAATGTGGCGGTGTTTGCAGGCGGGATGCTGCTGGGGCTGCGGGCCTTGCCAATTGGATCGGCTGATATCACCGATGCGATAGCCAGCAGTTTCGGCATCCGCCGTTCGCAGGCGGAGCGATTGAAATGCGTCGCCGGATCGGCGGTTGCCAGCCCGGCTGATCACCGCGAACTGATCCCGGTCAGCGCGCCCGGAGAAGCAGGGGGCGAAGCCGGCGGTGACACGCCCGTCGGCCCGCTGGCGCGCGGCGCGGATGACAAGAACCGGATCGTGCGCGCCGAACTGATCTCGGTCGTCACCCAGCATCTGGAAATCCTCACAGGTGAGGTCGGCAAGGCTCTGAAGGAAATGGGATTTTCCGGCGCGCGCGCAGGGCAAGTGGTACTCACCGGCGGCGGGGCAGAAATGGCCGGGATGGCCGATTTCGTGCAGGGCGCGCTGGGGATGCCGGTGCGGCTGGGGCGACCGCCGCAGCTTGCCGGAATGCCCGAAGCGCATCACGCCCCCGGTTTTGCGACGTTGGCGGGGCTGTGCCTTTACGCCGCCGAAGACCCGGTTGATATCCGCGCAGTGGGCGCTGGGCGTGGCGGGGTCTATCGCGGTTTCGCGCGTGAAAGCGGGACGATGGCGCTTGCAACGCGGCTGTTTCGTGCGCTCAAGGAGTATTTCTGAGGTGGCTGATCATAGGTTCGCCGCGACCTGTCACCTGACCGAGCATTGTGGATAAGGCCTTCGCAGCTATAAAATGTGCAACCTTATTATGTCACAGAGGAAATAAAGTGGGGCGCGCGTCGAACATTCTGATTACCTGCGCCTGGAGGGCAAGCTGATGAGCATCAATATCGGACCTGCGGTGATCGACGATATGCGTCCGCGCATCACGGTTATCGGCATTGGCGGCGCGGGCGGAAACGCCATCGCCAACATGATCCAAGCTGAGATTGAAGGCGTCGAATTCATCGTCGCCAACACTGATGCGCAGGCGCTGAGCACCTCGCCAGCGGAACGCCGCATCCAGCTTGGCCCCGAAATCACCGGCGGCCTTGGGGCAGGTGCGCGGCCCGAAGTTGGCAAAGCCGCTGCTGAGGAAACCGTTGCCGAAGTCGAAAGGGCGCTCGAAGGCGTCAACATGTGCTTCATCGCGGCGGGCATGGGCGGGGGCACCGGCACCGGGGCCGCGCCGGTCATCGCCGAAGCCGCGCGCCGCATGGGCGTGCTGACAGTAGGCGTCGTCACCAAACCGTTCCTGTTCGAAGGCACGCGCCGGATGCGCGCCGCCGAAGCCGGGATTGCCGAACTGCAAGACCATGTCGACACGCTGATCGTCATCCCCAACCAGAACCTGTTTCTGGTCGCCAAGGCTGAAACCACTTTCAAGGAAGCGTTCCAGCTTGCTGACGAAGTGCTGCAGCAGGGCGTGCGCTCGATCACCGATCTGATGGTGATGCCGGGCCTCATCAACCTCGATTTTGCCGACGTGCGATCGGTCATGAGCGAGATGGGCAAGGCGATGATGGGCACGGGTGAGGGTGAGGGAGAAAACCGCGCGCTCGAAGCCGCCGAACAGGCGATCGCCAATCCGCTGCTCGACGGGGTGAGCATGGCCGGTGCCAAGGGCGTCATCATCTCGATCATCGGCGGCGAGGATATGCGCCTGCTCGAAGTCGACGAGGCCGCTAACCACATCCGCGAACTGGTTGATGAAGATGCCAACATCATCTGGGGCAGCGCCTTCAATCCCGATCTGCAGGGCAAGATCCGCGTTTCGGTGGTCGCCACCGGGATCGAACAGAGCGCCGCTGGTGCGGTTGAACGTTCGCAGCCGGTATCGCTCGGCGTTTCGCGCGCGCCCAAGCGACCGGTGCTGGAACTGTCCGAAGACGATGGGCTGATGGAACTGCCGTCCGAAGAGACCGAACAGCCTGCCGCCGCTGCTCCTGTCATCCCCGCGTTTGAACTGACCCCGCCCGAAATGTCGCCTGCGGCTTATTCGGATGAGGACGGGGACGAGGATGAGGCGCTGGAGCTTGCCGATGAGGCAGAGGAGCAACCGGCAGTTGCTGCGCCGTTTGATCTTAGCGGGATGCAGGAATCAGATGGTTACGCCGATGAATATGATGACGATGTCGATGGCATTGTCGATCCGCTCGCCGGACTTCGCAGCGATGAAGATGAGGGCCTTGGCTCCGATTCGTCCCAAGCCGCCCCGGCGGTATCGGGCGAAGATGATGACGCGCTTGAACTCGGCGAAGAATACGCACCCTACACCGATGCAGAGGACGAACCCGATGCAAGGGGCGGGCCGGTGCAGGATGATCTGCTTGCCAATGCCGACCGGCTGGCCGCCGAAAACCGCCCGGTCGAAGCGAAGCTGGGCGGCAATCGTCGGCGCTCGCTGCTTGGCGGTGCGGACGGTGATGGCGGCGATGCCGGTGCGGCTTCCAATGCTGGCAGCACTTTGTTTGAACGCATGGCCAACCTGTCGCGCAGCACCGCGCGCGATGACGATGATGATGGCGACGATGATGGCCCCGCGCTCAGCATCCCGCGTTTCCTCGGGCGGCAGAATAACCAGTAACCGTTGCCAGCCAGCAATTGCCGCAGGAATGCGCCCGGCGATCCATCCGGCGTATTGGCGGTGCCATTCGCCGCTTAGGCAGGCTGATGGCTCTGGCGGGCGACGGTTGGTCGGCTAAATGCAACTGATGAAAGCTGGTTTCCTTGGTTTTGCCCCGCTGACGCTGACGTTGGCGGCGGTCGCCGTGCCGTTCGTCGCATCCCCCGCAGCGGCGCAGGATGTGATCGCGCGCGAAGTGGTGCAGCCACTGCCTTCGCCCGAAGTCCAGCGCCTGAACCGCGCATTGGTCGCGCTGTCCAAGGCCCCGCGTGACCGCGATACCTTGGTTGAGGCCGGGGCGGCGGCGATGGGCGTTGATGATCTTGACGCCGCGATAGGGTTCTTTGGCCGGGCGGCGGAACTTGACCCCAACCATCCGCGTGTGGCGCAGGGGTTGGCTGGGGTTTACCTGCGATCAGGCCGCGCTGGTGAGGCTTTGGTGCAGTTTGAACGGGCGCTGGCGGCGGGGGTGCCGGCGCGTGAGGTGCTCACCGATCAGGCGCTGACGCTTGATCTGGTGGGGGAACAGGCGGCGGCGCAGGCGGCCTATACGCGCGCGCTGGAACTCGATCCGGCGAATGACGAGGCCCGCCGCAGGCTCGCGATCAGCCATGCGATTGCGGGCAACCGTGTGCAGTTTGAAGAAGCCTTGCGCCCGCTGATCGGCAATCGTGATATGGCGGCGCAGCGTGCCCGTGCCTTCGGTCTTGCGATCCTGGGCGATAGCGACCGCACGGCGGCGATTGTCGAACAGATCATGCCGCGCGATATGGCGACCCGGCTGGTGCCCTATCTCGGCTATATGCCGCGCCTGACCAAGCCGCAGCAAGCCGCCGCCGCCAACCTCGGCATTTTCCCGCGCGCTGCTGACATTGGCCGTGATGATCCACGTCTGGCCCGGTTCGCGGCAGAAGAACGCGCCGATAGCAGGCTTGCCCCGGCAGGCCCGCCGCTCGATGCGCGCACAAGGCCGCCGTCAACGCTCGCAGAACTCGTGCCGCCCGCTCCTGCCCCGGTTAAGCCTCCGGTCGCGGTGCCTGCGCCAACGCCAACGCCCGCCCCTGACCCCGCTCCCGCGCCAGCGCCGCCCCCTGCTCCACCTGCGCGGGTGGCCGATGCCTTTGCTGATCTCAGCAGCGCGGCGTTGCCCGATGCGCGGGTTGGCGGCGATGCGGTTGACCTCAGCCGTATCACCGTCAAGCGCGAAGCCCCGCCGCCGCCGCCTGAAAAGCCCAAGCCCAAAGAGCCGGTCAAACCCGTCCATCCTAGCCGCGTGTGGGTGCAGGTTGCAACCGGCCGGAACGCCAAGGCGCTGGGGTTCGATTGGCGCCGCATTTCGCGCGGCGGCGGCGATACGCTGGCCAAGCTGAAACCGCACACCACCCCTTGGGGTGAGGCGCACCGCCTGCTGGCCGGGCCGGTCGACACCCGCGAAAAGGCGCAGGCAATGGTGCGCGAGCTTAAGGGCAAGGGGATCGACAGCTTCCTCTATGTCAGCCCGGAAGGTGAAGAAATTCAGCTGGTTAAATAGTAATTTCCGGCTCTCCCCCACTTTCTTTGCACAGGCTTTGCACAGCTCTATCCGGTTCTCCCCAGCCACTGGGCGATGGCGCATTGCCAACCCCCGCGGTCGGCGTCCAAACGTGCTTCGGACGGCGTGATCGTGCCTTCCCCCCAAGCGAAAGAGCGCCGATGAGAGTGAGCAATATGGAATATTCCGCCGAGGACGATGCCGCCCCCGTCGAAATGCTCGCCAACCTGTTCGCAGCGCGTGGCTGGCCGTATGAGATGGTTTCCGACGACGAAATGAGCGGCGAGGTGCAGGGCAGCTGGACCAATTACCAGCTGCGCGCGATCTGGCGCGCTGAAGACAGTGTGCTGCAATTCCTGTGCCTGCCCGATATCCGCGTCACCGATGACAAGCGCGCGTCCGCCTATGAATTGCTGTGTCTGGTCAACGAACAGATGTGGCTGGGGCATTTCGATATCTGGTCGAACGGCGATGTGCTGCTGTATCGCCACGGCGCGTTGCTGGGCGATGACGGGCGGCTGAGCCTCGACATGGCGCAGGCGCTGGTCGAATGCGCGATCGACGAATGCGACCGGTTCTACCCGGCGTTCCAGTTTGTGCTGTGGGGCGACAAGACCCCGCGCGCGGCGCTGGAGGCGGCAATGGTTGACGCGGCGGGCGAGGCCTGAGAGGTTCGACCTCATATGATAAACCAACTTCTCATTATCGGATGCGGCAATATGGGCGGGGCCATGCTTGCCGGGTGGCTGGCGGCGGGGGCTGACCCTGCGCGGTTTGCGCTGCTCGACCCCGGCCTGCCCGCTGCGCCCGATGGCGTAACACTTTATCGCAGCGCCGATGATGCCGCAGCGGCGGGCGCGCATGACGCGGTGATGCTGGGGTTCAAACCGCAGCAATTGGGCGCGCTTGCGCCGGGATTGCAGCGACTGACCGGCAGCGGCGTTACGGTGTGTTCGCTGCTCGCCGGGATGACCTTGGCGCAGCTGGCGCAGGCGTTTCCCGATGCGGGCGGCCATGTGCGGGTGATGCCCAATCTGGCGGCGCGGATCAACAAATCGCCGGTCATCCTGCTCGAACAGGGCTTGGATGAAGCCGCCCGCACCGATCTGTTTGCACTGTATGACCTGCTCGGCAGTGCCGTGTGGCTGGACGATGAGGCGCAATTCGATCTCGTCACCGCGCTGGCCGGGTCGGGGCCGGGCTTTGTCTATCGCTTTATCGATGCGCTGGCGGGCGCGGCGATCGATCTGGGGCTGGATGCCGATACGGCTGCGCAGCTTGCGCTCGCCACGGTTGACGGCGCAGCGACGCTTGCCGCCGCAGCCGATGTCAGCCCCGCCGCGCTGGCCGACCGGGTGGCAAGCCCCGGCGGGATGACCCGCGAAGGGATGAATGTGCTCGACAATGGTGATGCCTTGCGGCGGTTGTTGGCCGAAACCTTGCGCGCCACCCGCGACAAGGGCGCGGCGCTTTCCAAGGGCGATTAACATTAACGCCCGTTAAGATGAATGAAGTGCATAGTTTGCAATCCGGTTTCGCTTGAAAAGCGCACAGGAAAGCCCGATATTGCCGATCATGGAGAGCGCGACGTTTCGCGCTTTGATTGCAAGGATTAGAGGTTTCGCAATGGCTGACTGGAAAGACACCTCGCGCGATGCGCAGCGGTTGAGCTCCGTGCCCCGCGCGGGCGGCGATGTTGCCGGCCGTGCAGGGTATGATGAGGGCCTGCGCTCATACATGCTCTCGATTTACAATTACATGACCTCGGCGGTGCTGCTGACCGGGATCGTGGCTCTGGTGGCTGCCAGCAGCGGCTTTGCCGCCGCGATGGCGGGCACTCCGTTGATGTGGGTGGTGATGCTTGCCCCGCTCGGCTTTGTGCTGGCGATGAGCTTTGGCTTGCACAAGATGAGCCGGGCGACGCTGAACATCCTGTTCTGGTCATACGCGGCCGTGATGGGCCTGTCGCTGTCAACGATCTTCCTGGTCTTCACCGGGGAATCGATCGCCGTGACCTTCTTCGCGACGGCGGGTGCCTTTGCCGGTCTCAGCCTGTGGGGTTATACCACCAAAAAGAACCTGTCCGGCTGGGGCAGCTTCCTGATTATGGGGGTGATTGGCCTTATTATCGCCAGCGTCGTCAACCTGTTCCTGCAGTCGGGCGCGATGTCGTTCGTGATCAGCGGGCTGGGCGTGCTGATTTTTGCGGGCCTCACCGCCTATGATACGCAGCGGCTGAAAATGCAGTACGAACATCTGCGCGGCACCCAGTTCATGGGCAAGGCCGTGATCATGGGCGCGCTGACGCTGTATCTCGACTTCATCAACATGTTCATGTTCCTGCTGCAGTTCCTCGGCAATCGCGAGTAGCCGCTAGTTCCGGGTCAAAACCTGACGCGGACGCTGAATATCCGATGCCCGGAACCTTTCGTCAGGTTCCGGGCATTTGCTTTGTTGCGTGACGCCGCTATCTCGCGCACTTCAGCTTTGAGCAAGCTGGCGGGCGCGATATAAGCTCGTCAAAGCGGCTGCACCGCTGACAACAAGAGAGGTTGATTGATCCATGAGCGCGGCCACCCACAAGCCTTCGTCAACGTTCCAAAGGCGCAGCGCCGCGCCGCGCGCGCCGTTCGGGTTGAAGATCACCACGGTTGCGGTCGGCAGCGCCTTGCTGGCGGCCTGCGCCACGCCCGCTCCGCCGCCGCCTCCACCGCCGCCGCCGCCCCCGCCTCAGGCCGTGGTTGAGGCCGCGCCCTATCGCCCGCTGCCGCCGGGCGGCGCGCATTACCTGATGGAGATTCCGGCCCGCGGGCCTGATGGGCGGCGCGTCACCGTCAACAGCAACCTTTCTGACGACCAACTGGTGTGGAACTTCCGTTCAGCCTGGAACGTCGCGGCGCTCAATTGCCTTGCGCCCGAATATCAGCCGATCCTTGATGGCTATCGCGCTTTTCTGAACGGCAATGTCCGGCCATTGAAGGCGGTGAATGACCGGATCGAAAAGACCTATACCAGCCGTTTCCGGGCGCGCCGTGATGCGATGGTGGCGCGCGATGGCTATACCACGCAGGTCTATAATTTCTTCGCACTGCCGCCCGCGCGCGCCGGGTTCTGCCGCGCCGCGCTTGATGTTGCCAACCGTATGCTGGCCGCGCCGCGAACCGATCCGCTCAGCTTTGCCCGCGCCAATTTTGATGTGCTGTTGATGCCGTTTGACCAGTTCTTCAACGAATACGAAGCCTATCAGCAGGCCTCTGCGCAGTGGGATGCCAAGTGGGGCGCGCAGTATGGTGCCTCGCAGCCCGGCTGGGTGGTGGTGCAACAGGCCCGCGCCAGCGGTGCCACCGTGCCCAATTTCGCCAGTATGGTCAGCCAGACGGCGGAGGCGCAGACTGTGATCGACCCGGCAACCGGCGTCGCGGTGCCGGTGATCCCGGTCACCGAAGGGTTCGTGTCGCAGCCGGTGGTGGAACCGATCACAGCCTCGCCCGGAAGCCAATCCGGCGAGTAGTGGTGCCGTGCCAGCAGCGGTAAAATCTTGCGTTGCATGGGTGCGTGCTTCGGGTTAATGCGCGCGCCTGCCTGATCGGGGTGCCCGTCAGGCCAACTTGGAACGGGGCCGTAGCTCAGATGGGAGAGCGCGTCGTTCGCAATGACGAGGTCAGGGGTTCGATCCCCCTCGGCTCCACCAGGTTGACCAGGATGCGCGGCGAGGATCGCGAACAGGCAAGGTGCTATGGAAGCGCAAGGGCAAACGGGCGTTTGAGGCCGATGATGACCTGCAATAACCATCCGCAATTGCAATCATCACCCAGCGCAGCACGATAGTTTCGCCACGTCCTTGTCAAACGTCTGCGCGGCCAGTTTCAGCCCTTCGACTGTCGTCAGGTAGGGGAAGATCGTCGCACCCAGTTCTGCCGTAGTCATGCCGTATTTGATCGCCAGCACCAGCGTCTGGATCGAATCCGCGCCTTCGGGGGCCATGATCTGCCCGCCAAGCAGGCGGTCGGTGCCCTTGTTGGCCACAAGCTTGATCATCCCGCGCGTATCGCGCGCCGCCAATGCGCGGGGCACGGCGTCGAGCGGGAGCAGCGAGGTTTTCACCTCCAGCCCCTGCGCCCGCGCCGCCGCTTCGGTCAGGCCGACGCTGGCGACCTGCGGATCGCTGAATACCACGGCGGGCATGGCGGCATTGTCATAACGGTGCTGGTTGCCGGTAACGGCATTGCGCGCGGCCAGTTTTGCCCCGTAGGCCGCCATGTAAACGAACTGGTCGCGCCCGGTGACATCGCCTGCGGCATAGATGCCGGGGACGCTGGTTTCGAGGTATTCGTCCACCACGATCCCGCCCTTGCGATCCAGCGTGATGCCGCGCCCTTCCAGCCCCATCCCATCGCTGTTGGGCTGGCGGCCGGTGGCGATCAGCACCTGCTCGGCGGCGATGACCGCGCCTGCTTCATGGCCATCGCAGGTGAGTTCGACCCCTGCGGCAGTTTGCGCAATGCCTTGATACCGCACCCCGGCACACACTCGCACGCCCTCTGCCTCCAGATAGGTTTGCAAGGCGGCGCTCAATTCTTCGTCGAGTTCGGGCAGCAGGCGGCTGCGGCAGCAGATGGTGACCTCAACCCCCAGCCGGGCAAACATCTGGCCCAGTTCCACGCCAATCACCCCGCCGCCGATCACCAGCAGCGATGTGGGCAGGCGTTCCAGCGCCAGCGCCGTGGTGCTGGTGAGGAAGGGCACGGCCTCCAGCCCTGGGATTGGCGGCACGGCGGCACGCGCGCCCATCGCCAATATGATCTTCCCCGCCTTCATCGGCGCATTGCCGACCATCAGCGCCGCACCATCAAACCGCACCTTGCCCTCGATATAGCTGACGCCTTCGTAAGCGGGCAGCAGATCGGCATATTTCTTCTGCCGCAAGTCGCCCACCAGCGCATCCTTCGATGCCGCCAGCGCGCTCCAGTCTTCAAGCTGCACAGCGCCGCCAACGCCGGGGAAGCGCGCGGCGGCGCGTCCGCCATGCACCGCCTCGGCCGCACGGATCAGCGCCTTTGACGGCACGCAGCCGACATTGACACAGGTGCCGCCGATCGTGCCGTGGCCGATCAACGCCACGCTCGCGCCGAGTTCCGCCGCCGTGATCGCAGCGGAAAAACCCGCCGATCCCGCGCCGATAACGGCCAGATCAAATCCGTCCTGCCGGGGCAGGGTGCAACAATCGTTCATGTGTTAACTTTCAACTGGCTTCAGATGGCCCGCGCCGGATAGCCCGCATTGGTCGATGCAGCGGCAATCGCAGTGGCGCTGGTGCGCTTTGGATCATAGCTGGCGCGCGCGGTCTTGGCGTCGAAATCCACTTCGACAGCGCTGACCCCGGTAACGCCTTCCATCGCCGTCCTGACGGTGATCGGACACATCGCGCAGGTCATGTTTTCGATGGCGAAAGTGGTCTGCGCCTGCGCGGCATCGGCCACCACGACGCGGTCTGCGCCGCCATTGCTGAGCGCAAGTGTCAGCCCGCCGCCAGCCAGCGCCAGAACCGCGACGCCGATCATCATTGTCTTATTCATGCGATTATTCCTTTTCAGTAAAACCAAGGTGCCCACCAGTCGATGGTGAGCGCAAGGAGCACGATGGCGAGGCCCAGCCACAGCACCGTCTTTGTGGTGCGCGCCGACTGTGGCCGCGCGCAGTAAGAGCCATCTTCGCACAGGTCTTTCGGCTTGAAATAGACGTGCCAGAAGCCATAGCTGATCAGCGCCAGCGTAACCGCGCCGACATAGGGTTTATACGGTTCCAGCGCGGTCAGATTGCTGATCCACGCGCCCGAAATGCCCACCGACACCAGCAGCAGCGGCACGATGCAGCAGGCCGAAGCCAGCCCCGCGCCGATCAGCGATCCCGTCGCCAGCCAGTTTGCCGGTTTCGGTTCCGGTATTTTGGCCGGGTTTGGCAATCCGGTTTCCGGTGTTGATGCCATATTCTGATTCCTGCCTTCCAAGTTGATGATTCGGAGTATAGTGTCTGTAGCAACCACAGGCTCAAGAGGTTTTTTCATGACCCATCAGAGTGGCATCCTGCGCGCGCAGCTGGCGCGGCTGACTGGCTGCAATCTGGAAACGATCCGCTATTATGAAAAGGTCGGACTGCTGCCCGATCCGCCGCGCAGCGCCAATGGTTACCGCGTCTATCCGCCCGATCTGGTGCAGCGGTTGCAGTTCATCATGCGCGCGCGCGATCTGGGGTTCACGATGGAGGAAATCCGCTCGCTCTTGTCCCTCACCGATGCCGGGGAGCAGACCTGCGCCGAGGTGATGGCGCGCACGCAGGATCACCTTGCCGATGTGCGGCGAAAGATTGCCGATCTACAGCGGATCGAGGTGACACTTACGAACTCGCTGGCCCAATGTTCGGGTGATACCGCACCCGATTGCCCCATATTGGACGCGCTCAACTGCGCCTGAGGTGCACCCACTTTGTTTCACGTGAAACATTGGGTCAAGTGCGGCCTAAGGCGGGTCAAGGGCATGGCAAGGCCAACCTAACCTCCACGGTTCCCGCAGTTGCTGGTCGGGCTTGCAGGCGGGCGGGGCGAGCAGTAAGGCAATGCGCCCCATGCAAGAGAGTTACATGCAGGAAACGCAATCAACCCCCGCGCTCACTGGCCGCCCGGTCATTTCTGCCACTGGCCTTTTCACGCCCACAGAGTCGATCACCAACGAAGAACTGGTGGCCAGCTTCAACGCTTTTGCCGATCGCCACAATGCCGCCAACGCGGCTGCGATTGCTGCGGGAGAAGTGGAACCCCTGCCGCATTCCTCGGTCGAATTCATCGAGAAGGCGAGCGGGATCAAAGCGCGCCATGTGATGAGCAAGGCGCCGATCCTCGATCCTGACGTGATGGCCCCGCGCTGGGATGAGCGCGGCAATGACGAAATCTCGATCATGGCCGAAATCGGCGTCGCAGCGGCGCGGGCTGCGCTGGAACGGGCCGGGCGCGACCCGCAGGATGTGGACGCGGTGCTGTGCGCAGCGTCGAATATGCAGCGCGCCTACCCCGCGATGGCGATAGAGATTCAGCAGGCGCTGGGGATCGACGGGTTCGGGTTCGACATGAATGTTGCCTGTTCTTCGGCCACCTTCGGCATTCAGACCGCCGCCGATTATATCCGTTCGGGCAACGCCAAAAGCGTGCTGGTGGTCAGCCCTGAAATCACCTCGGGCCACCTCAACTGGCGCGACCGCGATAGCCATTTCATCTTTGGCGATGTCGCCACTGCTGTGCTGGTCGAGGATGCGGCGATTGCTCCGGCGGCGCATTGGGACATCCTCGGCACCAAGCTCAAGACGGTGTTTTCCAACAACATCCGCAACAATTTCGGCTTTTTGAACCGGGCGTCGCCCGAAACCGAAGGCACTGCGGACAAGCTGTTCGTGCAAGAAGGGCGCAAGGTCTTCAAGGAAGTGGTGCCGATGGTGGCACAGATGATCCTGGATGAAGCCGCGCGACTGGGGATTGAGCCTAGCGACTTGCGGCGGCTGTGGCTGCATCAGGCCAATGCCGGGATGAACCGGCTGATTTCGCAGCGGGTTTTGGGCCACGAAGCCTCGGAGGATGAAAGCCCGACCGTGCTCGACACCTACGGCAATACTTCAAGCGCGGGGTCGATCATCGCGTTTCACCTGCATCACGATGATCTGAACGCGGGTGATACCGGGCTGATTTGCAGCTTTGGCGCGGGCTATTCGGCGGGCACGGTGTTCGTGCGCAAGGTTGGCTAGGGCCACTTGCGCGCCGACTTGCTTGCGGGCGCGGCCCCCACTCCCTAGAAGCGCTCCGATGGCAGGTGAAATCCTCGATAACAAAGGCCGCGGTGAGGCAGGCTGGAACTGGCCCGCAATCCATCCGGAAGGGCGCAAATTCGGGCTTATTGCGACCGCGATCAGCCTGTTTTTCCTGCTCGTTCTGGGTTGGGACATCGTCGGCTGGCCGCTGTTATTGCTGTCGGCCGGGGTATTCGCGTTTTTCCGCGATCCCGAACGCGTGGTGCCGCAGGCCGATTCCGCGATTGTTGCGCCCGCTGATGGGTTGGTGACATTGATCGAGGAAGTGCAACCGCCGCTGGAATTGCAGATCGATGATGGGTCAGGCATTGCCGGTCTACCTACCGGCCCGGTCACGCGCGTTTCGATTTTCATGAGCGTGTTCGATGTTCACATCAACCGCACGCCGGTGGGCGGAACGGTGCGGCGAGTGGTGTATATCCCCGGCAAGTTCATGAACGCCGAGCTTGATAAGGCGAGCGACGAGAATGAACGCCAGCATATCCTGATCGAACGCGGCGATGGGCTGAAGATCGGTTTCACCCAGATCGCCGGACTGATGGCGCGGCGGATTGTTCCGTTTGTGAAGCCCGGCGATATGGTGGCGAAGGGTCAGCGGGTGGGCCTGATCCGGTTTGGCAGCCGGGTGGATATATATTTGCCCGCCGGAACTGATCCCAAGGTGATGATCGGGCAGACGACGATTGCGGGTGAGACGGTGCTGGCAGAAATCGGCCAGCGTGGATTGATCGAAGGGATCGCCCAATGAGCCGCGCTCCCAAACAGCGCCGGATGCCGTTTTTCCCCGCGCGGCTTGGCCCCAAGGCGGCTGAGGATGAAGATGTGGGCGACAGTTTGCGCCATGCCAGCCCTGCTGGTGGCCTGACCCTTCGCGCGATGTTGCCCAATGCGATTACGGCAGCGGCGCTGTGCGCGGGGCTGACGGGCATCCGCTTTGCGATCGATAGCAACTGGTCTTACGCGATCCTGCTGGTGATCCTTGCAGGGGTGCTTGACGGGATCGATGGGCGGATCGCGCGGTTGCTGAACGCGCAGTCGCGGTTTGGGGCGGAACTGGACAGTCTGGCGGATTCGCTATCCTTCGGGGTGGCCCCGGCGCTGATCCTGTTCCTGTGGTCGCTCAAGGATTTGCCGAGCTTTGGCTGGTTTGCTGCGCTCGCCTTCGCAATTTGCTGCGCGCTCAGGCTGGCGCGGTTCAATGCCGGGATTGATACTGACGAACAACCGCATAAATCCGCGGGCTTCCTGACCGGGGTGCCTGCGCCGGTGGGGGCGGGGCTGGCCTTCACGCCGTTCTATCTGTGGACTGAAACCGGGGTGGAACTGTTCCGCAACCCGGTGCTGATGACCATATGGCTCGCCGTGATCGCTGTTTTGATGATTTCCAACATGGCAACGTTGAGCTGGGCCTCGCTGCGGCCGCGAAAGACCATCCGGCTGGGGCTAATCGCCTTTGTCGGGCTGGCCTTTGCCGCGATGCTGCTGGAACCGTGGTGGACGCTGAGCGCGATCAGCATCATCTATCTTGTGTTGATGCCCTATGGCCTGTTCAAATATGGGCGGATCAAGCGGCGGCGCAGGCAGGAACAGACCGCATCCGCCGCGCCTGCGGACGGCGAACCGGCGTAACCCGCACCGCATCGCGCCGCACCCGCAATTCGGGCGCATTGACCTGCACCGCAAATCCCGTCTGCATCAGCGCGGCTTGCTGCATCAACTGCACATAGGCTTCGCGCGCCTTGATCGCGCTGTCGGTGATGGTGAGCACCGCAAGGATTGCGGCGAAGGTGAACAGCAGAGTGATGGCAAGTGCAAGCATGGCGGTGTCCTTAACTGACAGTCGTTCATTGTTTGTTCTTTCGCTATGTTCCCCATATGATCCGCCGTGTCAAGCGGCTTTCCTACAGGCGCGGCGGGGATTTTTTGCGGGCAGGGCAATCGGGGCTGGATTTTGTGGCCGCGCAAAGCTAAGGGCGCGCTCGCACGTTGGTGGGCATAAGGCTCCCCCGCGCGCAAATTCACATGGAAGGCGCACATACCGGTGCCGTTTGCGGGAGCTCCGCAGCGCGGTTCCAGCCTTCCAGAGGAACAACCGGAAAGGAATTACCTATGGCGGCACCAGTCGTCACGATGCAGCAATTGATCGAGGCCGGCGCTCACTTCGGCCACCAGACCCACCGCTGGAACCCGCGCATGAAGCCGTATATTTTCGGCGCGCGCAACAGTGTTCACATCATCGACCTGTCGCAGACCGTGCCGTTGTTCGCGCGCGCGCTCGATTTCGTCGAATCGACCGTGCGTTCGGGCGGCAAGGTGCTGTTTGTCGGCACCAAGCGTCAGGCGCAGGAACCGATTGCCGAGGCTGCGCGCATGTCGGGCCAGCATTTCGTCAACCACCGCTGGCTGGGCGGGATGCTCACCAACTGGAAGACGATTTCGGGTTCGATCCGCCGCTTGAAGGCGCTCGAAGAACAGCTTTCGGGTGACACCAGCGGTCTGACCAAGAAGGAAGTGCTCCAGCTCACCCGTGAACGTGACAAGCTGGAAATGTCGCTCGGCGGCATCCGCGACATGGGCGGCATTCCTGACGTGATGTTCGTGATCGACGCCAACAAGGAAGACCTCGCGATCAAGGAAGCCAACGTGCTTGGCATTCCGGTGATCGGGATTCTCGACACCAACGTCGATCCTTCGGGCATTGCTTTCCCGGTTCCCGGCAACGACGACGCCAGCCGCGCTGTGCGTCTGTATTGCCAGGCGATCGGTGAAGCCGCGCTGGCGGGCAAGGGCAAGTTCCAGGCTGACGTGTCGAGCGATTTCGGCGCGATGGCTGAACCCCCGGTCGAAGCCGTGGCCGAAGCTGTGGTCGAAGCTCCGGCTGCCGACGACGTTGCTGGCGAAGCCGCCGAAGCCTGATTTCTCGTGTGACCGGCGCGCATTTTTGATGGGTGCGCGTCAATCACCCGTCACAATCTCTCTATAGCGCGCCCGGCATTGCCTCCCTCTGCGGAAAGGGCAGGGCCGGGCGCCCTTGAAACTGAATGAAAAGGATATTCTCATGGCTGATTTCTCCGTCGCCGACGTGAAGAAGCTGCGCGAGCGCACTGGCGCTGGCATGATGGACGCCAAGAAGGCGCTGACCGAAGCGGGCGGCGATATCGAAGCTGCGGTTGACGCGCTGCGCGCCAAGGGCCTCGCCACCGCGCAGAAGAAGTCGAGCCGCACGGCGGCTGAAGGCCTCGTCGGCGTCGCGGTTGTCGGCACCCGCGGCGTTGCGGTTGAAGTGAATTCGGAAACCGATTTCGTCGCCAAGAACGAACAGTTCCAGGATTTCGTGCGCAAAGCCACGCAGGTAGCGCTCGGGCTGGGCAGCGATGATGTTGATGCGTTGAAGGCGGCGGCTTACCCCGACGGCGGCACCGTGGCGGACAAGCTGACCGACAATGTCGCTACCATCGGTGAAAACCAGCAGATCCGCCGGATCAAGTCGGTGGCCGTCGATAAGGGCGCAGTGATTTCGTACATGCACACTGCCGCTGCCGAAGGTCTGGGCAAGATCGGCGTGCTGATCGCGCTGGAAAGCGAAGCGGGTGCCGACGTGCTCGAACCGCTGGGCAAGCAGCTGGCGATGCACGCCGCTGCCGCCTTCCCGATGGCGCTGGATGCCGATGGGCTTGACCCCGAAGTGCTCGACCGTGAACGCAAGATTGCGGCGGAAAAGGCTGCCGAAAGCGGCAAGCCTGCTGACGTGCAGGCCAAGATGGTCGATGGCGCGGTGAAGAAATTCGCCAAGGAAAACGCGCTGCTCAGCCAGATTTTCGTGATGGACAACAAGACCGTCATTTCCGATCTGGTCGCGCAGGCCGGCAAGGCTGCGGGCACCGCGATCGTGCTCAAGGACTATGCCCGCTTCCAGCTGGGCGAAGGCATCGAGAAGGAAGTGAGCGACTTCGCAGCGGAGGTCGCCGCAGCAGTCGCAGGGTAATTGCCCGAATCGTCGGGAAAAACGCACGGGTCGGGTGGTATTGACCATCCGGCCCGTTGTTTTTGGGGCGAGCCCGGCGCAACCGGTCGTTGCGATCGACAAGGGGGTTTCATGAATTTGTGCAAGTGCGCGTTGGTCGGTTCGATGTTGCTCGCCGCTTGCTCCGCCCCGCTTTCCTCGCAAGCGGGCGTCAGTGCTGACAGCGCACTTCCCAGCCAGCGCGGTGCAGGGCAGGCATACGAGCTACTGGGCTCGCAAGTCTTCGACCTGCCCGACCCGGCCAGCGGCATAACCTATCAGGCCTATGTTAGCCTGCCACCAAGCTATGATGATCGCAACGCGCGAAGCTATCCGGTCGTTTATGTGACGGATGCCGATTACGGTTTCCCCATATTGCGCCTGATTGGTCGCCGCATGAACGGGGCCGGCCCACGGATCGAGGAATTCATTCTTGTCGGTCTGTCCTATGGCAAAGGGCAAGATCCGATGGCCAGCCGCCGGCGCGATTACACCCCGACTGTCAACGGTGCCTCCGGTGCGCCAGCCGGAGCCGTCCATGGAGAATCGCTGCGTTATCGTGATTATCTGCGCGATACGGTGCTTCCGTTCGTTGAAAGTCGCTTTCGTGCGGCACCGGGCCGGCGTGTTTATGTCGGCCATTCCTACGGCGGGTTGCTGGGCGCGCAAATACTGATGACGGAACCGCAGATGTTCAGCGGCTATGTGTTGGGCAGCCCATCGTTCTGGTACGACAGGAAATATCTGCTGAGACAAACGCGAAGCCTGCTGAATCAGATTACTGCAATCGATACCGATGTTTATGTCTATGTTGGCGAATTTGAAGCACAACGAGCAGGTGATAAGCGCTACAATCAAGAGGTGGATATGGTGGCCGATAACGCGACCTTTGCCGGTCTGCTCAGCGCCCAAAATTATCCTGGCCTCAATCTGAAAGCAGAGGTGCTGGCGGACGAGGATCATCTGTCGGTGGCGCCACGCGGCTTCACCAAAGGTCTGCTGCACACGCTTCCGGCGCGCACTCAGGCGGAATAGGCCCTCACCCTAAACTGGGCCTTTCCCTTTGCGCATTGGCCGATTGGCGGTTAAGTGCGGCGCACTCAAATCATTGGCTCAAGATTCCACCCGGAGCATCGTAACCCCATGTCACTCCCTCCGATCAAGCGCGTGCTGCTCAAGCTTTCGGGCGAGGTGCTCATGGGCGGACAGCAGTTCGGAATTGATCCGGCCTTCGTCGCCGAACTCGCCAAGGAAGTGAAGGCGGCGAAAGACACCGGGCTTGAAATCTGCCTGGTGATCGGCGGCGGCAATATCTTTCGCGGGATGGCGGGCGCAGCAGCGGGCATGGATCGCGCGCAGGCCGATTACATGGGGATGCTGGCGACGGTGATGAACGCGCTGGCGATGCAGAACGCGCTCGAACAGATTGGTGTCCACACCCGCGTGCAGAGCGCGATCCAGATGGATCAGGTGTGCGAACCGGTGATCCGCCGCCGCGCTGAACGCCATCTGGAAAAAGGGCGCGTGGTGATCTTTGCCGCAGGGGTGGGCAGCCCCTATTTCACCACCGATAGCGGCGCGGCGCTGCGCGCGGCTGAAATGAAGTGCGACGCGCTGCTGAAAGGCACCAGCGTGGACGGGGTGTATGACAGCGATCCCAAACACAACCCCGCAGCAAAGCGTTTCGATACGGTAACTTACGACCGGGTGCTCGCCGATAATCTCAAGGTGATGGACGCATCGGCGGTGGCGCTGTGCCGTGATAACGAAATCCCGATTGTGGTCTTCTCGATCCGTGAGCAGGGCAACCTTGCCCGCGTGCTTTCAGGTGAAGGCGTACAGACCATTGTGCAAGATAACTGAAACGCAAGACAGCTGATAGAAGAGGGGAGCCTACCCATGCCGCAATATGACAAGGCCGATGTCGAGCGCCGAATGAACGGCGCGGTGGAATCCTTGAAGGGCGATCTTCAGGGCCTGCGCACGGGCCGCGCCAATACCAGCCTGCTCGATCCCGTCGTGGTCGAAGTCTATGGCGCGATGATGCCGCTCAATCAGGTCGCCACGGTATCGGCGCCCGAACCGCGTATGCTGAGCGTGCAGGTGTGGGACAAATCGAACATGACCCCGGTGGAAAAGGGCATTGCCCACGCCAATCTGGGCCTCAATCCGATCATTGACGGACAGACTCTGCGCCTGCCGATCCCCGATCTGACGCAGGATCGCCGCAAGGAGCTGGCGAAACTGGCCGATCAATATGCCGAAAAGGCCAAGATCGCGATCCGCAACGTGCGCCGCGATGCGATGGAAAGCCTGAAGACCGACGAAAAGAAGAAGGAAATCTCCGAGGATGAGCGCAAGCGGTCTGAGGATGAAGTCCAGAAGCTGACCGACAAATATGTCGCCGACACCGACGAGGCGGCGGCGAAGAAAAAGCAGGAAATCCTGACGCAGTAAGGCGGGGGGTATCGGATCGTTAGGAACAGATTTGGATCAGGACCGCGCAAAACACGTTGCCATCATCATGGATGGCAATGGCCGCTGGGCCAAGAAACGCGGGCTGCCGCGCGCGGTTGGGCATCAGCGCGGGGTGGAGGCTGTGCGGCGCTTGGTGCGCGGGCTGGAACCGATGGGCCTGGAATGCCTGACGCTCTATGCCTTTTCGTCTGAAAACTGGAAACGGCCCGATGATGAGGTCGATGATCTGATGAACCTGATGCGGCGGTTCATCAAATCCGACCTTCCCGAATTTGTCGCCAACAGCGTCAAGCTCAAGATCATTGGCGATTGGCAGTCGCTCGCGCCGGATATCGTGGCGATGCTCGAAGATGCGCTGACACAAACTGCAAATGGCACCAAGACACTGGCGGTGGCGCTTAATTACGGCGGGCAGCACGAGATTGCGCGTGCGGCGGCGAAGGCCGCGGCGATAGGGGCCGTCACGGTGGAGAGTATCGCCGCGCAGCTCGACACCGCTGATCTGCCGTCGCTCGATCTGCTGATCCGCACCAGCGGCGAAGTGCGCCTGTCGAATTTCCTGCTGTGGCAATCGGCCTATGCTGAAATGCTGTTTGTGGACACGTTATGGCCCGATTTTGAACCTGCGCATCTGACGCAGGCGCTGGATGATTTTGCCCGGAGGGAGCGGCGCTATGGTGGACGCTGAAACGCCCCGCGTGCCTGACTCCAAAGGGGGGGCTTCGGATTTGCCTGTGCGGCTGGCGTCGGCCATCGTGATGTTGGTGATTGCAGGCGGGGCGCTGTGGCTGGGCGGCTGGTTCTGGAGCGCGTTCATCCTGCTGCTGGTAGGCGGCGTGCTGTGGGAATGGAACCGCTTGGTTGGCCGCTTTGGCGTGTCAGGGCTGGCTGAAACGCTGTGGTTCTTTGCCGGGGTGGTTTATATCGGCGGGGCAGGCCTTGCGATGATGGCGCTGCGCAACGGGCCGACCTTTTTCCCGGTGGATGGGCAAAGCTATGGCTACGGCCCGTTTGAGGTGCTGGCAGGCTATATCCTGCCGATCATCGCGGTGGATGTCGGGGCCTATTTCGCGGGCCGCACGATTGGCGGGCCAAAGATTGCACCGCGCATCAGCCCGTCCAAGACCTGGGCCGGGTTGGGGGGCGGGGCGACGGCGGCGGCTTTGGTTGCGGTTGTGATCGAACTCACCGATTTCGGCCCGGCAGCAGGCGCGCCCGGCTATAATCCGCTCAGCATTGGCTTTGCGGTGTTCGCCGGGGTGTTGATCGCAGTGTTGGCGCAGGCGGGCGATTTCTTTGAAAGCTGGATGAAACGCCGCGCCGGGGTGAAGGATTCGGGCGCGCTGATCCCCGGCCACGGCGGGCTGTTTGACCGGCTCGATGGCTTTCTTGCGGTATTCTTTGTGCTGTTTGTGATTGCCACAATGCTCGCTTTGCTGGGATGATGGGGCAATGACGCGTGCTCTTACCCTGCTAGGTGCCACCGGATCGATTGGCGCATCGACGCTCGATCTGGTGCGGCGTGAGCGTGAACGATGGCGCATAGAGGCGCTGACCGCGCATTCGAGCGCTGCCGAACTGGCCGCGTTGGCGCGCGAATTTGGCGCGAGAATCGCCGTGGTCAGCGATGAGGCGTGCCTGCCCGCATTGCGCGATGCGCTGGCGGGCAGCGGGATAGAAGCCGCTGGCGGGCGAAAGGCGCTGTGCGAAGCGGCCGCGCGCCCGGTGGATGTGACCGTGGCGGCGATTGTCGGCTGCGCAGGCCTCGCCCCGGTAATGGCGGCGATCGAACGCGGCGGCACCATTGCGCTCGCCAACAAGGAAGCGCTGGTTTCGGCGGGCGAGGTGATGATGCAGGCGGTCGCCCGTCACGGCGCGACCCTGCTGCCGACCGATAGCGAGCATAATGCGATCTTCCAGTGCCTCAGCGGCAATCGCCTGTCGGATGTGGCGAAAATCACCCTGACCGCCAGCGGCGGGCCGCTGCGCACGTGGAGCGCCGAGCGGCTGACGGCGGCGACCCCGGCAGAGGCTGTGGCGCATCCCAACTGGTCGATGGGCGCGAAAATCAGCGTCGATTCCGCGACTATGATGAACAAGGGGCTCGAATATATCGAGGCCTTTCACCTGTTCCCGGTCGGGCTGGACCGGCTGGGCATCGTTGTCCACCCGCAAAGCGTGATCCATTCAATGGTGGAATTCCGCGACCGGTCAACGCTGGCGCAACTCGGCCCGTCGGATATGCGCGTGCCGATTGCTTCGTGCCTCGCCTGGCCGCAGCGGATGGAAACGCCGCTTGCCCCGCTTGATCTGGCGGCGATTGGCGAGCTGACCTTTTTCCCGCCCGATGAAACCCGCTTCCCTGCGACGCGGTTGGCGCGAGAAGCGATCGTGGCGGGCGGAAGTGCGCCCGCGATCCTCAACGCCGCGAACGAGGTGGCAGTCGCCGCCTTCCTCGCCGGTCAGATCGGGTTCACCCGCATTGCCGCAATGGTGGAGGAGACGTTGCAGCGCAGCAATGATGCTCCGCGTCCGGCCACGCTTGATGAAGTTCTGGCCGTCGATCAATCCGCGCGGCGGCAAGCGCTCACTCTGTTGGAGACCAACGCCTTTGTTTGATGCACCCCCGTTCTGGATGTATGCGGTCGGCTTCCTGCTGCTGCTCGGCCCGCTGGTAACCGTGCATGAACTTGGCCACCTGCTGGTCGGGCGGTTGTTCGGCGTCAGGGCCGATGCGTTCTCGGTCGGCTTCGGCAAGGAAATCGCCGGGTTCACAGACCGGCAGGGCACCCGCTGGAAACTCTCGGCGCTGCCTTTGGGCGGTTATGTCCAGTTCAGGGGTGATATGAACCCCGCCAGCGTGCCCGATCCCGATGCGCCCTGCGAAGAAGGCAGTTTCCAGCACGCCGCCCTGTGGAAGCGCGCGCTGATCGTGGCGGCGGGGCCGATCACCAACCTGTTGGTGGCGGTTGCAATCTTTGCCGCGTTTTTCGCCATTCTGGGCAAACCGACCATCACTGGCGATGAAGATTCGCGCACCATCGGCCGTTTTACCGAAGCCAGCGTGGCAGAAGCTGCGGGGCTTCAGGTGGGCGATACGGTGGTTGCGATTGATGGCCGCACGATTGCTGATTTCAGCGAATTGCGCACCACCGTTGCCTTGCATCCGGGCAAGCGCATGGTGTTTACGGTTGAGCGGGCAGGCGAGCAGATCACCATTCCGCTCACCACCGCGCGGGTAGTGGAAACCGACGGTTTCGGCAATCAAAGCGCGATTGGCCAGATTGGCGTTGCCGCTGCAGGCGGGGCCTATGAACTCGAAGAGGTTGGCCTGCTTGAGGCGATCCCGTTGGCGGTCAAGCAATGCTGGGATCTGATGGGCATGATGATCACCGGCATTCAGCAGATCATCATGGGCGATCGATCGGTTGATGAACTTGGCGGCCCGCTCAAGATCGCCAAATTCTCTGGCGAACAGATGAGCCTTGGCGCTGTTGCCTTCATCAATTTTGCCGCTTTGATCTCGCTTAATTTGGCATTCATCAACTTCTTGCCAATCCCCGCGCTCGATGGCGGACATCTGATGTTCTATCTGGCCGAGGCGATCCGCCGCAAGCCGGTAGGGCCGCAGGTGACCGAATGGGCTTATCGCACCGGCATTGCGCTGGTGTTGGTGTTGATGGTGGTGGTGACGGTGAATGATCTGTTCTCGCTTCCCATCTTCGGCTCTTGAGGCAAGACTGGCGCGGGCCAGCGGGTTTGCCGGGGAAAGCGCCCCGGTCCGTGTCCTATCCGCGCCGGTGCGGCTTGATTGCGATGGGCACATCGGGCAGAGGCGGGGGCCAGATTTTCAGGGTGCGACAGGCGATCGCACATAAGGTCACTTGCAAGGGTGCATATTGAGGGTCGCAAGGGTGTGACGCCAATACGGCACGGACGGTTGGAACGGGATTTTAGCTGCATGAACGCAATAAGCGAGGCGGGCGTAATGCCGGTCAATGGCAATCTGGCGCATTCGCTGCCGCAGCGCGCGCGCTTTGTCGCGCTGCTGTGCTGTGGCTCGATGCTGGCCGGTGTGCCGGGGGCCGCCTTTGCGCAGCAGCAGGACGCCGCAACAGCGCCCGTTGCCCAGCCTGCCGCAGAGCCTGCGCCCGCCGCGAGCAGCAACGTGATCCGCACGATCAACGTCGTCGGTTCCGAACGGTTGGAGCCGACCACCATCCTCAGCTATATCCGCCTGCGGGTTGGTCAGGAATACACAGCGGTAGCCGCCGACGAAGCCCTCAAGGATCTTGGCGCGACCGAGTTGTTCGCCAATTACACGATCGACAACAGAAACGGCAACGTCGTCATCACCGTGGTCGAAAACCCGGTGATCAATCGCATCGTGCTCGAAGGCAATAAACGCCTCAAGCCCGACAAGATACTGCCTGAAATCAAGCTCGCCCCGCGCCAGATATTCACCCGTTCCAAAGTGCGCGCCGATGTTTCCCGCATTCTTGAACTGTACAAGCGGCAAGGCCGGTTTGCCGCGCAGATTGAACCCAAACTGGTGCAACTGCCGCAGAACCGCGTCGATATCGTGTTCGAAATTACCGAAGGCCCGAAATCCAAGGTTCGCCAGATCAACATTCTTGGCAACGAGAAGTTTTCCGACGGCGATCTGCGCAGCGAAATGGTGACCAAGCAGGCACGTTTCACCAGCTTCTTCAGCTCCAATACCAGTTATGACCCTGATCGTCTGGCGTTTGATCAGCAGAAGCTACGGCAGTTTTACCTGACCGAAGGCTACGCTGATTTCCGCGTGGTTTCGGCGGTGGCCGAACTGACGCCCGATCAGGAAGACTTCATCATCACTTACGTGGTGGAGGAAGGCGAACGCTACAATTTTGGTGAGGTCAAGGTCGACAGCCAGCTGCGCGATTTTGACAGCGATTCGATGAGCGGCAATCTGCCGATGAAGTCGGGCGATTTCTACAATGCCAAAACGGTTGAAGATACTGTCGAGCAGTTGACCGAGTTGGCTGGGCGGTTTGGCTATGCCTTTGCCGATGTGCAGCCGCGCTTCAACCGCAACCCTGACGATCTGAAAATGAATGTCACCTTCGTCCTACGCGAAGCGCCGCGCGTTTATGTTGAGCGGGTTGACGTCAACGGCAATACGTTGACGCAGGACAAGGTCGTGCGCCGCGAATTCCGGCTGGCGGAAGGCGATGCGTTTAATTCGCTGGCGATTCTGCGTACCAATGCGCGCATAAACTCACTGGGTTATTTCCAGGAAAATTTCGAGATCAAGCAGGTCGAAGGCAGCGCCCCTGACCGCATCGTCCTTGAGGCCAATGTCGAAGAAAATCCAACCGGTGAATTGCAGTTTTCGGCGGGCTTTTCTTCGATTGAACAATTTATTCTAGCAGGCAGCATCCGGCAGCGCAACTTCCGTGGGCGCGGGCAGACAATCGGCCTCAGCTTGAATTGGTCGCAGTTCTCGCGCTCGGCGCAGGTCAGTTTCTCCGATCCGTTTATATTTGATCGCAATATATCCGGCGGGATTGATATTTTCCGCAGAGATTCAAATAGTTTCAATTTTACCAATAATGATCGTAACACCACCTTCAAGCAGTCAACAACGGGCTTTTCGTTGCGCGCCGGGGTTCCGCTGACAGAGTTCATGTCGCTGATTGGCAGCTACACTCTCAGCAACGACGATGTAACGCTCGACGAGAATCTGTTTTTCTCGGATATAAATGGCGACGGCATACGTGAATGCGATCCGCTGCTGGCTGGCCGTTTTTTGTGTGATACACTCGGTTCCCGGCTAAGCTCAATCGTCGGCGTCAGCCTCAACTACAACTCGCTCAATTCTCGTCTCCGTCCCACGCGCGGGCGCACGCTGTCGCTCAGCAGTGAAGTGGCTGGGCTGGGCGGGGATGTGCGCTATGTGCGTTTCCGTGGGCGCGGGCAGCAGTTCTGGAATCTTGGCAATAGCGGCTTCATCTTCTCGGTGCTGGCCGAAGGCGGGACCATTATTGCCTTGCAGAACCGCCCGGGCGAAGGCGTTGATGACATTTTTCTGACGGATCGTTTCTTCCTCGGTGAGCCGCAGTTTCGCGGCTTTGCCATTCGCGGCGTTGGCCCACGCGTCCTGACCCAGCAATATGTGCGCGATGCCGATGGTAATCCGGTTCTGATCACAGACCCCGATCAGACCCGCGATGACGCAATTGGCGGGCGCAATTACTACCTCGGTCGCGCCGAGCTTGAAATTCCGCTCGGTTCCGGCGCGCGCGAACTTGGCCTGAGGCCTTCGATCTGGGCTGATATCGGCGGATTGTGGGGCGTGACGCAGCCGGTGCTACAGGACAATCCCAACGGCGTGCAGCAACGCGATGCGCAAGGCAACCCGATCTTCCTGACCCCGCGGCTTGATAGTAATGGCGTGCCGGTCGTTCCGGGCGTGCTTGATTTCACCACCAACCCGCTGGCGCCCGATGGCACGGCCAATATCCCTTCGATCCGCCCCGGCAGCGCAATCAAGGAGAC
Source organism: Porphyrobacter sp. MBR-155 (assembly GCF_040547625.1). Classification (NCBI taxonomy): domain Bacteria; kingdom Pseudomonadati; phylum Pseudomonadota; class Alphaproteobacteria; order Sphingomonadales; family Erythrobacteraceae; genus Porphyrobacter; species Porphyrobacter sp. MBR-155. The sequence goes on from NZ_JBEPQB010000001.1 coordinate 220,321, forward strand.
ATTCCTTGGCGATTCGGTTAGCCCGCGCATCACAGTCGGGTTCGGGGTTAACTGGAACTCACCCTTTGGGCCGTTTCGCATCGACATTTCCCGCACCATTCGCAAGGTCGAAGGGGACGATGATCGTAGTTTTTCATTCAACGTAGGAACCCAATTCTGATGACACTTTTCACCAAGCTTCTCGCTCCTGCTGGCCTTGCGCTTACGGCGCTGGCTGCGCTTCCCGTTCACGCCCAGATCGAAGGCCGTGTCGCCACGGTCGATATTTCGCGCACGATCATCGCGACCACGGCGTTCCAGCAGGCCTATGAACAGGTCAACCAGACCTATACGCAGCAGAACGACCTGCGCCGCACCAAGGCGCAGGAACGTCAGACCTTGCTGGCCACATTCGACACCAATGGTGACAAGCAGGTTGATGACGCAGAACTGGCAGCCAAGCAGAACTCAGGGGACTTCACCAAGCTGCAAACGCTGGAACAGGAAATTCAGGCGCTCAACAATCAGATCGACGGCGCGCGCATCTTTGCGATCGAACAGATCATCGTGCACTACGGTGCAGCCCTGCAGGATGTCACCACAGCGCAGCAGATCAAGCTGGTGATTGATCCGGGTTCGTTGTTGTTTGCCGTGCCCGAGGCCGATGTTAGTCAGCAGGTGACCACGGCGCTCAATGGTAAGGTTGCATCTGTCGGGGTGGTTCCTCCAGCAGGTTGGCAACCCAGCCGTGAGGGCGCACAGCTCTATCAGGAAATCCAGCAACGCCTGCTGACCGCGCAGATGATGCAGCAACAGCAACAGCAGCAGGCGCAGCAGGGCAACACCGCCGCCCCGGTTGGGCGTTGAGCCGGGCGTTGCGGTAGGAGGCTACGAATGAGCGATGCGGGCAGCGCACCAGCGCAGGTGCTGGATTATGATATCGGCAAGGTCTTGCAGGCGCTGCCGCATCGCTATCCATTGTTGCTGGTCGACCGGGTGCGTTCGATCACGCTGGGTGAACGGATCCACGCGATCAAGGCCGTGAGCATGAACGAACAGTTCTTCCAGGGCCATTTCCCCGGCGCGCCGATCATGCCCGGCGTGCTCCAGATCGAGGCGCTGGCGCAGGCCGCCGGCATCCTCGGGATCGAGACGATGGAACTGGCGGGAACGGGCAAGCTGGTGATCTTCATGGGGATCGAGAACGCCAAGTTCCGCGCGCCCGTGACGCCGGGCTGCCTGCTCGATCTGCACGTGGAATTCACTCAGAAGCGCAGCCGGGTCTACAAGTTCAAGGGCGTGGCCAGCGTCGAGGGCAAGACGACGTGCGAGGTCGAGTTTACCGCAATGATGGTGGATAAGGTTTGATTTGCCCACCCGCGTCTGCGCGGGCGAGGATTTCGCAGCCCGAAGCGGAAGCTAACAACAATGACTCCGCACACAGGCTTGCCATGTACGGCAAACCCGACTAAGCGCGCCGCTTCCCATTCATAGCAACGCCGGTCGGTACCGGCGTCACGCTGCAAAGGATCACGTCATGAAGGCCGAAGGTCACCCCGAATACCACATGATCACGGTCAAGATGACCGATGGCACCGAATATCAGACCCGTTCGACTTGGGGCAAGGAAGGCGACACCATGTCGCTCGAAATCGATCCCCTCAGCCACCCGGCATGGACCGGTGGGCGTCAGCAGGTCAGCGAAGGCGGGCGTGTGGCCGCGTTCAACAAGCGGTTCGGCGGGCTCAGCCTTAAGAAGTAATTCCGTTACACGCTGCGCCGCCGCAAGGCCGCGCGCGACAGTTCGCGGCCCTCGGGTCGTGGGAGGAAGGCGGCCTGACGGGGTCGCCTTTTTCGTTTCAGGCTGCGCAGTTGATGCAGCGGGTCGCGATTGGCCGCGCTTTCAACCGTTCAAGCGCAATTGCCTTCCCGCATTTGGCGCAGGTGCCATAGGTACCATTGTCGATCCGGGTCAGAGCAAGGCGCAATTGGCGTGCCTCGGCGCGCAGCACATCATCGACGCCTTCCAGCGCCTCGTCATCGGCCAGATCAATCGCCTGTTCGGAGAAATCCGCGTCCAGCGGGTGGCGCAGGTCGTCCTCAATCTCGGTTGAGCGTGCGGTCAATTCCGCGAGCCGCTGCCGCAGTTGTTCGGCGATCTTCAAATAATCTTCCATCAGCCTCTCCACTCGTTTTCGCGATACCATTTGGTGATCACGTATTTGACGCCCTTGCGCACCTTCATCCCGTGATGCAGCGTCGCATGATTGACGCCGCCATCAACGAGGCGATTGTTCCAGCACAGCAATTTGCCTTCCTCCGGCTGGAATGTCTTGTCCAGCAGTTTGAACCGGGTAGCGCCGCCCGCCTCGACGTCATTGAGATATATCATGAACGTCCAGGTGCGCTGGCCTGACAATGTGCAGAACCGGGCGAAATCATGCCCGCCCGGATCAAAGTAATCGGTGTGGGCCTTGAACTCCTGCCCTTGCGCATAACGCTGGCCCTGCAACGGTTCGCCGTAAGCCGGATCGATGCCCGAAAGTTGGGTCAGCATCGCCTCAATCCGCTGTACCGGGGGCAGATCGCCTGCCAGATCGCAGGTTTCGCTGGTGCGAAAATACGCATCACCATTATCGTCGGCGATGGTTGATGGGCGGCGATCACGCTCGATCAGCGCGATCAGATCGGTGCACAGGTCAGGCGGCACGAATCGCCGCAGCTGAAATATTTCGGCCTTGATTGTGGGGACGCGCTGCATCCCGATGTGCGCCATCAGCCGCGTGGTTACGGAGTCGCTGGTCAGGGTCATGACGAGGCACGATAAATCCGCATGGCTGCTTGGCAATGGTTTCGGTACCCACGCAATAATCTTGCGCATGGGCGGCGGTAAAACAGTTTTCGCTTCCCAACGCGAACCCTTTGTGCAAGAGGCGCCTCCCCGTCCTCAGCGGACTTGACCGCGCGTCAGCCATGCGTAAACCGCGCGCCTTGCGCGGGCTTGGCAGCGACCGGAAAGGTGGTATGCGGGCAGGGGCGTGTGGCGATCATAGCTCAGCTGGTTAGAGCGCCGGTTTGTGGTACCGGAGGTCACGGGTTCGAACCCCGTTGGTCGCCCCATCTTCCCCTTTCAGCCTGTTTTTCCTGCGCGCGGCAAAGGGATATCACGCATGACCGCTTTCTGGACTGAGGCCGATTTCGACGCGCATGAACTGGTGCAACTGGTGCACCATCAGGCGAGCGGGCTGACAGCGATTATCGCGGTGCATTCCACCCATCTCGGCCCGGCGGCGGGCGGAACGCGGTTCTGGCATTATAATGAACCGGCGGGTGCGATGCGCGATGCGCTGCGGCTGTCGCGCGGGATGAGCTACAAGAACGCGATGGCAGGCCTGCCGATGGGCGGCGGCAAGGCAGTTATCCTTGCCGATGAACAGCGGATCAAGACGCCCGCCATGATCGCCGCATTCGGCGATGCGGTAGAGGCGCTGGGCGGACGCTATGTCACCGCTGAAGATGTCGGCATCACCGAGGCTGACATGGTCGCGGTGTCACAGCGCACGGCGCACGTCTCCGGCCTGCCAGTGACGGGCGAAGGCAGCGCGGGCGGCGATCCCGGCCCGTTTACCGCATTCGGCATCTATCTGGGGATCAAGGCCGCAGTTCAGCACAAGCTGGGCACGGATAGCCTGTCGGGCGTTCATGTCGCGGTGCAGGGCGTTGGCAGCGTGGGCAGCGGTGTGGCGCGGTTGCTGGCGAAAGACGGCGCGAAGCTGACGCTGGCCGATATCAACGCGGCCCGCGCGGGCGCGCTGGCACAGGAACTGGGCGCGACGTTGGTCGCAAGCGATGCAATCATGACAACGCCGTGCGACGTGTTCAGCCCCAATGCGCTGGGCGCGGTGCTGGATGATGAAAGCATCGCCCGGCTCGATTGCCCGATTGTCGCGGGCGGGGCCAATAATCAGCTCGCGCGGGCAGAACACGGCGCGGTGCTGGCGGCGCGCGGCATTCTCTACGCACCTGATTATGTCATCAACGCCGGCGGCATTATTTCCGTGGCGACCGAATACCTCGCGCGGCGCGATGGCCACGCCAGCGATATTGCCGAGGTCAACGCGCTGCTGGCGCAGATCCCCGGCAGGCTCGAAGCGATCTGGCAGGAAAGCGATGCCACCGGCGTTTCGTCCGATGTGGTCGCTGACCGGATGGCGCAAAAATTGATCGGGCGCGGCTGAAACGGCTTGCTTGCCGGTGACGAATTGACTGATGCATGAATTGCAGTCTTGTCCGGTTCGGGTGTAACGCTACAAGCCCGACCAGACGCACATAGATATGCACATTTACGCCAACCCCACCCGTTTCCTGTCACTGGCAAAGTGGCTGATGCCGCTCCTGTTCTGGAGCGGCCTGGTGCTGTCCGTGGGTGCGCTGGCGTGGGGGTTGGTGGCGGTGCCGCCTGATCGGCTAATGGGCGAAACGGTGCGCATCCTATTTATCCACGTTCCCGCCGCATGGCTGGGCATGGGGGGCTGGGCCGGGATCGCGATTTCCAGCGCCATGCTGCTGATCTGGAAACACCCGCTGGCCGCGATTGCTGCGCGCGCGATTGCGGTGCCGGGGATGGTGTTTTGCGCGATCTGCCTTGCCACCGGATCGATCTGGGGTCGCCCGACATGGGGCACCTGGTGGGAATGGGACGGGCGCTTGACCTCGATGCTGGTGCTGCTGTTCCTCTATGTCGGATATATCGCGCTGACGCAGGCCACTGCGCGCGAAGGCGGATCATCGAAAATTGCCGCGATTTTCGGGCTGGTCGGCGCGGTGAACGTGCCGATCATCAACCGCAGCGTGGTGTGGTGGAACTCGCTCCACCAACCGCCCAGCATCACTGCGGGCAAAAGTGCGATTGATGCGACGTTTCTGGTGCCGCTATTGGTGGCGGTGGTGGGCTTTTCGCTATTATTCGGGGCAATCGTGCTGATGCGGATGCGTGCGCTGATCGCCGAGCAACAGGTCGAAGCACGCTTGCGGCGGCGCGCATTGGATGATGATGCGTCTGCGGTTGGCGTTCCGGTAATGGAGCAGGCGTAATGCGCGAACAGCTCAACCAGTGGGATTTTGTGATGTTGGCCTATGCCGTCAGCGCGATTGCGCTTGGCGGGTTGATCATTTGGGCGTGGCGCGCAATGCGCCGGGCCGAAGCGCGGCGCGATGCCGTGCGCCGGCGCTGAGGTAAGGAAACGCCATGAAAGCCAAGCATCAACGCCTTATCCTCATCATCGCCGCGCTGATCGCGATTATCGGCGCGGGCCTGATCGCGGCGTGGACTTTGCGCAATCAGGCCAACTATTTTTACCTACCCGAACAGATGGCGGCTACACCCCCGTCGGTCGGGCAAGCGGTGCGCCTTGGCGGGATGGTGCAGCCTGGATCGCTTGCCACCGAAGCGGACGGAGTGACGGTCAATTTCATGGTCACCGGCAACACCGAAGATGCGATCCCCGTGCGGTATAGCGGCATCCTGCCCGATCTGTTCGTCGAAGGATCGGGTGTGGTTGCGGAGGGAAGCCTTGGCGCGAACGGCGTGTTCATGGCCACCAACCTGCTGGCCAAGCATGACGAAAATTACGTGCCTAAGGAACTCGAAGGCATGGGAACCGCGCAAGCGGCAAAGATGGCCGCTGATACCACGGTGGGGCTGACGCAATGATCGCCGAAATCGGACTGGCCGCGCTGTGGCTCGCCGCTGCGCTGGCGGTGTTGCAGATGGTGTCAGGCGCGTTTGCGCTGCGTAGCGCAGAGGGCGAGGCCAATCCGCTGGCGATCTATGCTCGGCCCGCCGCTGTGGTACAGGCGCTGTTGGCGGGGCTGGCCTTCACGATGCTGGTATGGGCGTTTGCGGTCACTGATCTGTCGATCAAGCTGGTCGCGGCCAATTCGCATTCGATGAAGCCGATGATTTACAAGCTCACCGGAACATGGGGCAATCACGAAGGATCGATGCTGTTGTGGGTCGGCGTGCTGGCGCTGTCGGGCGGCTTGCTCGCCCTGTTTGAGCGCCGCCTGCAAGAACGCACCATGGGCGCGACGCTGGCCGTGCAGGGGTTTGTGGCGCTGGGGTTCTATGCGTTTCTGCTGTTGTCCTCCAACCCGTTTGAACGGCTGCCGGTGCCCGCGATCGAGGGTTCCGGGCTCAACCCGCTGTTGCAGGATATTGGTCTCGCGTTTCACCCACCCACGCTTTACGCGGGCTATGTCGGGCTGTCGGTGGCGTTCAGTCTGGCGATGGGCGCGTTGTTGACGCGTGAGGTCAATCCCACCTTCGCCCGAGTGATGCGCCCGTGGGTGCTGGGGGCGTGGGTGCTGCTGACCTTCGGGATCACGGCGGGGTCATACTGGGCCTATTATGAACTCGGCTGGGGCGGCTGGTGGTTCTGGGATCCGGTCGAAAATGCCTCGCTGATGCCGTGGCTGGCGGCGACTGCGCTGCTGCACTCTGTGGCTGTGCTCGCCGCGCGCGATGCGCTGCGCACGTGGACGATCATGCTGGGCGTGCTGGCGTTCTCGATGTCGATGCTGGGCACGTTTCTGGTGCGTTCGGGCGTGCTGACGAGCGTTCACGCCTTTGCGGTCGATCCGCAACGCGGAGCGTTCATTCTCGTTCTACTCGGCCTATATATCGGCGGGGCCTTCACGATTTTTGCCCTGCGCGCAGGCGCGGTGGCGGAAGGCAAGCGGTTTTCCTTCAGCAGCCGCGAAGGTGCGCTGGTGTTCAATAATGTGATGCTGTCGGCGATCCTCGCGATCGTGCTGCTCGGCACACTCTATCCACTGCTGACCGAGGCGTTTGATGTGCGGGTGTCGGTCGGCCCGCCCTATTTCAACCCGGCGAGCGCGATGTTCGCGATTCCGATGTTTCTGGTGATGGCGGTCGGCCCGCTGCTGCGGTGGAAGGAGGACAACCCCCGGCGCATCCGGTTTGAAGTGCTGCTCGTCGCCGCCATTTTGATCGGCGTGATCGGGCTGGTGAGTTTCTTCGGCCAATTCGCATTGCTGCCGCTGCTGGGCCTCGGGCTTGCCGCAGCGCTGGGTGTTGCTGCGTTCCTGCCGCTGCGAGGGCGCAGCCTGACCCGGGTGCCAGTGGCGACGTGGGGCATGGTGATGGCCCATTTCGGGATCGCGGTGTCGCTGTTCGGCATGGCCAGCGAAGCCGCGTTCACGCAAGAACGCCTCGCCGCAGTGGCCCCCGGCGGCAGCGATCAGGTGGGCGATTTCACCTTCACCCTTGAAAACGTAACGCCGGTGGCCGGACCGAACTGGACAGCGATTGAAGCGCGCATTGCCGTCAGCCGCGATGGCGGCGCCCCGGTCATCCTCACCCCGCAGGCGCGCAATTTCTGGTCGCCGCCGCAATCGACCAGCGAAAGCGCGCTGCTCACCCGCTGGAACGGGCAACTGTACGCGGTAATCGGCAATCAGGCCGCAGACGGACGCTGGCAGATCCGGATGTGGTGGAAGCCGTTTGTGACCTTCATCTGGTATGGCGGGCTGCTGATCGCGCTGGGCGGGGTGCTGGCGATTATCGGCAGGGTGCGGGTCGATATGAAGCGTCGCAAGGCGGTATCGCTGGGCGATGAGCGTCGCGCAGATATTGAGGCGCTGGGCACAGCGCCGGTGCCCGCGGAGTAAACGGCCATGCGCTCACGTCTGTTTCTTGGGGTGCCGCTCGCCCTGTTCGCGTTTTTCGCTGGGCTGGCGGGCTATATGCTCACTCAGGATAAATCCGAATTCGTCGAAAGCGCGATGATCGGCCAACCACTGCCCGATTTCGCGCTCAAACCCGCGTTTGATGGGCTGCCGGGGGCCGCGCGCAGCGATCTGGTTGGCGGCCAGCCGCGCCTGCTCAATATCTGGGCAAGCTGGTGCCTGCCCTGCATCGCCGAGGCCCCGCAGCTTGAAGCATTGAAGGCCCAAGGGGTAGAGATCGTCGGCATTGCCATTCGCGACCGGCCCGAAGATGTCGCCAATTTCCTCGCGCGTCATGGCAATCCCTATACCCGGATCGGCGCGGATGATATTTCCGAAGTGCAGCTTGCCATCGGCTCTTCAGGCGTGCCCGAAACCTTCGTGATCGATGCTGCGGGCGTCATCCGTTACCAGCATATCGGCGATATCCGCGAGAGTGATATTCCGGTGCTGTTGGCAGAGTTGGAGGAGGCCAGATGATCAGGGTGCTTCTTGCCTTTCTGGCGGCGCTGATCGCTTTGCCGCTCTCCGCGCAGGGCACCATGCCGCCCGCGCCCTATGCCTATAATCAGCTCGACGACCCAGCCCTGGAGGCTCAGGCAACCGCGCTGATGCACACACTGCGCTGCCTCAAATGCCAGTCGCAGTCGATCGCCGATAGTGACGCGCCGATGGCAGGCGATATGCGCCATCAGGTGCGCAGCCGCATTCTGGCAGGCGAAAGCCCCAAGGAAATCCGCGCGTGGTTGATCGCGCGATACGGCGATTACGTCAGTTACAATCCCACAATCAGCGCCAGCACATGGCCGCTTTTTGCCATCCCGGCACTGTTGATCCTGATCGTCGCTGCGGTGCTGCTGCGGCGACTGGGTAGGCGACGTAGTGATGCAGGAGATTTGCCATGATCGATGGCTGGCTGGCCGTGGGTGCATTGGCAATTGCGGCGTTTGCGTTTGCCGCGCTGGCACTGCGGCTGCCGCGCGAAGGTTTTGCGCTGTTCGGCGCGGTGCTGATGTTCGGCTTGGCCGGATACGCGTGGCAGGGTGCGCCGGGACAGCCCGCAGCGCCCAAGCAAGCGGCGGCTGCGGCGAGCAATCAGGGCGAGGCGATGGTTGAAGGCCGCGCCGCGCTGTTTGATCGCACTCTGCCGCCGCCCAATTACCTGCTGACGTCAGATGCCTTTGCCCGGCGCGGTAAATTTGCCGATGCTGCCGCGCTGCTGCAAGCCGGTTTGGAGGCAAATCCTGATGATCAGGAAAGCTGGCTCGCGCTCGGCCTTGCGCTGGTTGGCCATGCCGATGGGTTTGTAACTCCGGCGGCGTTGCAAGCGTTTGGCCGGGCGCGATCGATTGATCCTGCCCATCCGGGGGCGGAGTATTTCCTCGGTATTGCCTATCTGCAAAGCGGTGAGATCCGCGCGGCGCGCAATGTCTGGGCTGGACTGCTCGAACGCACGCCTCCCGATGCACCGTGGCAGGAGGAATTGGCGGATGATGTCGCGCGGCTGGACGATATGATCGCGCGCGCGCCGATGCTGCAAGGCCAGTGATTGCGGCGTGTTGCAGGTGCGAATGCGGAGTGCTAGGCGGCGCGCCACTCCAGCCTGAGTGCCTGTGACGAGTCGTTCTGGCGGGATGGGCAGTACCGACATACGGGAAATCCGATTGATATGACCCAAGCTGCATCACCTGCCCACCAGCCACCGTCGGGTGGGAAAAGCCACAGCGCGTCCAAAACCGCGCTGGCGGTGGGCGCGATCGGCGTCGTGTTCGGCGATATCGGCACCAGCCCGCTCTACGCGTTTCGCGAAACTTTTTCGGGAGCGCATAAGCTTGCGCTCGACAATGCCCATATTCTGGGCGTGATCAGCCTGATCTTCTGGTCGATGACGCTGGTCGTCTCGATCCAGTATGTCACCATCCTGATGCGGGCCGATAACAAGGGGCAGGGTGGTAGCTTGGCGTTGGTTGCGCTGATTTCGCGCAGTCTGTCGACATCGAAATATGCCTGGATCGCGGTGCTACTGGGCGTGTTTGCGACCAGCCTGTTCTATGGCGACAGCATGATCACCCCGGCGATTTCTGTATTGTCGGCGGTTGAGGGTTTGAGCGTTGTCGACAGCCGGTTTGAACGCTTTGTCATCCCCATCGCGCTGGTTTTGCTGGTGTTTCTGTTCGTGATACAAAAGCGCGGCACGGCCAAGGTTGGCGCGCTGTTTGCGCCGGTGATGATCGTCTATTTTACGGTCATCGCCCTGCTCGGCGGTTGGCAGATCATCCAGACCCCGGCGATTTTGTGGGCGCTTAACCCCTATCACGCGATCAACTTTTTCATGCTTGATGGCTGGCTCGCGTTCCTTGCTCTGGGCAGCGTGGTACTAGCGGTGACGGGGTCAGAGGCGCTGTATTCCGACATGGGTCATTTCGGGCGCGGGCCGATGCGGTTGTCGTGGTTCGGCTTTGTCATGCCCTGTCTGCTGCTCAACTATTTCGGTCAGGGCGCGATGGTCATGGGTCTGCCGCCCGAACAGGCTGCGCAGGCGATTGAAAGCCCGTTCTTCTTCCTAGCCTCCGAACAATGGCGTCTGCCGTTGGTATTGTTGGCCACGGTTGCCACGTTCATTGCCAGCCAGGCTGTCATTTCAGGGGCGTTTTCGATTACCCATCAGGCGATCCAGATGGGCTATATCCCGCGCCTTAGCACCCGCCACACATCGGCAACCGAAGGCGGACAGATTTATATTCCGGTGATCAACTGGGCGCTGATGGTGGCGGTGATCGTGCTGGTGCTGACATTCCAGACATCATCCAACCTTGCCAATGCCTATGGCATCGCGGTGACGGGTGCGGTGACGATCGACACGTTGTTGATGGCGGTGCTGCTGGTGGGCGTGTGGAAATGGCGCTGGTGGTACGCGACCCCGGTGGTGCTGCTGTTCCTGATTGTTGACGGGGCCTATTTCGCCGCCAACCTCACCAAGGTTGCCGATGGCGGGTGGTTCCCGCTGGTGGTCGGCCTGGTCGCATTCATCCTGCTGACGACATGGGCGCGCGGGCGCAAGCTGATGCACGAACGGATGAGCGAAAGCGCGCTACCGCTCGAAATCTTTGCCAAATCGGCCAAGAATTCCACGGTACGCGTTCCCGGCACCGCAATCTTCATGGCGTCCAGCACTGCGGGTGTGCCCTCCGCGCTGCTCCATAATATCAAGCACAACAAGGTTCTGCACGAACGCGTGGTGATCCTGACCATCAAAATTGCGGATGTGCCCTATGTTGATCCCGACGCGCGCTGCGAGATGACTGAACTTAACGACGGGTTCTATCGTGCAGTGCTGCACTATGGCTTCATGGAGGAAACCGACGTCCCGCTCGGCCTCAAGAAGATGGAGCGGTGCGGCGGCACATTCGACATGATGCAAACCAGCTTCTTCCTGTCGCGCCAGACCCTGCTGCCATCCGAAAAGCCGGGAATGCCGCTGTGGCGAGAGAAGATCTTCGCGTGGCTGCTGAGGAATTCGGCGACCGCGATGGATTTCTTCAAGCTGCCGACTAACCGTGTGGTGGAATTGGGCAGCCAGGTCGAGATTTGAAAGCTGCCAGTTCGCCCGAACATCAATCAGAATGATGCGGGCAAATCAGCGATAATTTCTGCCGCCAACTGGGAAGGTGGTTTCTGCGAACTATCGACTTCGATGTCATACCGCATTTTTGAATGTACAATCGCAAACTGTCCGCGCGCCTGACCGATGACCCGGTCGCCTCGGTTGATCTCTCTGCGCTCAAGTTCCTCAAGCGAGCAATGCAAGCCGACAAAAACGGTTGGCAGCCCGTCAAGCACGTCGCACCAGTCTTGGCGTAATTCATCCGATAGTATGACTTCATCGCAGATGAGGTCGATACCGCTGCGCGCAATGGCTGCAACGGATCGGTGATGAGCCTTCAGGCATGCAAGGCCAATCGGCCCGAAGTTGAGGCGCACAAGACCCCGTTCGTCACGGTCGAAGAAAAAGCCATCGCGATTGTTGTGGAGACGCGCGGGCAACATCGCAAATGCATCATCAATGCCCGTAACGCAATAGGGCCGCGCCAGCTGCTCCTGAAGCGCGCTTGCGATGCTTGTTTTGCCCGATGACGTTGTCCCGTTGAGAAAAATCAAACCCATTGCGCGCCTCAGCCCCCCGTCGGCGGTTCATTCTTCAGCGGTTCGTCCCGTTCTTCAAAGCTCAGCCCGTGCTTCAGCAGCATCGGGATCTGGCTGAAGGTGAACAGGAAGGTCAGCGGCAGGAACACCCACAGCTTGGCCCATAGCCAGCCTTCGAAATCCATCTGTGCGCGCAGCACTTCGTTGAGGACGGCGAGGGCGAGGAAGAACACACCCCAGTTGCGCGATAGTTTGAGCCAGCCTTGATCTGAAAGCCCTTCAAACGCGGCTTCGAGCAGGATTTTCAGCAGCGCGCGGCCCATGAAAAACCCGCCCAGCAATACCACGCCGAACACCGCGTAGATGATCGTCGGTTTCAACTGCACGAAGGTCGGGTCGCCGAAAAAGATAGTCAGGCTGCCAAAGCCGACGATCAGTGCGGTTGAAAACCACAGCATAGGCGATACCTTGCCCAGCCGCCACTTCGACACAACAAGCGCAATCACCGCTGCGACCATGAACGCGCCGGTGCCATAGATGATCGCGGCCAATTCGCCCGCAGGGCTGGGGTCTTCGGGCGCGCTCCAGCGATAGACGCCGAGAAACACCAGCAATGGCCCGTAATCGACCGCGACATTAATCCAGCTGGATGCGGCTTTTTTGGTTTCGTTCTCGCTCATTACTCTCTCAATCCGTCATTGCGAGCGGCGCAGCCGCGCGGCAATCCAGTTCCAAAGCCCCCGCCATGGCGGAGCTTGCCGCTCTGGATTGCTTCGCTGCGCTCGCAATGACAAGGTTTACTAAGCCACCCCGGCAATTACCCGCGCGACCAGATCGGGGTCGAACGGGCGCAGGTCTTCGATCTTTTCGCCCACGCCGATGGCATGGATCGGCAGGCCATATTGTTCTGCCGCGGCGACCAGCACGCCGCCGCGCGCGGTGCCATCCAGCTTGGTCATGATCAGGCCGGTGACGCCGGCCACCTCCTTGAACACCTCGATCTGGGCGAGCGCATTCTGGCCGTTGGTGGCGTCTAACACCAGCACCACGTCATGCGGAGCCTCCGCGTTCAGGCGCCCGAGCACGCGGCGGATCTTCGCCAGCTCCTCCATCAGCTCTTTCTTGTTCTGCAAGCGGCCCGCGGTGTCGACGATCAGCGCGTCGATCCCGGTGTCGGTCGCCTGTTTCACGGCATCGAACACAATCGCCGCCGGATCGCCGCCTTCCGGCCCGCGCACCAGATCAACCCCCACGCGTTCGGCCCATGTTGCCAGCTGGTCGATGGCCGCCGCGCGGAACGTGTCGCCCGCCGCCAGCAGCACGCCGTAATCATCTTCCATGAACAGGTGCGCCAGCTTGGCAATGGTGGTGGTCTTGCCGCTGCCATTCACCCCGATCACCAGGATCACCTGCGGGCGCGGGAAGGCCGTTATTTCGAGCGGTTTGGCGACCGGACGCAGGATCGCGGCGATTTCCTCAGCCACAGCTTCGCGCAGTTCGCAGGTGGTGATTTCGAGCCCGAAGCGTTTGTCCGCCAACCGTGCGCGGATGCGCCCTGCCGCTGCCGGGCCAAGGTCGGACATGATCAGCGCGTCCTCAACTTCGTCAAGCGTGGCATCATCCAGCTTCGCGCTGCCGCCCACACCTGACAGGTTGGCGGTCAGGCGCTCTGATGTCTTGGCAAAGCCGCCCAGCAGGCGCTGGGTCCAACTGGTTTCGCTCATACGAGCAGCCCTTCTTCGGTCCCGCGGATTGTGATGTCGATAGTTTCGCCTGCGCGCGCTGCGGCGGGCAGGGCAACGCGGGCGTAATTGGGGGCATAGCCGGTGCCGTCACGTTCGGCGAGGACGCAGAGAGTTTCGCCCACCAGCCCGCCCAGCCAGTTTTGGCGGCAGGCGGCGGCGCGCGCGCGAAGTTCGGCGGCGCGGGCCTTCACGAGCGCGCGCGGCAGTTGCGGCATCCGCGCGGCAGGCGTGCCGGGGCGCGGTGAGAAGGGGAAGATATGGGCGTGAACAATGCCGAGTTCGTCGATGATGCTGAGGTTGTCGGCATGGTGCGCCCCGGTTTCTGTCGGGAAGCCCGCGATCAGATCTGCGCCCACCGCGATGTCGGGCCGCAGCGCCTTTAACCGGGCGACCAGTTCCACCGCATCGCGGCGCAGATGGCGGCGCTTCATCCGCTTGAGGATCAGGTCTGCGCCGTGCTGTAACGACAGGTGCAGGTGCGGCATCACACGCTGTTCGTGGGCGATCAGTTCGAACAGGCCTCCGTCAATCTCCACCCCATCAACCGATGACAGGCGCAGGCGGGCCAGCGCAGGGAAGGCATCAAGGATTGCGCCGACCAGCACGCCGAGCCGCGGCGCGCCGGGCAGATCATGCCCCCACGAGGTCAGGTCGACCCCGGTGAGCACGATTTCGCGCGCGCCTGCCAGCAGATGCGCTTCAACCTCGCGCAGAACCTCGATCACCGCGACAGACCGGCTGACCCCGCGCCCCTGCGGGATCACGCAAAAGGTGCAGGCATGATCGCAGCCGTTTTGCACCGCGATGAAGGCGCGGGTGCGGGCAGGGGCAATCGCAGGCGCATCCCCCGCAACGTTCCACGCGCGCGGATCGAGCTTGGTTGCGTTCGCCACCAAGCCATCAACCGCGTCCATTGCGCCGATTTCGGCCCGGTCGATCTCTGCCGCGCAGCCGGTGACGATCAACCGCGCGGTGGGGTGATCGCGGCGCGCGCGGCGGATAGCCTGCCGGGTCTGGCGCAGCGCCTCACCCGTGACCGCGCAGGAATTGACCACCACAAGGTCTTGCTCGCCCGCCAGCATTGCGCGCATCCGCTCGCTCTCGGCGATGTTCATGCGGCAGCCGAGGCTGATGATATGTGGCGCGTTCACGCGTAATCGTCCCAGTTGAAACTGCCGCGAAACGCCTCGGTCGCAGACCCGCTCATCTTGATCGAGCCGCCGGGCTGCCAATCAATCACCAGATCGCCGCCGGGCAGGCTGACCCGCACCGGACTGTGCACAAGCCCACGCCGGATCGCGGCGACCGCCGTGGCGCAGGCCCCGGTGCCGCACGCCCGCGTCAAGCCAGCACCGCGTTCCCACACCCGCAGGCGCAGATGATCCGGCCCGGCCACGCTCGCCACATTCACATTCACCCGCTCTGGAAACAGCGGGTCATTTTCGATTTCGGGGCCGAGCGTGTCGAGCGGCACCGCATCGGCATCATCGACAAAGAACACCGCGTGCGGGTTGCCGACATTGACCGCCATCGGGTTTGACAGATCGTCATTCTCTATCGGCCACCCCACCGGCATCGCCAAGGTGTCCATCGGATAGGCCAGCGGGATCGCATCCCATTCAAACCGCGGCGCGCCCATATCGACCCGCGCGCCGCCGTCCAGCGGCTCCAGCGCAATTGGCCCGCCAGCGGTTTCGATGGTCACGGCCTCGCCATGCAGCAGCGCCACCGCGCGCGCCGCATTACCGCAGGCTTCCACTTCGCCGCCGTCGCTGTTGAAAATCCGCATCCGGAAAGCGAGGCGATCACTTGGTTCGAGCAGCACCAGCTGATCGCAGCCAATGCCCGTTCGCCTGTCCGCCAGCGCGCGCGCGAATTGCGGCGTTATTACCGGCAGCGCATCGGCGCGCGCGTCAAGCACGACAAAATCATTGCCGAGCCCGTGCATCTTGATGAAGGGAATACGCATTGCCACTGCTGCGCATCTATGCACCGGCAGGCTTCGCGTCCAGTCCTGTGCGCAAACACAGTATCAGGCGCGATGTCAGGCGGTGCGAGCCTGCGTCTGCGTGTCGTCCATATCGCGAACACGCTCCGGCGCTGCGGCTGTGTTCAGCTGTCCAGCCGCCCCCAGCCGTGTGCGCACCGCTGCGGCATCTTCGGGCTGGCCATAAAGATAGCCTTGCGCCTTTAACCTACCCATTGATTTGAGCGCATTGAGGATTTCCTCGTCCTCCACACCTTCTACCGTGAGGGGAAGATTAAGGCCGCGCCCAAGCGAGATAATCGCCTCGACGATACCCGACTGGCGATCAGGGTCGCGCAGTTCGCTGACAAAGCTGCGGTCGATCTTGATCCGGTCAAATGGCAGGTTGTGCAGGTGCTCAAAGCTCGAATAGCCTGTGCCGAAGTCGTCGAGGCTGATCTGAATGCCTTGATTGCGCAAGCTGGCGACCATGGATCGCACAAGCCCGATATTTTCGTGCAGACAGCTTTCAGTGATTTCGATCTCAAGCCGCTGGGGCGGGAAATTGGCTTCGACCAGCTTTTTCAGTAAGCGCTGAGCAAACCACGGATCGCGCAGCTGCACTGGTGAAATGTTGATCGACAGCGTCAGTGCATCGTCCCATTCGCGCGCGTCGCCAAAGGCCTGCTCCATCAGGCTTTCCGACATCGCGGTGATCAGACCGATTTCCTCGGCGATGGGCACGAAGATTTCAGGTTTTATCAGCCCGAGCTGCGGCGAGCGCCAGCGGGCAAGCATTTCGAAACCCAACAGGGCGCCGGTTTCCACGTCCACCTGCTGTTCGTAGAAAGGCACGAATTCGCCCCGCGCAAGTCCCTGACGAATCCCGGTTTCGATCTGGTTACGGAACCGCAATTCGTGTTCCATGCTGGCATCGAACCAGAAATAGCGGTTACGGCCCTGCTTCTTCGCATGGTAAAGCGCCATATCAGCGCGGTGCATCAACGCAGCGGCATCGACAACGGGATCGATTTTGCCCTCAGGACTATAATCAGTGGCGAGGCCGATCGACGTGGTGAGTTCGATTGTCAGTTCCGGCAACTCGAATGGGAGCGATACCCGCTCGAACAGACGTATCACCAGATCATCGACTCGTTCATGCTGCCCGGCAGGATAGGTCATGACAAACGCGAATTCGTCACCCCCCAGCCGTGCCAGCTTCGCCTCGCGCGGGAGCAGCGCCTGGACGCGCTCACACAACATCACCAGCACAGCATCGCCGATGGTATGGCCGTGCATATCATTGATATGTTTGAAATTATCAAGGTCAATCATGCAATAGGCTAGCGCTTCACCACGCATAGCAGCATGCACACGCGCCTGTTCGGTCGCCTCAACCATGCTGCGCCGATTGAGGCAGTGGGTCAGTGGATCGGTGGAAGCGAGCAAGTGAGCGCGTTCCTCGGCCCGTTTACGCTCGGCGATTTCAAGGGTGAGTTCGCGGTAACGCCGCCACCCGAAAATGACCAGCGCGACATTAAGCAGCAAGGCGTTGACCAGCAGCACATCGGGCTTGCTTTGGCTATACAGCACCGCGGCAAACGCCTTGGGCAGCACTGAGCCCCCGGTGCCAACCAGCAGGATGATGGCCGCAACTGCAATCCCCAAGGCGATGAAATCGCGCTCAGCGGTTTCGAGCGGGCTGTCTGGCTCGTGATTTTTCAAATCGTGTGCCCCGTGCGAATGGCGCTGATGGGCTGGTTATACCCGGCGACCTGCGCGATAATTCGCAGATCGCGCTAAACATCGGGTTAACCGGGGACACAAAAGGTGGCCGGGCGGGGATTGGCTTTCCAAGCCATCGTCCAACTGTGACTCCCGCTACTGCAAGTGATTCCACTTGGCCTGAAATTGCTCTAACGCGGGCGCCGAACCGCAAGGGAGCGTGTAGCAACATGGCCTATTGGCTGATGAAATCCGAACCGTTCAAATATAGCTGGGACGATCTCCTCGCTGAGGGTGAAGGCACATGGGACGGGGTGCGCAATTATCAGGCGCGCAACAATCTCGCCGCGATGCAGGTGGGGGATGAGGCGTTCTTCTACCACTCGCGCGAAGGACTGGAGGTTGTTGGCATTTGCACTGTCAGCGTGGCCGGGATCACAGATCCCACCGATGAAACCGGCAAATGGGCGGCGGTGAAAGTGAAGCCCAAGCGCAAATTCGCCTATCCGGTGCCCCTGGTGGCGATCAAGGCCGAACCGCGCCTCGCCGATATGCAGCTGATCCGCCAGTCACGCCTGTCGGTGTCCGGGGTGACGCCAGCCGAATGGCAGGTGATCTGTGAGATGGCAGAAGGCTAGAAGGGCGATCAGGCGGTCGCCTGTGCCCGTGCGCGCAGGCCGCTGATCGTCGCGCCGCTGGCGGCGATGCGTTCCAGATCGGTTTTGACATGGATCAGGCGCAGACCCGCACGGTCTTTCGCTTCGGTTAGTGCGGCGGTGAATTGCGCGGTCGTCTCGGCCGCCGCGCTCCACGCGCCGTATGCTGCGCCCAGGGCCGCGAAATCGGGGTTGGTGAGCGTGGTGGCGGACACGCGGCCGGGATACTCACGCTCCTGATGCATTCGGATCGTGCCGTAGGCGCCGTTGTCGATCACCACCACGATCAGATTTGCGCCATATTGCGCGGCGGTGGCGAGTTCCTGACCGTTCATCAGGAAATCCCCGTCTCCCGCCACGGCAACCACGGTGCGCGTCGGGTAGCGCAGCGCAGCGGCGACGGCGGCAGGCACCCCGTACCCCATCGCGCCGCAGGTGGGGGCGAGCTGGCCGGGATAGGCGGTGTAACGCCAGTAACGGTGCCACCACCCGGCAAAATTGCCCGCGCCGTTGGCGATGATGGCGTCGGTGGGCAACAGGGCGCGCATGGCAGTAACACAGACGGCCAGATCAAGCGCCGCGTCTGGCGCGGCAGGGGTGGCCCATTCGAGCCATTCGCGGTGCGCCTCAGCCCCGGCGTCGAACGGAATAATTCCCGCATCCTCCCACAGCGCGGCGCATTCGGCGAATTCATCGACCCCGCAGCACAGCGCCAGATCGGTGCGATAGACCCGGCCCAGTTCTTCTGGATCAGGGTGGATATGCACCAGCAATTGCCCCGGATGATCGAGGGTAGGGAGGGTGTAGCCCTCGGTCGTTGCCTCACCCAGCCGCGCGCCGACCGCAATGATCAGATCGGCGTTCCTGACCCGCTCGACCAGCTTGGGGTTGGGGCCATAGCCAAGGTTCCCGGCATAGACCGGACTATCGGGCGCACACGCATCCTGACGCCGGAAAGCGGTCGCCACAGGCAGTCCAATCCGTTCGGCAAACTGCTGAAAATATGCCCGCGCCTTGGCATTCCAGCCCGCGCCGCCGATGATCGCCACCGGGCTGGCCGCATCGGCGATCAGATCGAACAGCGCGCTCATCGCATCGGGGCAGGCGGCCTGCGCGCTGCGGGTGACGAATGGGCGCGGGGCGATGCTGGCAGGCACCTGTTCGACCAGCATATCTTCGGGCAGGACCAGCACCACCGGCCCCGGCCTGCCATTGATCGCGGTTGCATAGGCGCGGGCGATGTATTCGGGGATGCGTGTGGGATCATCAATCCGCGCCGCCCATTTGCAGATGGGGGAGAAAAAGGCTGTGAAATCGACCTCCTGAAACCCCTCGCGTCCCTGCATTGCGCGCGCCACATCGCCGACGAACAGGATCATCGGCTGCGAATCCTGATGCGCCACATGCACCCCGATGCTGGCATTGGTCGCGCCGGGGCCGCGGGTGACGAACGCCACACCGGGGCGGCCTGTCGTCGCCGCCTGCATCGCCCCGTCGGCGCAGGCCATGAACGCCGCGCCGCCTTCCTGTCGGCAAGTTACCACTTCGATCTGAGGCCGGTCGGGCAGCGCATCCAGCACCGCGAGAAAGCTTTCGCCCGGCACGGTGAAGATCCGTTCACACCCCTGCGCGGCAAGGCAATCGACCAGCAATGCAGCCGCGCTGTTGAAAGAATTGGGGTGCGTGGAATCAGGCACGTGACACTCTCCCGACTGGTCGTGTTCGGCGTCTACATCTGACGCCAACCGCGCGCAAACCCGCCCTATGCGCTGTGCCCGGTTAATGGGGCGGGCGTTTGTGTCCCATGCTGCGACAGCGGCCGCAAGGGCGGTTCCAAAAGGTTAAGAAAGTCTTAAATTCGATTTTCCCGCAAGAGGAGAATCAGAAATGCGTCGCAGTCTCGTGCTTAGTGATGAAAGCGCCCGCCACTGGTTCCGTTCGAGCCTGCCGCCGCATGTGAAGCGCGATTTGCTGCCGATCCCGGCTGAGGCTTTATGGCGGATGACGATGTCGGACGTGCGCGGCTTTGCCAGCACCTACGTTGCGCTTACCGCGGCGATTTTCGTCTTCATTCTCTAATCGAAATCCGGTGCGCGCAGCGCTTCGGTAGCGTGCAGCTTGCGCGCCAGCAGCGCGGCAAACAGGCACAGGATCAGGCTGACCAGCAATTGTTCCTCCAGCGGGATGCCAAAGAAACCGAGCGCGCCTGCAACCCCTGCGCCCACCACCATGAACAGCGACGAGATAAAGTTGTTGGCCGCGACCGAACGCGAAGCCTCGCTCTTGTCGACGCGGGTGGTGAGGAAGGCATAAAGCGGCACCACGAACATCCCGCCTGCCACTGCGATCAGCAGCAGATTGGCGGTCAGCGCCAGCGCCAGCGGCTGGACGAGGAACTCGGTCACGGTGAACAGTTCGCCTGACGGTTGCAGGTTCCATGCGCGGCACAGCAGATAGAAGGTGATCAGCAGGCCGCCCATCACCAAAACCGATTTGGCCGAATAGCGCGCCGAAATATCGCCTTTCAGCAGCGCGTTGATCGAAACCGATCCAATCGCAATCCCCGCCGAAAACGCCACCAGCAGCACGGCGGCCACCTGTTTGTCAGCCAGCAGCACGTTTTTGGCGAGCGGGATGAACTGCACCGACAAAATCGCCGCAATCGTCCAGAAATAACTGATTGCCAGCACCGAGTACCGCAGTTCAAGATTGCCCATCGAAAAGGCGATGAGCGATTTTGACGCGCGGATCGGGTTCCAGTCGACCTTGACCTCGGTCGTCTGCGCAGGCGCGGGCGGTACCCAGCGACACACCATGTAGCCCACCATTGCGATGGCGATTACCGCAATTGTGCTCGCCATGATTGGCAAAGCGCCGCCCAGCATCATGCCGGCCAGGATCGCCACATAGGTTCCGGCCTCAACCAGCCCGGTGCCCGCAAGCACTTCGTCTTTTTTCAAGTGTTGCGGCAGAATCGCGTATTTGATCGGGCCAAAGAAGGTGGAATGTACCCCCATCGCAAACAGCGCTGCGAACAATAGCGGGATGGCAAGCGAATCCACCTGCATCCCGCGCGCCGCCAGCACCAGACCGACCGCGCCAACCGACATGATGATGATTTCGGCAAATTTGATCCAACGGATGATTTTGGTCTTGTCGCGCATATCGGCCAGTTGGCCTGCAGTTGCGGAAAACAGCACGAAGGGCAGCACGAACACCGCGGTCGCTATTCCGCTGATGAAGGTTTCGGTCTCCGGCGAATCATACACCTGATAGACCACGAATAGCACCATCGCGTTCTTGTAGAGATTGTCGTTCAGCGCATTGAGCAACTGAGTGAGGAAAAGCGGCAGAAAACGCCGCTGGCGCAGCAGATGCGTCGATGTGGTCATGCGATGGTTTTGCTCATGCTGCCTCGCGGGTTCTTCGCGCCATAGCGCGCGCCCGCAGTTTCACAAGAGCGCCGCCGTAATCACGCTTTGTCGGGGATGGCGGGGCAGGGGGCTTTTGTCAGCGCCAAGTGCGCGCTAATGCAAGACCCAGCCATGTCGAGCCTGCCCAACATCCTTACCCTGTCGCGCATCTTTGGGGTGCCGTTGCTGGCGTTCTTCCTGTGGTGGCCCGATTGGCGGCTCGGCTATCTGATCGGCTTCGCGCTTTATTGTGTGATTGCGCTGACCGATTTCTTCGATGGCTATCTGGCCCGTGCGCAGGGGACGGTGTCGAAGCTGGGGATTTTTCTGGACCCGATCGCCGACAAGATCATGATCGCTGCGGTCATTCTGGTGCTGACCGCGCAAGGATACCTGCGCGGGCCATATGTTGGCGATATTCACGTGATCGCCGGACTGGTGATCCTGATGCGCGAAATTGCGGTCAGCGGATTGCGCGAATTTCTCGGCGGGATTCAGGTGTCGATGCCGGTATCAAAGTTGGCCAAGTGGAAGACGACATTTCAGCTGGTCGCCATGGGCGCGCTGATTCTGGGCGGGGCGGTGCATGGCCCGCCATGTCAGGCGGTGGGTGATATGTGCCGCACATTTGGCGAAAGCTGGATTCATGTGGTGGGGTTGGTGGCGCTGTGGGCCGCAGCGGCGCTGACTTGTATTACCGGGTGGGATTACCTGCGGGTCGGTTTGAAGCATATGGATTGAGCGGCGGGCACGCCGGCGACGGCCGGGAGGCGTCTGAGGGCTCTAACAAAGAATCGCGCCTTATGGCGCGTATTGCGCTCGCGCAGGTGAGCGCCTAAAACCAAGAAGCGCCAAGGTAACGGGAATGCGGTTAAAATCCGCAGCTGTCCCTGCAACTGTAAGCGGTGAGTATGCGGTGTGCGCTCCTCTAGCGGGAGCAGCCACTGGAGCGGCAACGCTCTGGGAAGGTGAGCATCGGATGCGCTGATCCGTGAGCCAGGAGACCGACCGGGGCGTGTCGCTCTTTGCTTGGCTCAGGGATTGGTCAGGCGCGGAAAAACACTTCTGTTGTGAGCGACATCACCGGGCCTTGGGGAATGAAACCCTCGCGGTCTTCATGTTGCTGATGACGGGAGAAATCCGTGAGAAATTTTGCATTTTTGAGCAGCGTCGCTGGGGCGGCGCTGGTTTGGGCTGTGCCTCTGGCTGCGCAGGACAATAGCGCGCAGGAGGAGGGCAACGTCGCGCCCCTTTTTCTCTACACCACCCGCGACGACATCATCGTCAGCGCGACGCGGTCGGGCGATCTCATCCCGCCCGAAAAATACACCGGCTCGGTCAGTGTCATCACCACGCGGCAACTCGAAAACCGCCAAACCCGCGACATTGCCGATGTGCTGCGCGATGTTCCCGGCGTTGCGGTGGCAGGCATCGCAGGCCAGACCCAGATCCGCCTGCGCGGCGCTGAGGCCAATCACGTCCTCGTGCTGGTCGACGGGATTGAAGTGTCCGATCCCTTCGCGGGCGAGTTTGATATCGGCACGCTTCAGGCCGAGGTCGGTGCGCGGGTCGAGGTGCTGCGGGGTGCGCAGTCGGCGCTCTACGGCCCGGATGCGATTGGCGGGGTGGTCGCCTACGAAAGCGCCAGCGGGCGGGCTGTTCCGGGATTGGCCGCGCGGGTCGAAGGCGGCACGCAGGCCACCGTCAACGGCGCGCTGCGTTACGGCGCGTTTGGCGATAGCTGGGACGCGGCGCTATCCGCCACGGTCGTCAGCACTGGCGGGCAGCCCAACGCCAGAGGCGGCACCCGCGATATCGGGCGCGATAGCTACACCCTTTCGGGCAAGGGCAGCGTGGACGTGACGGGCAGCTTCGCCCTGCGCGCCGCCGCCCGCTTCATCCGCACCGAGGGCGAGTTCAACGACAGCGATTTCGACTTCGCCAGCCCCACCTTCGGCCTCACCATCGACAGCCCCGGCACCGGCTACGTCAACGAGGCAGTCTATGCCCTCGTCGGCGCTCGGGCCGAGGCGCTGGAGGGGCGCTGGACGCATGATCTGTCCGCCCAGCGGGCCGAAATCGACCGCAAGACCTTTGGCCCGTTCGGCCCGACATCGGGGAGCGAGGGCGACCGGATCAAGGCGTCCTATGTCACCGCACTGCGGCTGGATACGGCGCACAACCTCACCTTCGCCGCCGATTGGGAGCGCGAGCGGTTCCGCAATGCCGACCCATCGGGGTTTGCCTTTGCCGGGCGACGCGCGATCGAGACGGTCGGGCTGGTCGGCGAATATCGCTATGCAGGCGCGGCGGTCGACCTGACGGCGGCTGTGCGTCACGATCTCAATGACAAGTTCCGCGATGCCACTACCTTCCGGGTGGGCGCGGGATACCGCCTTACCGATACCACCCGGCTGCGCGGCGCGGCGGGTTCGGGCGTCAAGAACCCCGGCTTTTTTGAACTCTACGGCTTCGTCGACGGTCGCTTCATCGGCAATGATGCGCTGCGGCCCGAAAAATCGACCGGGTGGGAAGTGGGCGTGGATCAGGACGTGGGTGACAGCGCGCGGCTATCGGTCACATATTTCGACAGCGAGTTGGAGCGCGAGATTTTCACCACCTTCCCGGCCCCCACCTTCATCGCCACTCCGGCCAACCGTGTGACGACAAGCCAGCAGCGCGGGGTGGAAGTGTCGCTGGCCGCCAAGCTGGCCGAGCAATGGCGCGTCGATGCGGCCTATAGCTACTTGGATGCCGAGGAGGATGGGGTGGAGGAAGTGCGCCGCCCTGACCATATCGCCAGCGCCGCGCTGACATGGAGCGCGCCCGGCGATGCGGCGTCGGCAACGCTGGTGGTGCGGCACAACGGCGCGACGCCCGATGTGGCCTTTACCGATCCCAGCTTTGTGCCGGTGCCGGTGCGACTGGATGATTACACGCTGGTCAACCTTAATGCGCGGGTGAAGCTGGCCGAGGGGATCAGCGGCTTTGCCCGCGTCGAAAACCTGTTTGATGAGGATTACGAACAGGTGTTCAGCTTTGTGTCGCCGGGGCGGTCTGCCGTGGTGGGAGTTGAAGCGCGGTTCTAAATCCAAGTGTGCGCTCCCGCGCAGGCGGGAGCCTTGTTCGTCATTGAACGAGATCCCCGCCTGCGCGGGGACTCACCCCTGCTTTTTCTACCCCCTCGCAATTGCAGCA
Organism: Porphyrobacter sp. MBR-155; assembly: GCF_040547625.1. Classification (NCBI taxonomy): domain Bacteria; kingdom Pseudomonadati; phylum Pseudomonadota; class Alphaproteobacteria; order Sphingomonadales; family Erythrobacteraceae; genus Porphyrobacter; species Porphyrobacter sp. MBR-155. The sequence continues at coordinate 244,895 of NZ_JBEPQB010000001.1, forward strand.
AGAAATGCGTAGGGGACGCCGATGCATTTTCTCGACCAAGCCAAGATCTATGTGAAATCCGGCGGGGGCGGCCCTGGGGCCGTTTCTTTCCGGCGTGAAAAATACGTCGAATATGGCGGGCCTGACGGCGGTGACGGCGGGCGCGGGGGCGATATCGTGTTCGAAGCCGTCGCCGGCCTCAACACCCTGATCGACTTTCGCTACACCCAGCATTTCAAGGCGCCGCGCGGCGGGCACGGGATGGGCAAGGACCGTACCGGGGCCTCGGCCAAGCCGCTGGTGATCAAGGTGCCGGTCGGCACGCAGATCATTTCCGAAGACAAGGACGAAGTGCTCGCCGATTTCACCGAAGTCGGGCAGCGCGTCGTGCTGCTTGAAGGCGGGATGGGCGGGCGCGGCAATGCCAGCTACAAAACCTCCACCAACCGCGCCCCGCGCCAGCATCAGCCGGGCATCGCGGGTGAGGAATTGTGGGTGTGGCTGCGGTTGAAACTGCTCGCCGATGTCGGGCTGGTCGGCCTGCCCAATGCCGGCAAATCGACCTTCATCAACGCGGTCAGCAATGCCGGGGCCAAGGTCGGCGATTATGCCTTCACCACGCTGGTGCCCAAATTGGGCGTGGTGCGGCACAAGGGGCGCGAATTTGTGCTGGCCGACATTCCCGGCCTGATCGAAGGCGCGGCCGAAGGCGCAGGGGTGGGCGACCGTTTCCTCGGCCATATCGAACGTTGCCGCGTGCTGATCCACCTGATCGACATCACCGGCACCGAAGCGGCTGACCCGGTCGAAGCGATGCGCGTGGTCGAGGAAGAACTCGCGGCATACGGCGCGGGGCTGGAAGACAAATCGCGGCTGGTGGCGCTCAACAAGCTCGATCTGGCCGACGCCGAACTGGTTGAAGCCTTCCGCGCCGAACTGTTGGCGGCAGGGGCGGAAAAGGTGTTCGCAGTATCCGGCGCGACCGGAGCGGGCATTCCCGAACTGCTCGACGCGGTGCTCGGCTATCTACCTGATCGAACCTCAACCGAAACCAAGGCGGTCGAAATCGAAGATATGGACGCCGACGGGGCGGCCGACTGGTCGCCGCTCTGACAATCGAACACCAGATACCTTAGAGGAAGCCATGAAAATCGAGTCGCTGCTCGACTTCCGCGAAATAGACAAATGCCCCCGGCTGGTGATCAAGCTGGGGTCGGCGCTGTTGGTGCATGGCGACGGCGAATTGCGTTATGAATGGCTGCGCAGCGTCGCCGCAGAGGTGGCTGGCGCGCGCGCACGTGGGCAGGAAATCATCGTTGTGTGTTCCGGCGCGGTGGCGGTGGGCGCGGCCAAGCTGGGGCTGCCCGGCGGGGGGCGCGAAACACTTGCCCATGCACAGGCGGCGGCGTCTGTCGGGCAGGTGGTGCTGATCGCCACCTGGGCGCAGTTGCTGGCTGAACATGGGTTGATGGCCGGGCAGATGCTGCTGACACTTGACGATCTGGAGGGGCGGCGACGTTACCTCAACGCTTCGGAAACCTTGCGCCAATTGCTGGACAGCGGGGCGGTGCCGATCATCAACGAAAACGATTCCATCGCCACCTCCGAAATCCGGTTTGGCGATAATGATCGACTGGCCGCGCGGGTGGCGCAGGCGGCGTCGGCTGATGGCATCCTGCTGCTGACCGATGTCGACGGGCTGTATGATCGTGACCCCGCCCACCCCGAGGCTGAAATCCTGCCCGAAGTGCGCGGCGTGACCGATGAAATCCACGAGATGGCGAGCGGCGAATCATCGTCGGGCAAGGGTTCGGGCGGGATGACGTCCAAACTGCTCGCCGCGCAAATTGCCGAGCGTGCCGGGATCGCGCTGGCGATTATCAAGGGCGTGGACGAAATGCCGATAGCCTGCGCGATGGCGAGCGGCCTTGGCACCGTGTTCCTGCCGACGCGCGATGACAATGCGTGGAAAAGCTGGATCGGCGGGCGGCTGCGCTTCAACGGCGGGATCCGGGTGGACGCGGGCTGCGTCGCAGCGCTGGGCCGCGGCAAGAGCATCCTCGCCGCTGGAATCACCGAAGTTTACGGCAATTTCGAACGCGGCGATGTGATCAGGGTAGAAGATTTAGATGGCAGGCTGATTGCCAAGGGCATGGTCGAATATGACTGGAACGAATGCGAAGTCATCAAGGGCCTCCGCCGTGAGGAATTGGTTGAACAACTGGGCTATCTGCCGCGTTCCTGCGTGATCCACCGCGATCATCTGGTGCTGATTTGAGCATGCCCGCATGAGTGTGCTGGCGATCACAGGCGCAACCGGATTTGTCGGCAGCGCGGTGATGGAAGCGGCGCTGGCGGCAGGGTATCAGGTGCGGGCGCTGACCCGCCGTGCGCAGCCAGAATGCGCCGGGGTGGAATGGGTGCCGGGCGATCTGGCTGATCGGGCCGCGCTTGCCGCGCTGGCCCAAGGCGCGGATGCGGTGATCCACGTTGCGGGCCTTACCAACACCCCCGATCCGGCAAAGTTCGAGACGGCGAATGTCACCGGCACCGCCAATGTCATCGCCGCCGCGAAGGAGGCTGGCACCCGGCGTTTGGTGTTCGTTTCGTCACTGGCATCGCGGATGCCTGCGCTGTCAGCCTATGGCGCGTCCAAGGCGCGGGCCGAAACTTTGGTGGAAGCCAGTGGGTCAGACTGGACAATCGTGCGCCCACCTGCGGTCTATGGCCCGCGTGACCGCGATATGCTCGACCTGTTTCGCGCGGCGAAATGGGGCGTGGTGCCGTTGCCGCCGGGCGGCGCGACCTCGATCATCCACGCCGATGATCTCGCGGATTTGCTGGTGGTGCTATCAGGTAACGCCGCGCCCACGCGCAAGCAAATCTACGAACCCGATGATGGGCGCGAAGGCGGGTGGAGCCATAAGGAACTGGCGCAGGCGATCGGCCATGCGGTGGGAAAGCGCAGCGTGTTCGCCCCGCACCTGCCGCGCATGGTGCTGGAATCGGCTGCGGCTGCCGACCGCCTGCTGCGCGGTGATCGGGCCAAGCTGACGGCCGACCGGGTGGGTTATATGTGCCACCCCAACTGGATCGCACGGTTTGATCGGGCGGTGCCGCCGGGCGTCTGGCAGCCGCGCATTGCCGGTGAAGAGGGGCTGAAGGCGACCGCGCAGTGGTACGCCCGCGAAGGCTGGCTCTGAATAAATACTCGACATAGCTATCGGAAGTCTTATCGCTGGGGGTGGGGTTGCAAATAGCGGCAAAAACAATTGCCATCATTCGTATTGTAAATTGGGGGAAATCATGAAGAAATTTGCATTTATAGCCGTGCTTGGTGCTTTGGCGGCCTGCACACCGGAAGCCGAAGCTCCGACTGAGTCGGCAGTCGAAGAAACCGCAGCGGCCATGACTGCTGCTGATGGCGGCACGCCATATGGCACTTTTCGCATCACCGAATCAGACGGCAAAGTCTTCATGGAAGATATTCGCGAGGACGGCACCTGGACCAGCACCGCTGCCGATGGTGCGGTAACAACCGGAACCTGGGAACAGAAAAGTGCAAACCTGTATTGCACTACCAAGGATGAAGAAGGTGCCAAACAGGTTTGCCATGAAGAAACCATCGATGAAAACGGGGTCTGGACCTCGAAGAACCCGGATGACGGCACGGTTGTGACGGTCGAGCGGGTCGAAGCCTGATTTTTACTGATCGGCGGGAAAGCGATGTCTGGTCGCTTTTCCGCCGCATCACTTCACAAAAACGGTTCCTCGCCCGGCCTGTGGATGCCGCATTCGGTTTTGTCCCAGCCCTTCCACCGGCCTGATCGCGGGTCTTCACCGGGCGCGACCTGGGTGGTGCAGGGCGAACAGCCGATTGACGGATAGCCAGCCGCGATCAGCGGATGGCGCGGCAGGTCGTGCTGGATGAAATAGCCTTCGATCTGGCCCGCATCCCAATCGATCAGCGGGTTGATCTTGAGCCGCCCAGCTGCGTCCGACGCATCCACTTCAAACCGCGGCAGATTGGCGCGGGTGGCAGCTTGGAACGCCTTCCTGCCGGTGAAACTGGCATCGTAATGTGCCAGCGCTTTTTCCAGCGGCCGCACCTTGCGGATTTCGCAGCAACCATCGGGATCATAAGACCAGCGCAACCCGGTTTCGTCCCGCGCCGCCAGATCAGCCGGATCAGGCGTCAGCACCACAAGGTTCAGCCCCAGCAGCTGCACAAGGCGATCACGATAGGCCAGCGTCTCGGCAAAATGCTTGCCCGTGTCGAGGAACAGCACCGGCACTGACGGATCAACGCTGGCGATCAGGTGCAGCAGCACCGCGCTTTCCGCGCCGAAGCTGGACACAATCGCCAGATCGCCCGCCAGATTATCGCTGATGACGCTTTCGAGCATATCCCGCGTCGTGCTGCCCCGGAACATCCGGTTCAATCGCAAGGCATCGTGATCGGTAAAGCGCGGCGCGAGGTTCAGCGTGTCGCGGGTGCGCGCGGCGGTGGGCAGCGACAGTTCAGGCTTCATGGCGTTGGTCCGCGATGGTGCGGCGCGTATCTGCGGCGCGTTGATAGACATTGTCCCATGTGGCGAAGGCGCGGGCGGCGTCGTCTTCGTCCAGCCGCTTGTCCGGGGCGAAACTGTCAAACCCGCAGCGGCGCATATGGCTAAGCTGATCGATCAACACATCGCCCACCGCGCGCAATTCGCCCGAATAGCCCGCCTCACGCAGAATCCGCGCCGCCGAATAGCCGCGCCCGTCGGTGAAGCTGGGGAAATTGATCTCAACCAGCGCCAGCCGGTCAAGGAAGGGCAGCAACAGCCGCGCATCATCGCCCGGTTCGATCCGCACGGCGGTGGCGTTGGTCTGATCGCAGCAGGAGTCCACGGTGACGGTGCCGTGATCGACCGGTTCATCATCGCGGAACCGGAACTGCACTTCGTCGGGGCTGGTGCCGAGATCGCGGGACTCAACCATACAATGCCTCCTTGAACGGTTCCATGCCGATCCGGCGGTAGGTGTCGATGAAGCGTTCGCCATCAGTGCGCGCGCCAAGATAGACGTCGGTGACAGTCTCGACCGCCGCGATCACGCCGTCTTCGTCAAAGCCGGGGCCGGTGATCTTGGCGAGGCTGACGTCCTCCGCCTCAGACCCGCCCAAGGAAAGCTGGTAATTCTCGGTGCCTTTCCGGTCGACGCCAAGGATGCCGATATGGCCCGCGTGGTGGTGCCCGCAGGCGTTGATGCAGCCTGAAATCTTGAGCTTCAATTCGCCCACCACTTCGGTGCGTCCGCTCTTGGCAAAGCGTTCAGAAATGCGCTGCGCCAGCGGGATCGAGCGGGCATTGGCGAGGCTGCAATAATCAAGGCCGGGGCAGGCGATGATATCCTCGATCGTGTCCATGTTCGGCGCGGCGAGGCCAGCTGCATTGAGCACCGTCCAGATCGCGGGGAGATCGGCAATGCGGACGTGCGGCAGCAGCAGGTTCTGGGTGTGCATCACCCGCAGCTCGTCAAAACTGTATTCGCGCGCCAGCCGCGCCACGATCCGCATCTGATCGGCGGTGGCATCGCCGGGAATGCCGCCCACGGGTTTGAGGCTGATGACGGCGGAGACGTATCCCGGCGCCCTGTGCGGGTGGGTGTTCCGGCGCACCCACAATCCAAACCCGTCATCCCAGCGCAGGCTGGGATCTCCGGCGGCCTTGCTCTGCAATTGCTCCAGGTCCCAGCTTTCGCTGGGATGACGAAACGCGGGCGGTGCGAAATATTCCGCAATCCGCGCCAATTCCTCACGCGGCGGCTCCACCCCCACGCTCAGCAGATGGGTGAATTCCTCCTCGACCTGCCGCGTATATTCCGCCGCGCCGAGTTCGTGGACGAGGATCTTGATCCGCGCCTTGTATTTGTTGTCGCGCCGACCGTAGCGGTTGTAGACCCGCAGGCACGCCTCGGCATAGGTGATCAGCTGATCGATCGGCACGAAATCGCGCACCAGCGGCGCGATCATCGGGGTGCGGCCCATGCCGCCGCCGACATAGAATTGCGCGCCTGTTTCTCCGGCTGCGTTCCGCACAATGCGGATGCCGATATCGTGCAGCCGCATCGCCGCACGGTCTTTTGCGCTTGCGATGACGCAGAACTTGAACTTGCGCGGCAGGTAGGTGAATTCGGGGTGAAAGCTCGACCATTGGCGCAGCAATTCGGCATAGGGGCGCGGGTCGACTACCTCGTCAGCCGCCGCGCCCGCGAAGTGATCGGCGCTGATATTGCGGATGCAATTGCCGCTGGTCTGGATCGCGTGCATCTCGACTTTGGCAAGGTCAGCCAGCGCGTCGGCGGCATCCTCCAGCTTGATCCAGTTATACTGGATGTTCTGCCGGGTGGTGAAGTGGCCGTAGCCGCGGTCATATTTCTCGGCGATGTCGGCCAGCGCCTCCATCTGGCGCGCATTGAGCGTGCCATAGGGGATCGCCACGCGCAGCATATAGGCGTGAAGTTGCAGATAGAGGCCGTTCATCAGCCGCAGCGGCTTGAACTGGTCTTCGGTCAAGCGGCCTTCCATGCGGCGGCGCGCCTGATCGCGGAATTCTTCCACGCGGGCATCGACCATGGCCTGATCGTATGAGTCGTATTGGTACATCAGATCACCCAGTCCCAGCCGGTTTTATCCGCAGTCGGCACCGCCAGATCGCGCCGCACCGTCGGGCCGAGCGCGCGCACGCGGTCTTTGATATGCGCGGGGCGAACATGGCCTGCCGCGTCGATACTGGCGTCAATTGCGTATGGCACATTGACCCGGCGCGCGGCCTCTTCGCGGGCGAGGATTTCTTCTGCGTCATCACCTGCATCGACCGCATCATCGACGAACAGCGACCAGCCGGAGCCGTTCCACCACACCACCGCGCCCGAACGCAGGTCATTGCCGGTGAGGATTTTCATTGCGCGGCCTCCTTCGCGAGCGCTGCGACGGCGTCATTTTCACGCGCCGTAACCTCACCAATCACGATCAGCGCGGGGCTTTTCACCGCTTCGCGCTCAACGAGATCGGGCAGGCCTGCCAGCAGCCCGCGCAGCACCCGCATTTCGGGGCGCGCGGCGTTTTCGATCACGGCGATGGGCATATCGGGGGCAAGCCCGTCTGCCATCAGCTTCTCGGCAATTTGCGGCGCGTTGGAAACGCCCATGTAGATCACCAGCGTGCGACCCGCGCCCGCGAGGCCTGACCAGTTCTGTTCGCTCAATCCCTTGCACTGACCAGCTACAAAGCTGACGATGCTGGAAGCGTCGCGGTGCGTCAGCGCAATCCCGCTCGCTGCGGCCGCGCCGTTAGCCGCCGAAATGCCGGGGATGATTTCGACCGGAACGCCCGCCGCGCGCGCGGCCTCGGCCTCCTCACCGCCGCGCCCGAAGATGAACGGATCGCCGCCCTTCATCCGCACGACATCGCGGCCCGCCAGCGCCTCATCCACCAGCAGCGCGTTGATATCATCCTGCGCCATGGTGTGGCGCGCGCGGCGTTTGGCGACCGAGATCAGCCGCGCATCGGGTCGCACCAACGCAAGAATATCGGGGCCGACAAGGCCATCATGCACGATCACCCGCGCAGCTTCGATCAGCCGCGCGGCGCGCAGGGTGAGAAGGTCTGCCGGGCCAGGCCCCGCGCCAACCAGATAGATGGTGCCAATCTGCATGACACTGCAAATGGGCGAGCGTGCGCTGCCGTGCCAGCGAGAATGGATTGGAGCCGTAAAAGCCCAGCTATCGGATCGAGGGCTCGTCTGCCTGCTTGCGGCTTTCGAGCGCCGCGATCAGCGCCTTCATTTGTTCATTGTCGCGCAGGTTGATGTCGCGCTGCGGGAAGGGGATTTCGATCCCGTTTTCCTTGAACAGCCACCACAGGTTTTTCAGCACTTCGCTGCGGACATTGCCCACCCCGTCTTCGGGATCGGTGATCCAGCAATGGATGGTGAAATTGACCGAGCTATCACCATATTCGCTCATCCACACGGTGGGCGGCGGGGTGTCGAGCACCCGGCGCGCTTTCTTCGCCGCTTCCAGCATCAGTTTTTCGGCCAGTTCCATATCGGCATCATAACTGACCCCGACATTGACCTGAAAGCGCACATTTTTGGAAGAATAAGACCAGTTTTCAACCTGATTGATCATCAGGTTTTCGTTGGGAATCAGATATTCGCGTTCATCACGGGTGGTGACTGATACCGCGCGGATGCCGATCTTGCGGATCTGCCCAAAGGTGTGGTTGCCCGCCATGTCGCTGACCGCGATCACATCGCCCGGCTTGATCGATTTATCCATCAACAGGATGATGCCCGAAATCAGATTGCCGAAGGTCTTTTGCAGCCCGAACCCGATGGCAAGCCCGAACGCACCCGAAAACACCGTGAGCGCGGTGAGATCGATCCCGAGCAGATCGACGCCCACGAAAAACGCCGCCACCCAGATGATGATCGTGGCGATTTTCTCGGTCAGCACGCGCTGCGTGCCGTCAAGCGCGGTCAAGCGGCGCAGCGCGCTGCGCGTCAGCCGGGTGGCGAACCATGCGATGGCCAGCACCAGCAGCACGGCCACCAGTGCGAACAGGATGTCGAATGCCGATACGCGCCAGTCACCGACTGCCACCGCCCAGCTATCCAGCCGGTTGATGATCCCGCCGATGGTCTCGTTAGTCGCCGCAATATCTGCGCGCGCGCTGTCTGCGCCGCTGACGATTTCGGCCGGGGCGGGGGCTGGGGTTGGGGCCAAGACGGGGGAGGGCGTGCTCATCCGACAGTCTCCAAAGCCTGCGCCAGATCGGCGATCAGATCATCCGCATCCTCCAACCCGATGGCGAGCCGGATCGCCGGGGCGCCGGTGCCGGGCATGATGCTGCGATGATCCTCGGGCCGGATCGGCAGGGCCAGGCTTTCATACCCGCCCCAGCTATAGCCGATGCCGAACAGTTCCAGCGCATCGGCCACGCGGGCAGAGGCCTGCGGATCATCGCTCGTCAGCACGAAGGCGAACAGGCCGCACCCGCCAGTGAAATCGCGCTGCCATAGTGTGTGGCCGGGATCGGACGGCAGCAGCGGGCAGAGCACCCGCGCCACCTGTGGCTGGGTTTCCAGCCACTGCGCGATTTTGAGCGCGGTGCGGGACTGCGCGTCGAGCCTCAGACCCATGGTGCGAAGGCCCCGTGCAGCCAGCGCGGCATCATCGGGCGAAACCACCTGCCCCAGTTCCTGCGCGGTGCGGCGCAGCGCGGTGTACCAGCGTTTGCCCGCGCTCGCCGCGCCCATCATCAGATCGGAATGACCGCCGACGTGTTTCGACAGGCTCATCATCACGATATCGCAGCCGTGGCTAAGCGCGGCAAAGCCGAGCGGCCCCGCCCAGGTGTTGTCGATCAGGCTGACCGCGCCATGTTCGCGCGCGATAGCGGCAAGGGCGGGCACGTCGCACAGCTCAAACGTCAGGCTGCCGGGGCTTTCCAGCCAAACCGCGCGCACCGGATCGGCAAACAGCGCGCGGTAAGCATCGATATCGCGCGGGTCGAAGAAGGTCGTCGTCACCCCCATCCGTTTGAGCAATCCGGTCGCCATGCTGCGCGATGGGTCATAGGCATTGTCTGCCATCAACAGGTGGTCGCCGGGTTTGAGCACCGCCAGCAGGCACCCGGCAATCGCCGCCACCCCGCTGGGATAGAGCACCGTGCCGTGCGCGCCGGGTTCAATCTGCGTCAACGCTTCGGCCAGCGCCCACTGCGTCGGCGCGCCGCGCCTGCCGTAGAAGAACTGCCCGTCAGCATTGTTACCGCCCGCGGCGTGGCGATCAGCGTCCTGTTCATACAGGTGGGTCGATGCGCGCCACACCGGCGGGTTGACCACCGGCCCGGTCCATTCCTTGCGCCGGCCGCCGCGCACCAGCTTGGTCGCGGGTTTCAGATGTTTGCCATCGCCGCCGCTCATGCAGCCGGTCCTTGCGCTTTGGGCGTGGCGGGATCGGCGCTCCATTCGCTCCAGCTGCCATCATAGAGTGCAATGTCGTGCTTGCCGATCAGGTGAAGCGCGAACAACAGCACGCTCGCCGTCACCCCGCTGCCGCAGGTGGTGGTGACGGGGCGCGTCAGATCGACCCCGGCGGCGGCAAAGGCAGCGCGCAGATCAGCGGGCGATTTGTAGGTGCCGTCCGCGTTCAACACCTCGGTAAACGGCAGGTTGAGCGCGCCGGGAATGCGCCCGTTCGGCCCGCCATGCACCGGATCGGTGCCGCTGCCGAACACCCGGTCGGCACTGCGCGCGTCGAGCACCTGTTCGGCCTGCGTATCCAGATTGGCGAGCATCTGCGCCTTGCTGCGCACGCTGCGCGCCGGGGCAAGGGGGGCGGGGGATGCCGGGGCGATTTCGGGCGCGGAGCCTTCCATCGCGCGGCCCTCGCCGCGCCACTTGGCCAGCCCGCCATCAAGGATCGCGACCTTATCCCACCCGCAGGCGTGCAGCATGAACCACGCCCGCGCCGAGGTGCGGATCATGCTGTCATCATAAAGAATGATGGTGTCGTTCGGGGCGACGCCTAGTTCTCCCAGCCGCTCCGCCAGTTGTTCAGGGCGAGGCAGGGCAGCAGGCACGCTGGAGGTCTGATCGACAAGGCTGGCGAGGCCCAGAAACCGCGCGCCGGGGATATGCCCGTCGGCAAATTCAGCCGCAGCATCGCGTCCGGCAGCGGGCAGGTGATGCGAGGCATCGAGGATGGCAAGGCCCGCCGCATCGCCTTGCGCGGCAAGCCATTCGGTCGAGACCAGATCGGGGATGGGGTTTGTCATGCCGCATCCCTAGCGCGCCAGTGGCGCTGGCGCAAAGTGCAAGCTTGGCTCTATGCGCTTGCACCCATCGACCAATCGCGGCAACAGCGCGGCATGGAAAGCACACCTGAACAGCCCGCGGCCAAGCCGACACTGGCCCCGCAATTCCTTGGCAAGGATACGCCCATGCCAACCTCGCCAGAGGATGCGCGGCTCGATTACGTGCCTAACCCGCGCCCGGGCCACACCTATCTGGTGCGGTTTGCCGCGCCCGAGTTCACCTCGCTCTGCCCGGTGACGGGTCAGCCCGATTTTGCCCATCTGGTGATCGATTATGTGCCGGGTGAGACGATTGTCGAGAGCAAGAGCCTGAAATTATTCCTCGGCTCGTTCCGCAATCACAATGGCTTTCACGAAGATGTGACGGTCGGCATCGGCGCGCGGCTGTTTGATGAAATGCGCCCGCAATGGCTGCGAATTGGCGGATACTGGTATCCGCGCGGCGGCATTCCGATCGATGTATTCTGGCAATCCGGCACGCCGCCCGAAGGGGTGTGGCTGCCCGATCAGGGCGTCGCCCCCTATCGCGGGCGCGGTTGATCGTGTTCGGGTTTGCCAAGCCAAGCCCGAATCACATCGCCAGATCCAGCTGCAAGAAACGCGGCGCGGTTTTGTTCGCGGCGCGCCATTTCGCCAACGGGAATGCGCCTGCGCCCAGCGCTGCCAGCGGGATGCCCGCTTCGGCCAGCGAATAGGGTGAAATCCGATTGCGGGTCATGAACCCACCCCCGCCGTCGCTGATCAGCGTGGTTTCGAATTGCAGTCCCTGGCTGCTTTCGGAGGCATTCACCACCTTGCTCACCACCAACTGGCCGTGGCCCAGATCAAGCACCACGTCGGTGCCAACCGGCACCCCGGCCAGCCCGGTTATGCGCGCGCCCGATTTGGACAGGTTGCGCAGGATCACCTGATAATAGTGATCCTCATGAATCAACCCGACCTTGCGGAAGATCGAAATGCGATCGGAACGGTGGCGCGGCGGGCCGTTCGGGGTGACTTTCATGGCGCAGTTGCTGACCTGCGCCAGCACTTCTTCCTGCGGAAGCGCCTGCGAATAGATATAGCCTTGCACCAGATCCGCGCCGCGCTGCTTCACCAGGTCAAGCTCGTCCATTGCCTCGACCCCTTCGGCGACGGTTTCCATGCCCAGCGCCTTGGCCAGCGCAACGATGGCGGTGATGATCGCCGGGTTGGTATCGCCATTTTCGGTGCAGCCGCGCACGAAGCTCTGGTCGATCTTGAGCTTGTCGAAATGCCCGTGCTTGAGATAGCCGAGCGATGAATAACCGGTTCCGAAATCATCCAACGCCAACCGCACCCCCAGCTTTTTGAGATCGCGGAAGATCGCGTCCACTGTTTCCAGATCACCCACAAACACGCTTTCGGTGATTTCCAGCTCCAGCCGCGATGGTGACAGACCGGACACTTCGAGCGCAGCGGCGATTGTATTGCGGAACCCAGCCCGAACGAACTGCTTGGCAGAGACATTCACCGCGACCTTGATTGCCTCGGGCCATGCCATCGCGTCGATGCAGGCCTGGCGCAGTGCCATGTCTCCGATTCTGATTATCAGATCGTCATTTTCCGCAATCGGGATGAATTGCGTTGGGGAAATCACCCCCTGTTCGGCGTCATGCCAGCGCAACAGCGCCTCAAAACATTTGACCTCGTTGGTGACCGGATCGACCAGCGGCTGATAGGCGAGCGTGAGGTCGCCCCGGTCCACTGCATCGCGCAGGCGGTCGCCCAGCACCGCCGTGCGCGAGGCTTCATCGCGCAGTTCGGTTGTAAAAAAGCAGAAGGTGCCGCCGTTGGTGCCTTTGGCGGAATAGAGCGCCATGTCCGCCGCGCTTGTCAGTTCGTCGGTGTCGATCCCGTCATAAGGCGCAATCGCAATCCCCACCGACGTGCCGATAATCGCGCGGCGTCCACTGACCTGATAGGGCTGCGACACCGACTGGACGATCCGGTTGGCCAGTTCGCTCAGGATCCCGCGGTCATCCATGTCGGGCAGCAGGATCTGAAATTCATCGCCGCCCAACCGTCCGACCTCGCCGCGATCCTTGACGATAGCGGTCAGACGCTGCGCGACCTGTTTGAGCAATTCGTCGCCCGCCGGGTGGCCCATCGTGTCGTTAACCTGCTTGAACCGATCGAGATCCAGCATCATCAGCGCGCAACTGCGCTTGGTGGCCCGGAACGCGGCCAAGGTTGCGGTCAGCCGTTCGTTCAGTTTCCGACGGTTGGCCAACCCGGTCAGCTCATCAACCTGCGATTGCCGCGCGATCTGCGTTTCGTAGAAATACTGGCCCGAAATATCGACCGCGCTGCCGCGGTAGCCGAGAAATTCGCCGGTGGTATCCAGCAGCGGCCGACCATTCAGCCGCCACCAACGGGTGGTGCCGCGGCCGCCTTCGAACGCGACGATCTGTTCTTCCAGCTTCGACCGCGCCTTGAGCTTGAACGACAAGGAACGCTGGGTCGGGGCGCCCGGCTCGTTATCGATATCGCGGAACGTCTGTGCCATCGGTTTGCCGATCAGGGATTCGCCATCCTGACCAAGGTCTTCGAGCGCGCGCTGCGACAGGAACGTCAGGCGATCATCGGCATCGGTCGCCCAGAACATGCCGACGCCAAGTTCTTCTATGTCACTGAGCACTGCCGTGCGTTCGGGCCGGGCGTCACATGGCGCCGGGGCGGGAACATCGGCCTGCGCCTGCCCAGCCTGCCCGCGCACGGATTTGAAGAAGCCCAGTGCCATTGCCTGTCCCTGTTTTTACGTCGTCATTCGTGCGTGGGCTGCACTGCTGTATCGGCCACTGACCTTGGTCATAGGCAAGGTTCACCCCGCCAGCAGGCCTATAGCCCCGCCGGGATTGAAAAAACGTTACAGCAACTTGCGGTGGGGCCGTGGGCAAGAGGGTTTGTTCGTGAGGTTGGGGAGATGCCCCGTCGCTTGCGCTCGGGAGTTTCGATGGAAAACCATCCCCCGGATGGTTTTCTCTGATCGAAACTGGTGCCGGCTACAAGATTCGAACTCGTGACCCCCTGATTACAAATCAGGTGCTCTACCAACTGAGCTAAGCCGGCACATGGCTTGTCCGAACGCGCCTTAATCTTACAACGCGCCGAAAGTCCAGCCTTCGGTGTGGGCGATGGCCGGGGTTAGGCTGGGCGGGTGCCACAGATCGCGGGTTTCGTGGACGCGGCGCAGCCATGCGGCGGTGATCAGGGCGTCGGAGGCATGGTCGTCAATCGCGCCTGCGCCCTGCACCGGGGCGGTGTCCAGCGTATCGAGCGCCTTGTTCAGCGCCTCGTAAGTCCGCAGCTTGGTTGCCGCGCCGGTCATCCCGCCAAGCCGCGCCGAAAGCGAGGTGTAGATTTCAGTCACCACCGATCCGCTGTCCGGCAAGGGATCGACCGGCCACACCGGCACGCGCCCAGCCAGGCGGTGCAGCATCCGCATTCCGGTGAGGCTCGATTTGCCGACCTGCGCCGCGCCGACGAGGTTGAAATTGCTTACCGGCCGCACGCCCTGCGCCCGCTGCGCGGCCTCGGCCACCCGGAACCGCCCTTCGCGGGTGGCTGCGCCGGGCAGGTGGAAGCGGTCGCCCTGATGATCCTTGCCGTGGCGGAAATAGCGGGCGGCCTCGGCGTGGGTGACGAAACCGCCTGCCTCAAGGTTGGGATCGCCGGCGCACAGGCGGTCGATCATGGCCCACAGCGCGCGTGCATCGCCGGGGCTGGCGTCCCACCCGGGAAAGAACGCGCCTGCATCGGCGAAAGGCAGGCTGATGCCGAGGTCGAGACCGACCAAACTATCGCCGGGCAGATCGCACAGCAGCGCCAGCACTTCGCTGCGCGCCCAGCCTTTCGGATCGGGTGGGGCGATCAGCAAGGGCGGCCCGCCCTCGGCCAAGGCAACAGCGAGCGCGATGCCTTTCTGGCGCGGGCCTTTCGCGCCTGACCAGTCGATCGCGAGGAAGTGGGAGAAGCGCAAACCTAGTGTGCGCTCCCGCGCAGGCGGGAGCCTCCGGCGGCTCGGCGCAATCTCGCCCGAGATCCCCGCCTGCGCGGGGACTCACATTTCATTGTGCCGCTCGCTGCGCAGCTTGTCCCAGTACTCCAGCCGCTTCTTCACCTCACGTTCGAAACCGCGTTCGACGGGCGTGTAGAACACCTGCGGTTCCATCCCTTCGGGCCAATAATCATCGCCCGAAAAACCATCAGGCGTGTCGTGATCATAGGTATAGCCCTTGCCGTAGCCGAGGCTTTCCATCAGCCCCGTGGCCGGGTTGACGATGTTCATCGGCGGCATCAGGCTGCCGGTGTCCTTGGCCGATTTCCACGCGGCTTTCTGCGCCAGATAGGCGGCGTTGGATTTGGGCGCGGTGGCGAGATAGAGGCACGCTTGCACCAGCGCCAATTCGCCTTCGGGGCTGCCGAGGAAGCGGTAAGCCTCCATCGCTGCCATGCATTGGGGCAGGGCGTGGGGGTCAGCCAGCCCGATATCCTCCACCGCCATCCGCACCAGCCGCCGGGCGAGGAACAGCGGTTCTTCGCCAGCGGTCAGCATCCGCGCGAGGTAATAGAGCGCGGCCTGCGGATCGCTCCCGCGCACCGCTTTGTGCAGTGCGGAGATGAGGTTGTAATGCCCGTCGCGGTCCTTGTCATACACCGCGACGCGGCGTTGCAGGAACGCGCCCAGCGCCTGCGGGTCGAGCGGCTCGGAAAGCCCGGCGGCATAAAGCGTTTCGGCCTGCCCCAGCACAAACCGCCCGTCGCCATCGGCCTGCGCGATCAACGCGGTGCGGGCCTCTGGCGTGAGGGGGAGGGGGCCTTCGAGGTTTTCCGCCTTCGCCAGCAGCGCCGCCAGCGCGCCTTGATCCAGCCGGTTCAGCACCAACACCTGCGCGCGGGAAAGCAGCGCGGCGTTGAGCGCGAAGCTCGGATTCTCGGTGGTCGCGCCCACCAATGTCACCACCCCGCGTTCGACAAACGGCAGGAACCCATCCTGCTGCGCGCGGTTGAAGCGGTGAATCTCGTCCACGAACAACAGCGTCTTGCGCCCCGCGCCCGCGAATTTCTCGGCCTCGGCAAAGGCTTTCTTCAAATCCGCCACGCCCGAAAACACCGCGCTGATCGCGGCAAAGCGCATTCCCACCGAGTCGGCCAGCAGGCGGGCGATGCTGGTCTTGCCGGTGCCGGGCGGCCCCCACAGGATCATGCTGGAAAGCCGCCCCGCCGCCACCATCCGCCCGATGGCGCCTTCGGGGCCGGTCAGATGTTCCTGCCCGACGACCTCGGCCAGCGTCGCGGGGCGCAAACGGTCGGCCAGCGGCGCATCGGCGGCCGCCGCGGTCAATGATGGCTCAGGTGCGTCTTGTCCGAACAGATCAGTCATTCATCGGGCGTGATAGGCGCATGGTCGGAAAAAGAAACAGCCGACCGCTGCGCCCCTTGTCAAGATAGGTCTAAGATATATCTTGGATGTATCACAACGCACGGAGGAACGGGCAATGAGCTGGAACAGATATGGTCGCGGCAATGGCTGGGACAAATTGGGCGAAGCCATCGCAATGATGGCGGCAAGCAATGCAGCGGGCAATTTCGCCGGCCCGCGCATGAAGATGGGCTGGCGCTGGGATAACGACGAGGCCGGAGACGACGAGGATGGCTCTCGGCGTGGTCGCCGCCAACGGCGCGGGCGGATGTTTGCCACTGGCGAATTGCGGCTGGCGCTGCTGGCGCTGATCGCGGAGCAGCCTTCGCACGGTTATGAACTGATCAAGCAGATCGAGGAAATGACCGGCGGCGGCTATGCCCCCAGTCCCGGTGCAGTCTATCCGACGCTGCAACTGCTGGAAGATGAAGGCGCGATTGCCGAGGCTGAGGCTGAGGGCGCGAAAAAGCCCTTCGCTGCGACTGACGCAGGCCGCGCCGAACTCGACGAACGCAAGGACGAGGTCGATACGCTGATGCGGCGTCTGGGCCGCCATGCCGAGCGCGCGCACACGGTGCGATCACCCGATCTGTTCAGGGCGATGGGCAACCTTGCCAACGTGCTGAAAAACCGCGCGGTCAGCGGCAAGCTGGACGAACGCACGATCAACGAAATCGTCGACATGATCGACGAAATGGCCAAGCGGATCGAGCGGATTTAGGCTCGGATTGCACCCGAGGTCGCAGGCGCGTATCTTTCCTCCATTCGGGTCGCACCGGATGGGGGAGGGAACGCCTGTGAACACTGAGACAATCGGCGGCGTGCGAACGCCGTGGCACCTGTGGCTGGCGGGCATTGCCACGCTGCTGTTCAATGCGATGGGGGCGATGAGCTATACCATGACGCGGCTGGACAAGCTGGCCGATCTGGGCATGACGCTCGATCAGATCGCTTTCATGGAAAGCTATCCTGTGTGGGCCAATGGGCTGTGGGCGCTGGGTGTGTGGGGCGCGTTGGCCGGGTCGGTGCTGCTGCTGCTGCGCTCGCGTTTTGCGGTTGCAGCCATGGTGGTCGCGCTGGTCGGCCTGATCGGCACCACGTTCTATAATTATGCGCTGGTCGAGGTTCCGCCAAGCATGCAGGCTCCCGCGCTTGACGTCGCGATCTGGGCGGTGACGCTGTTTCTGCTGTTCTACGCCCGCCGTATGGCGCTGGCAGGGGTGCTGAGATAGCCCAAACGCCAAGCAGGGGTTGCAAAGCGCAGCCTTTGGCGAACCGTCAGGCCACTTTCGTCGCCGCGCTTGCCCGCGCCGCGCGGCGGGATTCTATCACCCGGATATAGGTATCGGCGACCACTTGGTTGATCGCGTCCCAGCTGTATTCGGATGCCCGCGTTTCGCCCGCCGCCCCGTGGGCCGCACGCAACGCCCGGTCGGTGCAATAGGGGGCAATCGCATCGGCAAAGGCCGCTGCGTCGGCATCGGTGCTGCCCGATGGGGCCACCAGCCGTCCGGTCACGCCCTCTGCCACCAGACTGGTGCTGCCGGTCGCGCCCGCAGCCACCACCGGCAACCCGCTCGCCATGGCTTCAAGGGTGACGTTGCCAAAGGTTTCGGTGACGGACGGGTTGAAGAATATGTCCCCACTGGCGAGCGCCTGGCCCAAACCATCACCGGTCTTGAAGCCAACGAAGGCCGCGCCGGGCAGGTTCGCTTCGAACCAGCCGCGCGCCGGGCCATCGCCGATCACCATCACCTTGTGCGAAACTTTGCGGCGGCGCAGTTCGGCGATGGTTTCGGCAAAGACATCCAGCCCCTTTTCCATCACCAACCGGCCCAGAAACACGATAGCGACATCATCATCGGCAAGCCCGATGCTGCGCCGCCATTCCGGGTCACGGCGGGCAGATGAGAAGATCGTGCGATCCACCCCCCGGCTCCACAGCCCGATATCATCGTGCATCCGCATCGCGTGTAATTCGTCGATCATGCTCTGCGACGGGGCGACCAGGGCATCGCAGCGGTGATAATAGCGCCGCAGCATATAGATGATCAGCGGTTCCAGAAACGCCATGTTGTAATAGCGCGGGTAGGTTTCAAACCGGGTGTGCACCGATGCGAGCACCGGCACATCATGCGCCAAAGCCCAGCGCAGCGCCGCGTGGCCCGATGGGTCGGGCGATGACAGGTGGACGATATTGGGCGCAAACTCAGCCAGATCACGCTTTACCCGCGCGCCCAGATGGGTCGGCATCCGGTAATCGCCGCGCCCTTTGACCGGCATCGGCACATTGGGCAGGCCGACGAGATCACCCGTGGCGGCAAAATCGGGGTTGGCGACCTTGGGCGAATAAATGCGCACCGCCGCGCCATTGCCGAGCAGCGACCGGACCAGGCGGTTCAGCGCCTGATTCGCCCCGTCGAGGGTGTAGTTATAATTGCCGCTGAACAGGGCAATACGAAGATCGGAGGTGTCCATTGATCGGCCTGATTAGTAACATTCGGTTCACTTGGCGAGAGGGGATTGGCTGCCGGATCGGGGAGGTTGGCAAATCCTTCATTGACTTGGCTCGCGCCGCCATTAGAGCGGCCAGCGGGCCACGCGGTCCCAACGCCGCGCGAGCTCTCTGCAAGGAGAGAATACATGACTGAGTATGCAAGCGGGCTCATGCACGAGCCTGCGCTTAAGCCTGAACGCCCGTTCTTTTCGTCGGGCCCCACGGCAAAATTCCCCGGCTGGTCGCTGGATAAGCTCAAAACTGAATCGCTAGGTCGCTCGCACCGCTCGTCGCTGGGCAAGGCGCGGCTGAAATATGCGATTGATCTGTCGCGCGAACTGCTGGGCATTCCCGATGATTACCTGATCGGCATCATGCCCGCGTCCGACACCGGCGCTATCGAGGCGGCGATGTGGGCGATGCTTGACCCTGCGCGCCCGGTGACGGTTGCCGCGTGGGAAAGCTTTGGCAATGTCTGGATTCAGGACGCGGTGAAGCAGCTCAAACTGCCCAACCTGCAAGTCCTCACCGCCGATTATGGCGAAATCCCCGATCTCACCACCATCCCGCAAGCCAACGACGTGGTGTTCACCTGGAACGGCACCACCAGCGGCGCGATGATCCCGAACACCGACTGGCTTGAGCCGGGCCGCGAAGGGATCACCATCAACGACGCCACCAGCGCGATCTTCGCGCAGGAAATGGACTGGTCGAAGCTGGATGCGACGACCTATTCGTGGCAGAAGGTGATGGGCAGCGAGGCGCAGCACGGGATGCTGATCCTGTCGCCCAAAGCCGTCGCCCGGATCGAAAGCTACGATCCGCCGTGGCCGCTGCCCAAATTGTTCCGCATGAAAAAGGGCGACAAGCTCAACCTCGGCATCTTCGCGGGGGAGACGATCAACACCCCGTCGATGCTGGCGACCGAGGATTATATCGCGGCGCTGGAATGGGCCAAGAGCATCGGCGGGCGCAAGGCGCTGGTCGAGCGGGCCAATGCCAATGCCGGAATCGTGAAAGACTGGATCGAGGCGACCCCGTGGCTGCGCAACATGGCGTCCGACCCGGCGCAGCAGACCAACACCGGTGTGTGCATGGTGTTTCAGGGCGAGTGGTATGACAACCTGTCGCCCGAAGATCAGGCCGCGGTGCCCAAGAAAATCGTCAAGCTGCTCGAAGACCGCAATGTCGGCTTCGATTTCAACGGCTACCGCGATGCACCGCCATCCTTGCGCATCTGGTGCGGTTCGACCGTGGAGCAGGAGGACGTGAAACGTCTGCTGCCGTGGATCGAGTGGGCCTATGAAAGCGTCAAGAACGGCTGATAGCTGCCGTTAGTCTTTGCGTCGCCCCGGCCCCGAGCCGGGGTCCCGCTTCTCTATATCCCTCCCGCAAGCGAAGCGGGATCCCGGATCAAGTCCGGGATGACGAGTGTAAGGTATTTCCCATGACCAATGCCCAAACCAAACCCCGTGTTCTCATTTCCGACAAGATGGACCCCAACGCCGCGCGCATTTTTGAAGAGCGTGGCTGCGATGTCGATGTGATCACCGGCGAAACGCCCGAACAATTGATCGCGCGCATCGGCGAATATGATGGCCTTGCGATCCGTTCGTCGACCAAGGTGACGGCGGCGATCCTTGATGCCGCCACCAATCTGAAAGTGATCGGCCGCGCCGGGATTGGCGTCGACAACGTCGATATTCCCTATGCCAGCGGCAAGGGCGTGGTGGTGATGAACACCCCGTTCGGCAATTCGATCACCACCGCCGAACACGCGATTGCGCTGATGTTCGCGCTCGCGCGGCAATTGCCCGAAGCCAACGCGAAGACGCAGGCGGGCGAATGGCCCAAAAGCGGGTTCATGGGCGTGGAACTGACCGGCAAGACGCTGGGCCTGATCGGCGCGGGCAATATCGGGTCGATCGTCGCATCACGCGCGCTGGGCCTGCGCATGAAAGTGGTCGCCTATGATCCCTTCCTGACCGAAGACCGCGCGGTCGAAATGGGCGTGGAAAAGGTCGATCTCGACACGCTGCTGAGCCGCGCCGATTTTGTCACGCTGCACACGCCCTTGACCGACGAGACGCGCAATATCCTCAATCGTGATCGGCTGGAAAACGCCAAAAAGGGCATTCGCATCATCAACTGCGCGCGCGGCGGGTTGATCGACGAAGCGGCGTTGAAGGATTGCCTCGAAAGCGGTCAGGTCGCGGGCGCGGCGCTCGATGTGTTCGCGGTTGAACCGGCCAAGGAAAACCCGCTATTCGGCGCGCCCAATTTCATCTGCACCCCGCATCTTGGCGCATCGACCACCGAAGCGCAGGTCAATGTCGCCTTGCAGGTGGCCGAACAGATGGCCGACTATCTGGTCAACGGCGGTGTCACCAACGCGCTCAACATGCCGAGCCTGTCGGCGGAAGAAGCGCCCAAGCTGCGCCCCTATATGGCGCTGGCGGAAAAGCTGGGCAGTCTGGTCGGTCAGCTTGCCCACGGCAACCTCACCCGCATCAGCATCGAACGCGAAGGCGCGGCGGCGGAATTGAATGGCAAGCCGATCACGGCGGCGGTGCTGGCGGGGTTGATGCGGCAATATTCCGACACGGTGAACATGGTCAACGCGCCGTTTCTGGCGAAAGAGCGCGGGCTGGATGTCAGCGAAATCCGCCACGAACGCGATGGCGCGTACAACACGCTGATCCGGGTGACGGTGGACACCGCGCAGGGGCAGCGTTCGGTTGCGGGCACGCTGTTCGGCAATGAAGCGCCGCGTCTGGTCGAAATTTTCGGGATCGGGATCGAAGCTGATCTGTCCGGGCACATGCTCTACATCGTCAACGACGACAAGCCGGGCTTCATTGGCCGGATCGGCACGTTGCTGGGTGCGCGCGGTATCAATATCGGCACTTTCAACCTTGGCCGACGCGAAGCGGGCGGGGAAGCGGTGCTGCTGCTCAGCCTTGACGAAGCCCTGACGCCGGACGTGGTGGCCGAGGCCGAAGCGCTTGACGGGGTGAAGCTGGTCAAGGCGCTGGGGTTTTAGGGAAGGCTTGCATTTCATCGTCACCCCGGCGAAGGCCGGGGCCCAGAAGCGCGGGGCGGGCTGGTTCCCGGCCTGCGCCGGGATGACGTACGAGTGAAAATGACCAAACCCAACGATCTCCTCCCCGAAGGCCTCGAAGACCGCCTGCCGCCCGAAGCGGCGCGGATTACGGCGGCGATGCGCGCCTGCCTCGCTGTGCTCGATGCCCACGGCTATGACCGGGTGCGCCCGCCGCTGCTCGAATTCGAAGCCTCGTTGGCAGGGCGGATGGTAGGTATCGCCAAGGGTGAAGGGCGCTCGATGTTCCGCTTCGTCGATCCGGCGAGCCTGCGGACGCTGGCGCTGCGCAGCGATATCACCCCGCAGGTCGGGCGGATTGCGGCGACCAGCCTTGCGGGTGCCGCGCGCCCGCTGCGGCTCGCCTATTGCGGCGATACGGTGGTGATCAAGGCGAGCCAGCTCGATCCCGCGCGTGAACGCCTGCAATTGGGCGCCGAACTGATCGGCGCGGATAGTGTTGCCGCCGCAAGCGAGGCGGTGATGCTGGCGGTTGAGGCGCTGAAGGCCGCCGGGCTGACCGGGATTTCGGTCGATTTCACGCTGCCTGATCTGGTCGATACGCTGAGCGCCCACGCCCTGCCTCTCGCGCCCGACAGCATCGAAGCGGTGCGGCGCGAGCTGGATACCAAGGATGCGGGCGGATTGAAGGCGGCGGGCGGTGAGGCCTATCTGCCGTTGCTCTATGCCACCGGGCCGTTTGCCACGGCGCTGGCGGCTTTGCGCGAAGTGGACGCGGGCGGGGCGCTCAAATCGCGGCTCGATGGGTTGGCGGCGATTGCAGCGGCGGTGGGTGATGCGGCCCGCATCACGCTCGACCCGACCGAACGCCACGGGTTCGAATACCAGTCATGGTTCGGGTTCACGCTCTATGCCGATGGGTTGCGCCGTGCGGCGGGGCGGGGCGGCACTTACCGGATCGCGGGGAGCAATGAACCTGCAACCGGGTTTACGCTCTATCTTGATCGGCTGGCCGAGGCCGCGCCGCAGCCCGAAGCGGCGCGGATGGTCTATCTGCCGCTGGGCCATGACCGCGCGGCGGCGGCGGCGCTGCGCGCGCAGGGCTGGCGCACGGTCGCGGGGCTGGCCGAGGATGAGGATGCGCGCGCACTGGGCTGCGGGTTTGTGCTGGACGAAGGCGGGGTTCGCGAACTTTGAAGTTATCGTCGCCCCGGCCCCCGAGCCGGGGCTTGGCTGGCCTTTTCGCCGTCATTAAGAAGTGTTATTTCACTTGGCATACCTAAGTCGGTTGTAAGGTGTTAAAGGAACGCCTTAAAGCGAATTTGGAACCTCTGGTATATGATCGCATCAATAACCGGACGCACATTTGCAGCCTTCGCAAACATTGGCCAGATGATCGCGATGCTGCATGAGATTCAAGAAAATGCTACCGAGTTAAATATCCAGTTTATGCCGTTCCCTTGGCAAACGCTAAGAGACGATCTGGAGGACATTGAGCGCATTGCTTCTGAACTTAGCTTGGATGCAACGCAAGAATCGTTGCGCTATGCAATAAATCTCTGGGAGCGCGGCTTTGGCGATGTTGGAGGCATTGTTTCGCTTTCAAAGAGTGACACTGAGCGACTATCGTGGACTCTCCAAATGGTACGGATGAATTTTTCCACCCAGATGCAATCTAGGTTGGTTTTGGTCATGGGAACGAAGCACGCTCATTATCTGAACAACGAAGACCCGCCGTTTGGCCATCGAGTGGAGGATGTTTTTCCCACCTCAAGCGAAGAGATTTCAGAAGCAGCTAAATGCCTTGCTCTACAACGGCCCACCGCAGTCGTTTTTCACTTGATGCGCGCAATGGAACTGGCGGTTCAAAGAATGGCTCAGTTGCTGGGCCGCGATAATCCTGAATCTAAAGTTTGGGGGTTCATCCTCTCGGATATTGATGCCGAAATCCAGAAAATGCCAAAAGGTGCGGATCGCGATGCATGGTCAGCTTGCCACACGCATTTATATCATGTGAAACAGGCTTGGCGGAACGACACCATGCACCCCAAAACAACCTACACCGAGGCTCAGGCCGAAGTTGTGTTTGATGCTGTCAAGTCCTTTATGACCCACCTCGCGGATTTGGCACCTTCTGGCACCCACAGATCCAGCGCCTGCAACGGATCGCTGCCATAAGATAGCGTTTGCGGGGCAGGAGCGTTGATTGGCGCCATGACGCCGCTGTGCCGCGCCGCACCATCACGCCCGCCGCGTGCCTGCATCCGTTCGCGCAAAGCGGTGCGGCAGGTTTCCGACAATTCACCAGCCTTTTCACGCAGGCAGGTGCGCATTTGCGCCCGATCACGCTGCCCGTTCTGCGCGCACAGCGCGGCAATTTCCTCGCGGCAGTCGGCAGGCAGGCGTGCGCCCGCGCGTGGATGGGCAAGGATCGGGGCCGCCAGCACAGCGGCGGCGGCAACGGCTATCATGGCTTTGGCGGAAGTGTTCATCGCAGTTCCTCACAGGTGGCTTATGCGTTCCCAACGGCGCAACCGCCATAACCCTTCGTCATTGGCCTTCGTCATTGGCCTTCGCATTTGGCCTGCGCGCGCTTGCCCTGCCGCCTTCAAACGCCTACGCGCCTGCCCGGCCAAGCGCCACCAACCAGACCGCCATCAGCTAAGGATAAACATGGCCAACGTCACCGTGATCGGCGCCCAGTGGGGCGATGAAGGCAAGGGCAAGATTGTCGACTGGCTCGCCAGCCGCGCCGACGTGGTCGTGCGCTTTCAGGGCGGGCACAATGCCGGGCATACGCTGGTGATTGACGGCACGACCTATAAACTCAGCCTGCTGCCTTCGGGGATCGTGTCGGGCACGCTGTCGGTGATCGGCAATGGCGTGGTGCTCGATCCGTGGGCGCTGCGCGACGAGGTGAAGAAGCTCGAAGGCCAGGGCATTGCGATCACTGACGAGAACCTGGCGGTGGCGGACAACTGCCCGCTGATCCTGCCGCTGCACCGCGATCTGGATGGCTTGCGAGAGACTGCGGCGGGCAAGGGCAAGATCGGCACCACCGGGCGCGGGATCGGCCCGGCGTATGAAGACAAGGTTGGCCGCCGCGCGATCCGGGTGTGCGATCTGGCGCATCTCGATTCGCTCGACCCGCAGCTTGACCGGCTGTGCGCGCATCACGATGCCTTGCTCGCAGGGTTCGGCCAGCCGCCGGTTGATCGGCCTGCGCTGCTGGAAGAATTGCGTGAAATCGCGCCGTTTGTGCTGCGCTTTGCCCAGCCGGTGTGGAAACGGTTGAAAAAGGTGCGCCGCGCGGGCGCGAAAATCCTGTTTGAAGGCGCTCAAGGGGTGCTGCTCGATGTCGATCACGGCACCTATCCGTTTGTCACATCGTCCAACACCGTCAGCGGCACCGCGGCCAGCGGCAGTGGGCTTGGCCCCAATTCGACCGGTTTTGTGCTGGGGATCGTCAAAGCCTACACAACCCGCGTCGGCTCTGGCCCGTTCCCGACCGAGTTGGAGGACGATATCGGCCAAAGGCTGGGCGAACGCGGCCACGAATTCGGCACCGTCACCGGGCGCAAGCGGCGCGTTGGCTGGTTCGATGCGGTGCTGGTGCGCCAATCCTGCGCGATTTCGGGCGTCACCGGGATTGCGCTGACCAAGATCGACGTGCTCGACGGGATGGAGCGGGTCAGCATCTGCACCGGGTACCGGCTGCGCGGGAAGGTGTATGATTACCTGCCCAGCCACGCCGCCGATCAGGCCGAATGCGAACCGATTTACGAAGATATGCCCGGTTGGAGCGAGAGCACAGCGGGCGCGCGTTCTTATGCCGATCTGCCCGCCAACGCGATCAAGTATATCCAGCGGATTCAGGAATTGATCGAATGCCCGGTGGCGCTGGTGTCAACCTCGCCCGAGCGGGACGACACGATTTTGATGCGGGATCCGTTTGTGGATTGATCGCCGGGGCGTTGCGGGGTTATCCTGCCCGGATGATCCGCCGCGCTGCCCTTGCTGTCCTTGCCCTTGCCGCCTGCGCGGGGGCGCTGCCGTCGGCGGTGCCTTTATGGGCGCGCAGCGGCGATCAGATCGCGCCGCAACGCGCCTTTACTTATGTTGATTACCTGCTGGTCGACAAATCCGAACGGCTGATGATCGGCTATGCAGGCGGCCAGCCGGTCAAGGTCTGGCGCGGCTTGCAATTCGGCGGTCAGCCGCAGGGGCACAAGCAGTTCGAAGGCGACGAACGCACGCCCGAAGGCCGCTATGTGATCGAAACGCGCAATCCCGCCAGCGCGTTTCACCTCAGCCTCAAAATATCATACCCCGCGCCCGCTGACCGCGCCTTTGCGCAGGCCTATGGCCGATCGCCCGGCGGCGAAATCTTCCTCCACGGGCAGCCTAACGCGCTGCCGATGGGCCGGATGCCGGGCGATTGGACCAATGGCTGCATCGCGTTCTCCAATGCTGAGATTGAGGAGCTGTGGCGGATCGTGCCCGATGGCACGGTGATCGAAATCAGGCCCTGACCCGCGATCAGCGATCCTTTTCGTTCAGCATCGCGATCTGCACCTGCAACCGCTTCACTTCGCGCAGCACGGTCAGCATATTCACCCGCTCGAACATCCATTGCTTCAGAAAGCCCTGCATGATCAGCAGCGCGAGCGAACTCAGCCCCCAGCCAAGGATGGCATCGGTGCCTTCGGCGGTCACTGCGCGATAGATGCAATAGGCAAGCCCCAGGCCGATGGCGATGGCGAACACAAAGCCCAGCTTGGCCCAGCCGCCCAGCGGCCCTTTCCAGCTGTCGCCGATTTGCTGGAACATGCCGCGATCCGAATCGAGGCTGGCGAGGAAGGCGTGATCGTCGGCATCAAGCGCGGCGGCGATCCGTTGGTCATTGCTATTCATAGTGTGTCTCCGTGGGTAGGTTCGGGTTGGGATTCGCCCAGTGCAACCTTCAATTTGCGGCGGGCGTGGAACAGGCGGCTTTTGGCGGTGCCTTCAGCAATGCCTGCGGCGTCGGCGATTTCGCGCAGGGTCAGGCCCTCGACAAAATACAGATGGGCGGCGAACCGCTGATCGGGCGGCAGCGCGCCAAAGGCCTGCTGCAACGCGATGCTGTCACCCTGCTGGGGCGCGGCGGGCGGTTCGGATTGATCATCCAGCGCATGGCCGGACTCCCTGGCACGCTCGCGGATCGCGGCGCGCAGGAAATCCGCGCCCTTGCGGTGCAGCACGCCAAAGGCATAGCTGCGAAACCGTGCCGGATCGCGCAGCCGGGTGATACCTTTCCAGATCCCGATCCAGCATTCCTGCACCAGATCGCGCGCGATTTCGGCATCGCCGGTATAGCGCAGCGCCGCACGCGCCAGCCGCGGGTTCCAGCGCGCATGGAGCCGCTCCATCGCGCGGCCATCACCCTGCGCCACCAGCAGCACCAGCAATTCGTCAAAAATCGCGCCGGAATTGGGGGCGGGGTCAGGGTGGGGAGAATTGTTCATCACAACAGTAGTCTCTCACAGCCACGGAAAGGTTCAATCCGGGCTGCCCGAAATCGGTGGGTGGGGGTGAAATTCTTGACCTGAATTGATTTTGTTCTATTCTTGTTCTGACATCGTTGGAGTCGCACCCATGTCGAACGACGTTTCGAAACAAGCTGATTTTTCCTATGACAGCGCCCGCGATGCCGCCGGGCCGCCCGCAAGGGTGACGATTTATGGCGGTGATGCGGGTGTGCGGGCGCAGATTGCCGCTGATCTGGGTGAAGCAGGGTTCCGCAGCATCGACGGCGGATCGGTGGCCGCGCTGATCGATGGGCCGATAGCGCTGCTTGGTAATGTAAAGGTGGTCCATTGCCCGGCAGATGGCCCGCACGGGCTGGATGGGGCGATGCTGGATGGGCTGAAGATGCTTGATACGCGGGTAGCGCGGACAGGGGCGAAACTGATCGCGGCGACCAATATGGCGGGGCTGGATTATGTGTTTGCGGTGCTGGATCAATCCGCGCCGCAGATTCTGGTGTCGCCCAGCCGCGCTGAACGCCTGATTGCGGTGGGCCGGGTGATGGGCGAAGCGGTCGCGGCGCGGGTGCGCGAAATGGGGGAGGAAGACCGCGTGGCCCTGCTGCGCCTGTCGCAGCAGGTCGAAGCGATTGCCCATTCGCTCGATCGGATATCCCACACAGCGCCGCCATCTAAGGGCGCGGGCGGGCTTGGTGAATTGAAGCGTGATTTTCACCCGCAGGAAAGCGCGCATGGCTTTGGCGAAGCGCGGGGGCAGGCGGCGCTGCCCGATCCGCGCATGGTGCGGCAGATTATTGCCAACCGTCAGGCGCGTGGGCAGTTTTTCGATCCGGCACTGTTCGGCGATCCGGCGTGGGACATGCTGCTCGATCTCACCGCCGCGCATGGTGAAGGGGCGCAGGTCTCGGTCACTTCGCTATGTATCGCAGCGGGCGTTCCGGCGACCACCGCGCTGCGCTGGCTGACGCAGATGGTTGAAAGCGGCATTTTCATGCGGGTGCCCGATCCGGCGGACAAGCGGCGGGCGTTCATCGCGCTGAGCGACAAGGCGATCACTGCGATGGCGGGCTATTTCGCACAGCTTCGCACGCCGGTTGAATTGGCGACTTAGGCATCGTCCAACAGATCGGGGCGCCAACGCAGAATCAGGGTGAGGCCGGTTGGGTGGGCGTTGTCAGCCTGAAAATTGGCGGTTGAATCGAGGCTCGCAAGGCTAGACCCCTCCTTGCCCGTTCTAGACCCTGCCTTGCCCCGTCTTGACCCCTGCTTGGTCGGCCCAGACTCCTGCTTGACCCCCGCTTGACCCCCCTCATTTGCGCCCAACATCCGCCGCGCAGCATCGGCGCGGGCACGGGCCAGAATGGCTGGCGGCACCGCGCCGTCCAGTACCAACACATCCGCTTCGCCCAGCCATCGCGCCTGCCGCAGGGTCAGGTCGTCGGGGTCTGCGCTGGTGAGCGTGAGGTCAAAAATCGCTCCCGTCTGAGCCTCAGCCTCGCCAGCCAGCCACGCCTCAACCCGCTCAAAAGATTGCGTATTTAGCGGGTCAAGCGCGCAGCCCTCCCGCAAGGCCGCATCCACCGCGCGCCGCCGTTCGGCCCCGTCAGGGAAGCGCCGCCGCAGCGCCGGACGTGCCGCCTCCAGCGCCCGCGCTAGCAGCCCCAGCGTCGCGGGCAACACCCGCTCCAGCCGCAGCCTTACGTGTTTCGCCAGCCCGGCAGACGCGCCGCCCGTGCCAATCGCGACCAGCAAGGGGCTGCGATCAAGGATGGAAGGTGTTGTAAAATCGCATAATTCTGGCCGGTCGACGACATTGACCAACATTCCGGCGCAGCGTGCATTGATCGCTGCAACCTCGCAGGCACGGGCATCATCATAGGCGATAAAGGCGATTCGCACCCCTTCATCAACCGCCCGTGCCAGATCATCCACCACCACCCCGCCAGCCCGTTCCACCAGCCGCCGTTTCGGTTCGGCAGCCGGCCCTTCGCCCAGCACCAGCACATTTTGCCCGGTGATCTGGTGGAACAGCGGCAGGCTGGCGATTGTGCTCATTGGCGGCTCAGGCGAGCCATTCGGGCACGCGTTCGGCATCCATGATCGCGCCCGCTTCGATCCGGTCGGCCACCACCGCGAACCTGTCGCCATCCACCAGCACTTCGGCCACAAAGCCGCGCGAATTGTAGGATGACGCCATGGTTGCGCCGTAAGCGCCCGCGGTGCGGAACACCGCCAGATCGCCCGCATCCAACTTGTCGCATTCGCGCCCCATCGCAAAGGTATCGCCGGTTTCGCAGATCGGGCCGACGATATTGGCGGTCATCCGCGCGCCCGAAGGCTCCACCGCCTCGAAATGGTGATAGGCCCCGTAAAGCGCCGGGCGGGCGAGATCATTCATCGCCGCATCGACGATCACGAAGGGATCATTGATCCCGCGCTTCACCCGCACCACCCGCGTCAACAGCACCCCGGCATTGCCCGCGATCACCCGCCCCGGTTCAAAGATCAGCTTGACCCCCCAGTCCCGCGTCACCCGCGCCACCATCGCGCCGTATTCGGCAGGCTGAGGCAGCACTTCGCCCACCCGGTAAGGCACGCCAAGCCCGCCGCCAAGGTCGACATGGGTAATCGTATGCCCCGCGCCGCGCAGCGCCGCAACCAGCGCGCCAAGCTTTTCAAATGCGGCCTCAAGCGGAGCAAGATCAGCCAGTTGGCTGCCAATATGCACCGCCACCCCGCGCAGGTTTACCCCCGGCAGGCCCGCCAGCTTGCCGAAAATCTGGCCTGCTTCGCTGATCGGAACGCCGAATTTGTTATCGGCCTTGCCGGTCGAAATCTTGTCATGGGTGCCCGCATCGACATCGGGATTGATGCGCAGCGTGCATTGCGCCGTCACACCCTTGGCGGCAGCGATTTCGGCAAGCTCTAAGCCCTCTTCCTCGCTTTCGATATTGAACTGCCCGATCCCGGCGTCGAGCGCGGCGATCATCTCGGCGGCGGTCTTGCCCACGCCTGAGAACACAATCATGTCGGGCGCGATTCCCGCTGCAAGCGCCCGGCGCATTTCGCCCACAGACACCACGTCGGCGCCCATACCGCAACGCTCCAGCACCTTGAGCACCGCGAGGTTGGGGTTGGATTTGACCGCGAACGCGATCAGCTTATCAGGCACATCCGCCAGCGCCTCGCGAAACACCCGCGCGTGGCGTTCCAGCGTGGCGCGCGAATAGACATAGACCGGGGTGCCGACCGCATCGGCAATCTGTGGCAGCGGCACGTTTTCGGCGTGCATCACACCGTTCGAAATCGCAAAATGGTCCATCGGGTTCGCTTTATTCGGGGGGGAGATCGAAGGGGTCGTCCTGCCGTTCTTCTGATCGGCGGCGCAGTTCCACGCTGCGTTCGGGCGCGGCGAGCGCATCGCGGCGCAGCAGTTCTTCGGCGGTTGGCTTGGTAAGCGCGCCGTAAGGAGCGGTCGGCAGGGTTGCGCCTTGGGGCGGGGTCAGCGGTGCAGGGGTGCCGCATCCGGCGAGCAGGGCGGCGAGCCCGATGAAAATCGCGATCCGCATCATTCCTCCATCCCCAGCGCAGCGCGCGCGCGGGCCACCTGCAACCGAACCTGATCGGGCGCGGTTCCGCCATAGGAGGCACGCGCCGCGACCGAGGCATCAACCGACAGCGCAGCATAGACGCTTTGATCGATCCGCGCATCAATCGCCTGTAAATCAGCCAGCGAAAGCGCATCGAGCGCCGCGCCCCGGCTTTCCGCCAGCTTTACCGCAGCGCCGGTAATATGGTGCGCCTCACGAAACGGAATGCCGGCTGCGCGCACCAGCCAATCGGCCAGATCGGTGGCGGTGGCATAGCCAAGCTCGGCCGCCGCGCGCATCCGGGCGGTGTTGAAGGTGCTTTGCGCAATCATCCCCGTCATCGCCGCGATGCTCAGCGCCATCAGGCTGGCGGCCTCGAACACCGGGGGCTTATCGTCCTGCATATCCTTGGAATAGGCGAGCGGCAGGCCTTTCATGGTGATCATCAGGCTGGTCAGCGCGCCGATCACCCGGCCCGAATGCCCACGCACCAGTTCGGCGGCATCGGGGTTTTTCTTTTGCGGCATGATTGATGAGCCGGTCGAAAGGCTATCGGGCAGGCGGATGAAGCCGAACGGCTGGCTTGCCCACAGGATCAGTTCTTCGGCCAGCCGCGACAGGTGCAGCGCGCAGGTGGAGCAGGCGTAGAGAAAATCGAGCGCGAAATCGCGGTCGGATACGGCGTCCAGCGAATTGGCGGTCGGCGCGTCAAACCCCAGCGCCTGCGCGGTCGCATCGCGGTCAATCGGAAAGCCGGTGCCTGCCAGCGCTGCCGAACCGAGCGGGGATTGGTTCATCCGCGCGCGCGCATCGGACAGCCGCGAACGATCACGCCGCAGCATTTCGAAATAGGCCATCAGATGGTGGCCCAGCGTTACCGGCTGCGCGGTTTGCAGGTGGGTGAAGCCGGGCATGATGCTGTCGGCGTGCTCGCCCGCGCGGGTGACAAGCGCGGTTTGCAATCCCGCCAGCCCTGCGTCCATCTGGTCAATCGCATCGCGCACCCACAGGCGGAAATCGGTCGCCACCTGATCGTTGCGGCTGCGCGCGGTGTGCAAGCGACCCGCAACCGCGCCGACCAATTCGGCCAGCCGCGCTTCGGTGGTCATGTGGATGTCTTCGAGATCCCAATCCTCGGGCGCGCCGTTGGCGGCATATTCGGCGGCGACTATATCCAGCCCCGCGCTGATCGTGGCGGCATCCTCAGACGAAACAATCCCTTGCGCGCCCAGCATGGCGACGTGGGCTTTGGACGCGGCGATGTCCTGTTGCCACAGCGCTTTGTCGAACGGGATCGAGGCGTTGATTTCGCGCATGATCGCGCTAGGGCCAGCGGCGAAACGCCCGCCCCACATCGCGTTTGCTGCACCATTATCGGAGCCTGTCATGTCCCGCTCGTCGCTCATTCTCGCAATTCCGCTCCTGCTGCTGGGGGCTTGCGATAGGGCCGCCGACGCGCCAGCGCAACCGGGCGCGCGCGAAGTCAATTCCGCGCCCGCTGGCACGGTGGTGCGCAGCTTTGCCGGAAGCCCGCTTCCGGCGATGCAATTTACCGACCCGGCAGGCGCGGTGCTTGATCTGGCGGCGCAAGATGGCCCGGTGCTGATCAACCTGTGGGCGACATGGTGCGCGCCCTGCGTGGTGGAAATGCCGCAGCTCGACGCGCTCGCGGGTGAACTGGAGGGC
The DNA here is from genome assembly GCF_040547625.1 of Porphyrobacter sp. MBR-155. NCBI lineage: Bacteria > Pseudomonadati > Pseudomonadota > Alphaproteobacteria > Sphingomonadales > Erythrobacteraceae > Porphyrobacter > Porphyrobacter sp. MBR-155. The sequence continues at coordinate 277,546 of NZ_JBEPQB010000001.1, forward strand.
GAGGTCAGGGTCATCACCATCAGCCAGGATCTGCGCGGGGCCGATGCGGTGACGCCGTTCTTTGCGCAGCAAGGCTTTGCCCGGCTCGAACCGTGGCTCGATCCCGATGCGCAGATGTCGGCGCAGTTTTCGCCCGAAGGCCTGCTGCCGCTGACGATCCTGTTCGATGCGCAGGGGCGAGAAGTGTTGCGGGTGACGGGCGCTTACGAATGGGACAGCGCAGAGGCTATCGCGATGATTCGCGCGATGTGACGTCACGTTCGAATGCGCCCATGCTGGCGGGCTATCACGACTGTCTGCTACTGCTGATGGCTGGGGTGGCAGGATTCGAACCTGCGCATGCCGGTACCAAAAACCGGTGCCTTACCGCTTGGCTACACCCCAGCAAGAGCGGCGCTCTATAGCGTGTCCGATCAGGATGTGAAGGGGGCGAACGTGGCTGTTTGCCCCCTTTCTGATCCGGCTATCCCAGCCGCTTGCCGATGAAATCTGCGGCTGAATGGCGTTCTACTAGCTGGGTATCCTCATCGCCCCACACCTTGTTGACGATTCGCCCGCGTTTGACAGCGGGGCGCGCATAGATGTCATTTACCCAGCGGCCGACGTTTTTGTATTCGTCGATGCTGAGAAAGGTCTTGGCGTCGTTGTAGATTTCGCCAGTGGTAAAGGGCGCAAGCCACGGGAAATTGGCGATATCCGCGATGGTATATTCATCGCCCGCCAGGAAGCGGGTTTCGCCGAGCCGTTTATCTGCGACATCGAAAATCCGCTTGGTTTCCATTGCATAGCGGTTGATCGGATATTCGTATTTTTCCGGAGCATAGGCGTAGAAATGGCCAAACCCACCCCCGATGAACGGGCCGGTGCCAACCTGCCAGAACACCCAGCTGAGCACTTCGGCGCGGGCCTGCGGATCGGTGGGCAGGAAGGCGCCGAATTTTTCGGCGAGGTGCACCAGAATCGCCCCGCTTTCAAATACCCGGAACGGCTGCGGCCCGCTACGATCGATCAAGGCGGGGATTTTGGAATTGGGGTTCGCGGCGACAAACCCGCTGGTGAACTGGTCGCCGCTGCCGATATTGACCGTCCATGCATCATATTCCGCGCCCGCGTGTCCGGCTTCGATCAGTTCTTCGAGCATTACCGTCACCTTCACCCCGTTGGGCGTGGCGAGCGAATAGAGCTGGAAGGGGTGCTCCCCCACCGGCAAATCGCGTTCCTCACGCGCGCCCGCGGTCGGGCGGTTGATGCTGGCGAAGCGTCCGCCCGAAACCGTATCGGCGTTCCAGACAGCGGGCGGGGTATAGGTGGCGTCGGCCATGATTGCGGCTCCTGTTGTTGTTGCGGCAACATTTGCGCCTTGGCCGATCAAGGTGCAAGCATATCGGTGCAATCGAATGGCTTGTGGGGCGCAAAGCAGGACTTTTATCGCATCGCTAGGAACGCCGGGGATTCCCCGCTAGAGCCGGTGCGACAGCCATCCGGAGCGCGCGCGAACCATGAGCGATAACTCGCACCCCTTTTTCGATATGCACGAACACGGCTTTGTTCGCGTGGCCACCGCGACCCCGTGCAGCCGCCCGGCTGATGTCGCCTATAACACCGCAGGCGTGCTGGCCGAGGCGGAGAAGGCGCACGCGGCGGGCGTTGATCTGGTGGTGTTCCCCGAACTCACACTGTCATCTTACGCGATCGACGATCTGCTGCTGCAACACGCGCTGATCGAGCGGGTGGAGCAGGCGCTGGCCGAGGTGGTCGCGGCTTCGGCCGATCTCAACCCGGTGCTGGTGGTGGGCGCACCGCTGCGCCGTGCGGACAAGCTGTATAATTGCGCCGTGGTGATCGCGGGCGGGCAGGTGCTGGGCGTGGTGCCCAAAAGCTTCCTGCCCAATTACCGCGAGTTTTATGAAAAGCGCCATTTTGCCCACGGGCGCGGTTGCACCGATTTGTGGATCGGGGTGGCTGGGGAGGAAGTGCCGTTTGGCACCGATCTGATCTTTGCTGCGGCGAACCTGCCGGGCTTCCGGTTCGGCGTCGAAATCTGCGAGGATTTCTGGGCGCCGATCCCGCCGGGGATGACGGCGGCGATGGCGGGCGCGCTGATCCTGTGCAACCTTTCGGCCTCGCCCGTCACCATCGGGCGCGCGGATGATCGCCATCTGCACTGCCGCTCGTCTGCCAGCCGCGCCATCGCCGCCTATGTCTATTCGGCTAGCGGGCATGGCGAAAGCACCACCGATCTGGCGTGGGACGGGCAGGGCGTGATCTACGAAATGGGCGACCTTCTGGCGCAAAGCGCGCGGTTCGACCGATCTGGCGAGCTGTGCGTGGCCGATATCGACACTGACCGGATCGCTGCTGAACGCCTGCGCAATCAGACCTTTGCCGATGCGGCTGAGGCAGCGGGCCGCCCCGAAGACAGCTATCGCCGGATCGTGTTCGAACACGCCTATGCGCCTGGCGATGTCGGGCTTGTCCGTGAGATCCGGCGATTCCCCTTCGTCCCCAACCGGCCCGATAAGCTGGACGAGGATTGTTACGAGGCGTTCAATATTCAGGTCGATGCGCTGATGCGGCGGATCGAGGCGACGGGCGCGAAAAGCCTGGTGATTGGCATTTCGGGCGGGCTGGACAGCACCCACGCGCTGATCGTGGCGGCCAAGGCGTGCGACCGGCTCGGTCTGCCGCGCACCACCATTCGCGGTTATACCATGCCCGGTTTCGGCACCTCGGATCACACCAAGGGGAATGCCCACCGGCTGATGGCAGCGATGGAAATTACCGCGGGCGAGATCGACATTACCCCTGCCGCGCGGCGAATGCTCGAGGATATCGGCCACGCCTTTGCGCAGGGCGAGCCGGTGCATGATGTGACCTTTGAAAACGTGCAGGCGGGCCTGCGCACCGATTATCTGTTCCGGCTGGCGGGGCAGCATGGCGGTTTTGTTATCGGCACCGGCGACCTCAGCGAGTTGGCGCTGGGCTGGTGCACCTATGGCGTGGGCGATCACATGAGCCATTACGCGGTCAATTCGGGCGTTCCCAAAACGCTAATCCAGTATCTGATCCGCTGGGTTATCCAGACCGGGCAATTCACCGATGCCTGCGGCGAAGTGCTCGGCGCGGTGCTGGATACCGAGATTTCGCCCGAACTGGTGCCACCGGGAGCGGACGGCGCGGTGCAATCGACCGAGGAACTGGTTGGCCCGTATGAACTCAACGATTTCTTCCTCCATCACGTGATCCGCTATGGCCAGCGGCCCGGCAAGGTCGCGTTTCTGGCGTGGCACGCGTGGAAAGCGCGCGAGGAAGGGCTGTGGCCTGCGGGCTTCCCGGCGGAGGGGCGCAGCGAATATTCGCTGGCGACCATCGCGCACTGGCTCGACAAGTTTTGCGCGCGGTTCTTCGGCTTTTCGCAGTTCAAACGCTCGGCGCTGCCCAATGGGCCGAAAGTCTCATCCCAAGGCGCGCTGTCACCGCGTGGGGATTGGCGCGCGCCGTCGGATGCGGCGGCGACAGTGTGGCGCGACGAATTGCGCGGCAGCCTGCCCGATGCGGTGGTGCATGAGGTGTTTGGCGACACCGCCCGCTGATGCCCGCCAACCTGCCCGCCTCCGCGCTGGGGATCTTGCTGTTCTGCAATGTCGCCTGGGCGATGAATGTCGTGGTCAGCAAGATCGCGGTCAGCACGCTGGGCCTGCCGCCGCTGTTCTACACCGTGCTGCGATCGGGCATTGTGCTGGTGGTATTGTTCCCCCTGCTGCGCCAGATCCCGGCACGTTTGCCAGTGGTGCTGGCGATCGGCTTTGCCATTAGCGGGGGCAGTTTCGCGCTGCAATTCATGGGTTTGCAATCCGCAACCCCATCGGCGGTAGGGGTCGTGACCTTGGCCGGTGCGCCGATGACGGTGTTGTTCGCGGTGCTTTTTCTGGGCGAGCAGGTGCGCTGGCGACGCGGCATCGGGATGGCGCTGGCGCTGGGCGGGGTGGGCCTTGCGATGGGTTCACCGGCTGAGGGCAGCAGCTTTGCGGGGCTGGCACTGGCCTTTTGCGGCGTGCTGATCGGGTCGCTCGGATCGGTGTTTGTGAAGCGCATCGCAATCGGCGCGGTGGCGCTTCAGGCGTGGGCGGCGCTGATATCATTCGCCATCATGCTGCCGGTGACATTCACGTTTGAAACCGGGCAGTTGGACGCGATCCGCGCCGCGCCGCTGGCAATTGCCGGGTGCGTGGTGTTTGCCGGTGTGGTCGTTTCAATCGGCGCGCATTCGGCCTATTTCAAGCTGTTGCAGGCCCATGATGCCAACCTGATCGTGCCGCTGACCCTGCTGACCCCGCTGCTGACGATCGGGTTCGGGGCGTGGCTGACGGGGGATGCGATCGGCTGGCCTTTATTGGCGGGCGGGGCGCTGGCGATCATCGGCGTGGCGATCATCGTGGTGCGCCCCAGCCGCAACATCTTCAAACCGTTGCTGGTGCGGCCAAGGCTATGACCCAAAGCGCGATGAGTCTGACTCATCGCGCTTTGGGTAAGCCCGTGCGGCGCCTGAGCAATTCCAACGCGTGATGCGCCAGCATCTCAGCGCGCTGGTATAAGGCCCCAATGTTTCACGTGAAACACCGGGCAGGACGGGCCTAGAGGGGGCCTAGGGCGGGTCAAGCGAAGGCTGGATCCCCCGCTTTTCCCGGCTACCTCCCGGCCAATTTATCGGCTGATGCGGGTCAGCCCCGGTCCATGGAGAAGCGCCCCGGGCCAAAGCCGACCACCTGGAACATCCCGCCTGCAATCGCGAGATTCTTGAGGAAGCTGGTGAACTGCATCTGGTCGGCGAAGTCAGCGTGGAAGATGATTGCTGCAGCGATGCTGAAAAGGCCCAGCGCGGCGGCGGCGGCGCGGGTCTGATATCCCGCGATCAGCAAAACAGCCCCGCCGACTTCCAATGCGATGGTGGCATAGGTAATCACTTCGGCAAATGGCAGGCCCATGCTGGCGATGTAGCCGGTGGTGGCCTCGATCGTCGCGATCTTGCCTACGCCGGCGATCAGAAAGATCGCGGCGAGCAGCAGCCGGGCGACCAGCGCCACCGCGTCTTGTGGCAGAAAGCCGAAAATCGGGGCTGCGGGGTTGGTGTGATTGGTCATTGTGGTTCTCCTGTTGCGTCTGGTGGTCGGATCAGGCAGCGATCCTGGCCGCCTGTTCGTGTGCAGTGGTAATCTTGCTCTCGCCGTCTTCGCCCATGATCCCGTCGGCGGCGACCATCGTGACATCGGTGATACCAAGGAAGCCGAGGAAGAATATCAGCCAGCGGCTCATGAAATCAATATCGCTGCCCATCGGGGTGCCGCCGCTGGCGATGGTGATGTAGGCTTTCTTGCCGGTCAGCAGGCCTTCAGGCCCGGTCGCGGTGTAACGGAAGGTGGTGCCGGCGCGGGCCACCAGATCGGCCCAAGCCTTGAGCGTCGCAGGCGGACCGAAATTATACACCGGGCTGGCGATCACGATGGTGTCTGCCGCCTGCAATTCGGCAATCAGCGTATCGGCGATGGCGGCAAGGTCGGCCTGTTGCGGAGTGCGATCCGCCGCCGGGGTGAGGTTTGCGCCGAACCGTTCGGCGCTCACGAACGGCAGATCATTCGCGGCGAGATTGCGGGTGGTGACGCCTGCGCCGGACTTGGCGGCAAGGCCATCGACAACGCGCTGACCCAGCCCGCGCGAGATGCTGTCGCTGTCCGAACGGATGCTGGCGGTGATGTAGAGAATATTGCTCATCGGGGGATTCCTTCGATTTTGGAAACAGGGGGTGGAGCCGGCTGGCTGGGGGGGAGGGGCCAGCCGGCTCCGGGGGGAAATTACGCTGCGTCGACCAGCACCACTTCGCTGTTTTCGATTGCGGTGATGGTCACGCTATCCAATTGCGTAATCGCCACCCCGTCGCGTGCGTTGGCTTCAACCTCACCGATCCGCACCTTGCCGGTGGCGGGGACGAGGTAGAGGTGACGGTCAGAGCGGATCGGCGTGTAGGTCACGCTTTCACCCGCCCTTATCGTCGCGCCCAGCACACGGGCATCGGCGCGTATCTTCAACGCATCATCATCATTCGCCGCCCCGCTGGCCAGCGCCACGAACGCGCCGTTGCGGCTGTCCTTGGGAAACTGCCGCGCACCCCAGCTGGGTTCGCCGCCGCGTTGATCGGGGATGATCCAGATCTGGAACAGCGTGGTTTCGCCATTTTCAAGGTTGTATTCCGAATGGCGCACACCGGTGCCAGCGCTCATCACCTGGACATCGCCCGCTTCGGTGCGGCCTTCGTTGCCCATGCTGTCGCGGTGGGTAATCGCGCCGGTGCGGACATAGGTGATGATTTCCATGTCGCTGTGCGGGTGGGTGGGAAAGCCCGTGCCTGCGGCGATCCTGTCATCGTTCCACACCCGCAATGCGCCCCAGTGGACGCGGGCGGGATCGTGGTAGCTGGCAAAGGAAAAATGGTGCCGCGCATCCAGCCAACCGTGGTTGGCCGCGCCAAGCGTGTTGAAGGGTCGCAGTTCGATCATGACGGTTCTCCTGTCTGTTGAAACAGGAAATAGGAGGAATCATTCAAACGGATAAGTGCGATAAAACTTGCCAAAACGTTCGGAAAATCTGAACATATGCACCATGAAACTCGGTGAACCCACCCTCGATCAATTGCGCATCTTCATCGCCGTGGCCGAACATGGCAGCTTTGGCGGCGCGGCGCGGGCGATGGGGCGCGCGGTGTCTGCGGTATCATACGGCATCGCTCAGCTGGAGGCGCAGCTGGCGCTGACCCTGTTTGACCGCGAAGGATCGCGCCGCCCGGTGCTGACCCCGGCGGGCGCAGGCTTGCTCGCCGAAGCGCGCGGCATTGCTGACGGAGTGGATGCGCTGGTGGCCAAGGCGCACTCGCTTCACGCAGGCCAGGAACCGGCGTTGACGCTGGTGGTCGATGTGATGATGCCGGGCGAGTTGACCGCGCGGGTGCTGGGCGAATTCCGACGGATGTTCCCGACCTGCGCGCTGACCTTGCGGATCGAAGGGCTGGGTGCGGTGGCGGCCTGCGTGATTGCGGGCGGGGCCGATCTTGCCATCGGCGGCCCGGTAATCGGCGATCATCCCGCGCTGGAACGCCACGCGGTGGGCGAAATCACGCTGGTGCCGGTCGCCGCGCCCCATCATCCTTTGGCCCGCGCTGATGTCGCGCCGGGGGAAAGCCGCCGCCACCTACAACTGGTGCTGACCGATCGTTCCCCGCTGACCGAGGGGCGCGAGTTTTCCGTGCTCAGCCCGCTGACCTGGCGGTTGGGCGATCTGGGCGCGAAGCATTCCTTGCTGAAGGAAGGGCTGGGCTGGGGCAATATGCCGCGCGCGATGGTGGCGGGCGATCTGGCGGCTGGCACGCTGGTAGAACTTGACCTGCCCGAACAACCCGGCGCGCAATATCGCCTGAGCGCGCTGTGGCGGCGCGACACACGGCTTGGCCCGGCGGCGAGCTGGCTGGTCGATGCGTTCCGCGATGGGTTGGGGGCTGGGTAAGACTCAGTTTCGTCGCCCCGTGCTTGACACGGGGCTTGGCTATCTTGCGCTCGCGAGGACACATAAAAGCCCAACCCCGTGTCAGGCACGGGGTGACGGTGTTCTATCGAAAGGCCCTAAACCCCCTCCAGCGCTTCAACCACCGTGCCCGCAGCCATCCACGCCTGTTCGGCTGCGGCCAGCGCATCCGCAGCCTTGGCGCGCGCCGTCAGCAAGTCTTGCAGTTTTGCCCCGGCCTGCCCCTGCGCAGCGCTGCTCGCGGCCACAATCTGCGCGTCGAGCCGCTCGACCTCGGCAGACGCACGGGCCAGCACATTGTCGGCCTTTTCCAGCTGCGATTGGGCATAGCGCGTCTCGGCCATGGTCTTTGGCGCGCCCGGCTTGCTGCCTGCGCTGTTGCCTTTGACCCCCTCACCCTTCGGCTTCCGGCCAAGGATGAAGTCGATGTAATCATCCATGCTGCCCGCATATTCGCGCGCGGTGCCGCCATCGACCAGCACCAGCCGGTCGGCGGTGAGTTCCACCATATGGCGATCGTGGCTGATCAGGATCACCGCGCCGGTATAGGCGTTGAGCGCCTGCACCAACGCCTCACGCGCGTCGACATCCAAGTGGTTGGTCGGCTCGTCGAGGATCAGCAGATGCGGCGCGTCGCGCGTGATCAGCGCCAGCGCAAGCCGCGCACGTTCCCCGCCCGAAAGCTTCTCAACCCGCGTCTGTGCCTTTGCGCCCGAAAAGCCGAAGCGGCCCAGTTGCGCGCGCACGGCGCCGGGCGATTGCCCCTCCATCGCGCGGGTCATCAGATCGAGCGGAGTGTCCTCACCCGCCAGTTCTTCGACCTGATACTGCGTGAAATATCCGACCTTGAGCTTGCCCGGCGCATTGACCGCGCCTTCTGCCGGGGCCAGCTGCGATGCGAGCAGGCGCGCCAGCGTGGTCTTGCCATTGCCGTTGCGGCCCAACAGCGCGATCCGGTCATCCGCCTCGATCCGGAAATTCAGCCGCTTGAGGATCGGCGGTGCTTCGCCGTATCCCACCGCCGCCTGTTCCAGCGTGATCATCGGTGATCGCATCTCTGACGGATCGGGGAAATCGAAACTCAGCGTCGGGTCTTCCATCAGCGCCGCGATCGGCTGCATTTTGGCGAGCATCTTGGCGCGCGATTGCGCCTGCTTGGCGGTGGAGGCGCGCGCTGAGTTGCGGGCGACGTAATCCTGAAGGCGCGCACGCTGCGCATCCTGCGACACCTTGGCCGAGGCGAGCTGCGCGGCGCGTTCGGCGCGCTGTTTTTCAAATGCGTCATACCCGCCGGGATACAGCGTCAACTGCCCGCCTTGCAGGTGCAGGATATGGTCGACCACCTTGTTGAGCAGATCGCGTTCGTGGCTGATCACCACCAGCGTGGCGGGGTAAGACTTGAGGAAGTTCTCCAACCACAGCGTCGCTTCGAGATCGAGGTGGTTGGAAGGTTCGTCAAGCAGCAGGATGTCAGGTTCGGAAAACAGCAGCGCGCCGAGCGCGATGCGCATTTTCCAACCGCCGGAAAAACTGTCGACGGGGCGTTGCTGCATCTCGTCGTCAAAGCCGAGACCGTTGAGGATTTTGGCCGCGCGGGCAGGGGCGCTGTAGGCGTCAATCGCCAACAGGCGTTCGTGGACATCGCCCATGCGGTCCATGTCGGTGCAGGTTTCCAGCTCCGCCAGCAGCTGCGCCCGCTCGGTCGCGGCGGCGAGCACGACCTGTTCGGGGGTCATGCTGCCGCTCGGCGTTTCCTGCGCGATATAGCCGATCCGCGCGCGCGCGGGTTTGGTGATTTCGCCGTCATCCGGCTCGATCTCGCCGATCAGCGCTTTCATCAGCGTGGATTTGCCCGCGCCATTGCGGCCAATCAGGCCAACGCGCGCGCCAACCGGCACAGTCGCACTGGCGCGTTCAAGAATGGCCCGGCCGCCAAGCCGCACTGTGACTCCGTCGATGGTAAGCATGGCGGCCCCCTAACAGCCAATTGCCGCGCACCCAAAGGAAATTGCTGCGGTGCGGGATTTCTACGGCCCGAAGCGGATCGGCGTGTCGCCGCTTCGCCACGGCGCGAATTTGGGCATGATGGCGGCGAACAGGGGGGAGGCGAGGTGTCGTTCCAGCCATTCCTGCATATGCGGCAGTCCCTGCGCATCGAACCAGTCGCGATCGGTGTTGGCAAATTGCCGGATGAACGGGAACAGCGCGATGTCGGTAAGGGTGGGGCGATCACCAATCAGATAGGCGCTCATGCCAAGACGCGCATCGAGATCAAGCAACACCGACAAGCCATGCGTGCGATGATCAAGGCGGAATGTGGCCTCATCGCCGGCTGTCTCATCGGGATAGCGGTGCGGATATTTGTAGCGGTCGAGATGGTGTTTGAACGCCCCGTCATTGCGCGCGATCAGCGCCGCATCATCGCCCGCCAGCCAGTGTTCGGGATCGTGCTGCGCCAAAGCCCAGCGCATGATCGCGAGGCTTTCGTCGATCACGGTGGAGTCAGGCAACACCAGCACCGGCACGGTCGCTTTCGGCGATGCTGCGATGAGTTCTGGCGGCTTGGCAGCGAGTTTCACCTCGCGCAATTCCACCGCAATCCCCGCCACCCATAACGCCATGCGCGCCCGCATCGCATAGGGGCAGCGGCGGAAGGAATAGAGGGTAGGGATTTTGGTCACGGCTTCGGCGGAAGCACCGCGCCGACATGCACTTCGCCGCGTGCCTTGGCCAGCGCCTCCTGCCGTTGGCGTTCGGCGTAACCGGCGCGCTGTTCGGGGGTGCGTTCGTCGATGCAGGCAGGGCAGCTGACCCCGTCCTCGTAATCGGGATGGGCCAGCGCAGCAGCGTCAAGCGGGCGGCGGCAGGCGCGGCACAGCGCGTATGATCCCGGTTCCAGCCCGTGGCGCACCGTCACCCGCTCATCAAACACGAAGCATTCGCCTTGCCACAGGCTTTGCGTTTCAGGGATGTGTTCGAGATACTTCAGAATGCCGCCCTTGAGGTGGTAAACCTCCTCCACGCCTTCTGCCCGCAGGAAGCTGGTCGATTTTTCGCAGCGGATGCCCCCGGTGCAGAACATCGCTACCTTCCTCTTGCCATCGAGCAATTCGTCGCGGTGAGCGCGGAACCACGCGGGGAAATCGCGGAAACTGGGCGTCTGCGGATCGACCGCGCCCGCAAAGGTGCCGACCGCGACTTCGTAATCATTGCGGGTGTCGATCAGAACCGTATCAGGGTCAGCGATCAACGCGTTCCAGTCATGCGGATCGACATAGTGGCCGACGGCGAGCGTGGGGTCGATGTCCGGCTCGCCCATCGTCACGATTTCGCGCTTCACCCGCACTTTCATGCGGTGGAACGGCATTTCAGGCGCGGCGGAGTATTTCACGTCGAGGTCAGCGCAACCCGGCAGCGCCCGGATAGCCCCAAGCACCGAAGCCAGCGCATTGTCGGTGCCCGCAATGGTGCCGTTAATCCCTTCGCGGGCGAGCAGCAACGTGCCCTTGATGCCATGCGCCTCGCAAGCGGCGAATAGCGGCGCACGCAAGGCTTCGGGATCGGGGAAGGGCGTGAACTTGTAGAGCGCGGCGACTTGGATCAAACCCGCATCACCCAGCCATGCGTGTCGGCGATCTGGCCGTTCTGGATGCCGACCAGCCGTTCGCGCATTTTCGCCGTCATCTGCCCGATCCCGCCCGCGCCGATGTGGAACTCGCCTGCGTGTGAGGCGACTGTGCCAACCGGGGTGACAACCGCCGCAGTGCCGCAGGCCATCGTTTCGAGCAGGGTGCCGTTTTCGGCCTCTTCGCGCCACTGGTCGATCGAATAAGGCTCCTCGCGCACCTCCAGCCCTTCTTCGCGCAGCATCGCGATCAGCGAATCGCGGGTGATGCCGGGCAGGATCGTGCCGGTCAGCGGCGGGGTGATGACGCTGCCATCCGACCGGACGAAGAACAGGTTCATCCCGCCCAACTCCTCAACCCAGCGGTGTTCGATCGCGTCGAGGAACACCACCTGATCGCAGCCTTGCGCGGTCGCTTCGGCCTGCGGAACGAGGCTGGCGGCATAATTCCCGCCGGTCTTGGCCGCCCCGGTACCGCCGGGGGCTGCGCGGGTGTAACTCTGCGCGACCCAGATTTTGACCGGGTTCACGCCCTTTTTGAAGTAATTGCCGACGGCGCTGAGGATCACAATAAACTTGTATTGCCGCGCGGGCCGCACGCCGAGGAAGGCTTCGGACGCGAACATGAAGGGGCGGATGTAGAGCGCGCCGCCATCAACCGGTGGCAGCCAGGCGGCGTCGGCCACCACCGCTTCGCGCACTGCGGCGAGGAACAGTTCTTCGGGGATTTCGGGCATCGCCATGCGCCGCGCGCTGGCGTTGAACCGCGCCGCGTTGGCTTCGGGCCGGAACAGCGCGAGCCCGCCGTCGGCGTGGGCATAGGCTTTCATGCCTTCAAAGATTTCCTGCGCGTAATGCAGCACGCTGGCGGCAGGATCGAGGCTGATCGGGCCGCGCGGGCCGATGGTCGGCGTCTGCCAGCCGCCCAAGGCTTCGTCATAGTCGACCACTACCATGTGATCGGTGAACACGGTTCCAAAGCCCGGATCGGCGATCCTTACGGCGCGGATGTCATCGGGCGTAGGCGCGGGGTGGGGCGTGCGGGTGAACTGCATGATTTGCGCCTAATCCTGCGCGGGGATTTGGGCAAGATGTGTGTTGGGAGCATCACCATCGCTCGCCCCTCCACCATCCTACGGATGGTCCCCCTCCCCTGAAGGGGAGGACCAGAACGGGCTGCAGGCCCGCAAGCGCGGCCGCGCGCCCGCAGGTGCTCTGCCGCGCAGCGGCAGAAACGCGCCGAGGACGAACCCGCGGAGGCGGGTTCGAAACACAAAAAACTCAAATGAAAAGGGCAGCTCCACCTGTCGGGGAACTGCCCTTTGCATGGTCAGCGGCCGGAAGTGCCGCTCACGAAGCCTTACTCGGCCAGAGAATTACCGAGTATGCTCCGTAGGGATCTTCACCGACCTCGCTACTGAACCATGAGACATCGGATCACCTCCTTTCGCGCTTGTGAGCCAGACCCGCCGCATCACCGGGGGCCGAGAGCCGCGTTCGCCGCTGGCCTCAGGTGCATATGTGAATCATGGACGTGACAAGGACAAGACTTGTATTTAACTTTTCCCACGTCATACTGATTTTCCGCTGCGGCATGGGCGCCTGAGGGACACCTCGGGCGTTTTTTCGTTGCGGCGTTGCCTGTGGACAGGCTGTGCATGGGCCTGTGGATATTAACGTATAGAATCGGGAGTTCTTGTGTGTGTCCGCGCCTCCGCGCGGACATCCTCGGCGCTACTACCGCCGCCGTGCGGCGGAGCGCCTGCGGCTCGCGCGCTTGCGCTCGCGGGCCTGAGGCCCGGCTCGGCTCATGGCTGGCTCCGGCACCGGGCCCTCAGGGCCCGCAAGGGCGACTGCCCGCCCGCAGGGGCCCGTAGCGCAGCGAAGGAGCAGCGCCGAGGACGAACCTGCGGAGGCGGGTTCGCAACAAAGGCTACCTGCAATCCTCGATCACCCGAGTTACTTCGGCCCAAGACGGCACGATCAGCGCGGGCAGGCCGGTCGCCTCTACCGCAAACCGCCCCTTGCTGAGCGCCATTGCATCGAGCAGCGCGTCATTTGCACTGAGCGCAAGGATCACCTCACCCCCGGCGGGCTGCATGGTAAGGGTGCGGGTGGTGGTTTCGGTGCGGATGGTGACTAGCGGGCGCGGCGATCCGCTTTCGGGCAGCGACAGGATGACGCCGCGCCGATCCGCCGGGCAGCGCAGCCGCATCATCGGGCGTTCACCCGGCCCCCAAAAGGTCGCCTCGCTACGTCCGCCTTGTGCGGTGTAGCGCCAGTCACCGGCTGAGGCCGGCGCATCCATCCAGTTGTCATAGGCTGGAGATTGAATTTCCGGCGGCGGTGCGACGGGAACAGGCGCAGGGCGCGCTACGGGTTCAGGCGCAGGGGCCGATGCAGGCGCGGTGCTGGCCGGAACGCAGGCGGTCAGCATCAGGGCGGAAACGAGAACGGGGACAGCAGCTTTCATCCGCTCACTTTGCGCGCTACAGCCCGCGCTTGTCCATGCCTGAAAACTCCACTCGTCCCGCAAAGCCGCAAAAGCGCCGCGTCGATCAACTGTTGGTTGATCGTGGGCTGGCGGAAAGCCGCGCGCGGGCGCAGGCGCTGGTGATGGCGGGGCTGGTGTTCGTGGGTGAGGCGAAGATTGACAAGCCGGGGCAGCAGATTGCCGAGGACGCGGCGCTCGACGTGCGCGGGCGCGATCATCCATGGGTCAGCCGCGGGGGGGTCAAGCTGGCCCACGCGCTCGAACATTTCGGCCTCGACCCGGCGGGCGCGACCGCGATGGATATTGGTTCCTCCACCGGCGGGTTTACCGATGTGCTGCTATCGCACGGCGCGGATCACGTCTTTGCGGTCGACAGCGGCACCAACCAGCTGGCGTGGCGGCTGCGCGAAGACCCGCGTGTGACTGTGCTCGAACAGACCAGCGCGCGAATCCTGACGCCGCAGCTGATCGACCGGCCCTGCGATTGGGTGGTATGCGATGCCAGCTTCATCAGCCTCGCCAAGGTGCTCGACGTGCCGCTGAAACTCGCCGCCACGCCATGCCAGCTGGTCGCGCTGATCAAGCCGCAGTTTGAGGTCGGGCGCGATGAAGTGGGCAAGGGCGGGGTGGTGCGCGACCCTGCTTTGCACGCGCGGGTTTGCGCAGAGGTTCGTGAATGGATCGAAGGGCTTGGCTGGGATATTTCAGGCATCGTGGAAAGCCCGATTACCGGCCCGCAAGGCAATGTCGAATTCCTGATCGCTGCCCGGCGGGGGTTTACCAAAGTTCGATGAGGCCCGCCTCATCGGGCTTTGGTATAAGCCCGTGCGGCACCTGAGCATTTCCAGCGCGTGATGCGTCAGCGTCTTAGCGCGCTGGAATAGTCCATTTGGCCGAATATTGATCCGAGCAAAGGTGCGCCACCCGGCCCGGTGCACCATTAAGGGGCGGGGCGGACGGGATAAGTTGGCGCGGCGCGCTGGCTCTGTTATCGCGCAGGAAACGGGTTGGCGGGCAGAATCGCTGCGCGCTCGCGGTACGAGGGGAATTCATGAACGTCCTTGCTTCCAAAGCACAATTGCGCGCCAGTTTTTTGCGCTGGGCGCTGTTTCTGGTGCCGCTGGTGCTGTTGATCGGCTTTGTCGCTGGCCGCGTGGCGGGGCCTGACACGGCGTGGTTTGCCGGGTTGGTGAAGCCCGCAATTTACCCCCCGCCAGCGGCTTTCGGTATCGTCTGGACAGCGCTGTTCATCATGATCGGGCTGGCTTTGGCGCTGGTGGCGAGCGCGTGGGGCGCGCGCGGGCGGGGCATCGCGCTGATCGCGTTCGCGGTGCAGTTCCTGGTGACGCAAAGCTGGACCACGGTGTTTTTCGGGATGCAGGACATGCAGTCCGCGCTCTATGTGATCGCAGGCTCGGTGGTTTTGCTGCTGATCGCGCTGGCGCTGATCTGGCGGGTGCGGCGCGGGGCCGTGTGGTTGCTGCTGCCCTATCTGGCGTGGCTGTGTTTTGCAGGTGTGCTCAATTATCAGTTCATCGCGGTGAATCCCGATGGCGGCGCACGCGGGGATGGCGGCGCGCAAACGCGGGTGCAATTCTAGGCGCCCACCCACTGGACAATACGCCGCCCAATCGCCAAATAACCTGTCATGCAAAGCCAGAACCCGATCATCGCCGACCTTGTCAAAATCGCCAACAGCGCCGCCGGGACGATGGCGGGCATGACCCGCGAGGCTCGCGATAGCGCGCGGGAACGGATGCGCGAAGCGTTTGGCGGGATCGATTTCGTCAGCCGCGAAGAATTCGACACGGTCAAGGCGATGGCGCAAAAGGCGCGTGAACAGGCCGATGCGCTTGAGGCGCGGCTGGCTGCGCTGGAAGCCAAATCCACCAGGAAATAACCGCCGGGTCGCAGGCATGAACCTGCGCGCACCCGCGATTCTGCTCGCCAGCCGCCCGCAGGGGGAGACGGGTGCGATTGCGCGCCTGCTGACCGCTGAGGCCGGGTTGGTCGCGGGTTATGTCGCGGGCGGGCGCGGGCGTCAGATGCGCGCGGTGATGGTGCCGGGCAACCGCGTCGCGCTTGACCTCATCACCCGCGCCGCCAGCCAATTGCCGTTTGCGCGGCTGGAACTCGAACATTCGCGCGCCGCCTTGATGACCGAGCCGCTGCCCGCCGCTGCAATCCAGTGGGTGTGCGGGCTGACCGCCGCCGCGCTGCCCGAACGCAATGCCTATCCGGGGCTGTATGATGCGCTCGACGCGCTGCTGGATGCGGTCGCCCATGCGCCCTCGGCGCGTGGGTGGGTGAGCGGGTTGATCGCCTATGAAACGCTGTTGCTGCGCGAATTGGGCTATGGCGGCGGGCCGCCTGACAATGGCGGCGATTGGTCGGCGCAGATGCAGGCGCTGGCCGCGATGGAAGGCCTGCTCGCGCACTACCTGCTTGCAGGGCGCAAAGGCGATGTTATGGCCGCGCGGAAATTGCTGACCGAACGGTTGGCGCGCATGGTGTAAAGGGATCAACCCAGTGAAAATCGCAGTTCTGCCCGGCGACGGGATCGGCCCTGAAGTGACGGCAGAGGCGGTCGCGGTGCTTGAAAGCCTTGCGCTGCCGGAGCTGACATTGTTCACAGGCGATGTCGGCGGGATCGCCTATAAGCGCCACGGCCACCCGCTGCCGCAAGAAACGCTCGACATGGTGCGCGCGGCGGATGCCATCCTGTTCGGCGCGGTGGGCGATCCCGATTGCGACGCGCTCGATCGGCACTTGCGGCCCGAACAGGCGATCCTGGGGTTGCGCAAGCACTTGGGCCTGTTCGCCAACCTGCGCCCGGCGCGGGTGTTTGCTGGGCTGGAGCATCTCTCCCCGCTGCGCGCCGATATTGCCGCCAGCCTCGATCTGCTGATCGTGCGCGAGCTGACCGGCGATGTCTATTTCGGCGCCAAGGGCCAGCGCATCAATGATGCGGGCGAGCGTGAAGGCTGGGACGCGATGTCCTATGCCGACAACGAAGTGCGCCGCATCGCCCATGTCGCGTTCCGCGCGGCGGCGGCGAGCGGGCATCCGCTCACCAGCGTGGATAAGGCCAATGTGCTGGAAACCAGCCAGTTGTGGCGCGATGTGGTGGTGGAGGTTGCGGCGGAATATCCGGGCGTGCCGCTCGATCACATGTATGTTGATAATGCCGCGATGCAGCTGGTTAGCCATCCGGATCGGTTCGGTGTGGTGCTGACGGGCAACCTGTTTGGTGATATTCTCTCCGATCTGGCGAGCGCGGCGGTCGGCTCCATCGGGCTGTTGCCGAGTGCATCGCTGGGGGAGCGGCAGACAGCGCATGGCACCTTTGGCCTGTATGAACCGATCCACGGCAGCGCGCCGGATATCGCCGGGCAGGGTAAGGCCAATCCGATGGCAACGATCCTGTCAGCCGCGATGATGCTGCGCCATTCGTTTGGGCGTGAGGCTGAGGCTGCGCGGATCGAGGCTGCCGTCTCAGCAGCATTGGCGGACGGGTTCCTCGGCGGTGATCTGGGCGGCAGCCACGGCACCGTCGCCATCGGGGAGGCGGTGCGCGCGCGCCTCTGACACCATGCCGCTTGACCTCGCGATCATCCTGCCGACCTTGAACGAGCGCGGCAATCTCGCCCCGCTGGTCGATCGGATCGCGGATGCGCTGGGCGCGCAGGGCTGGGAAGTCATCATCGTCGATGACGACAGCCGCGATGGCACGGCGGATGAGGCCCGTGCGCTGGCGCAGACCGACCCGCGCGTGCGGGTGATCCAGCGGATCGGGCGGCGCGGGTTGGCGAGCGCCGCGATTGAGGGATTTTGCGCCACCGCCGCGCCCTATGTGGCAGTGATGGACGCCGACCATCAGCACGACCCGGCGCTGCTGCCCGCGATGCTGGCGGCGTTGAAGGCGGGGGACGCGGATATCGCCGTCGCCAGCCGATTCGCCCCCGGAGCCAGCACAGCCGATTGGGCCGCGCCCGAACGCGAGCGCCTCTCCGCCTTCGCCAACCGCCTCGCGCGCAAACTCACCGGGGTTGAACTGACCGACCCGATGAGCGGTTATTTCATGCTGCAAACCGCCCGCGCGCGCGCATTGGTGCCGCGCCTGTCAGGCATCGGGTTCAAGATTCTGCTCGACCTGCTGGCCACCGCTGATACGCCGATGCGGGTGAAAGAGTTTCCGCTGCAATTCGCCGCGCGCCTTTCAGGGACAAGCAAGCTTGACCGTGCGGTGCTGCTCGATTTCCTCGCCGGGTTGTATGACAAAACTTTGGGGCAAGTGATCCCCACCCGCTTTGCGCTGTTTGGAACGGTCGGCGCGCTGGGCGTGGTGGTGCATTTCGCCGTGCTCTCCGCGTTGTTGTTTGTGATGGGCGAAGGCTTTGCACTGGCGCAAACGGGCGCGGTGCTGGTGGCGATGAGCTTCAACTTCTGGCTCAACAACTGGCTGACCTACCGGGACAAGCGGTTGAAGGGTTGGGGGCGGGTGCTGCGCGGCTGGCTGGGTTTCTGCGCCACCTGCGCCGTGGGTGCCTTCGCCAATGTCGCGGTGGCGACTTTTCTGGAAGCGCAGGGCGTGCTGTGGGCGCTCGCCGCACTGGCGGGGATATTGGTCGGGTCGGTGTGGAACTACGCCCTGTCGAGCCGCTTCGTGTGGGGTAGGTTTTGAGTAATTCTCGTCATTGCGAGGAGCGCAGCGACGAAGCAATCCAGAGCGTCGCGCTCAACGCTCTGGATTGCTTCGCCTGCGGCTCGCAATGACGAAGGTGGGGTTCATCATCTCCACCCCATCAACCACGCCCACTTGGCGAAACTCATCGCGCCTTCCAGCGGAGCCGCGCCAAGCACTTTGTAGAACAGCGCGAACAGCCCCGCCGATGCCGCCAGTGTCCCCCACGCCAGCCATTTGCCCCAACCGGCCCGGCGCAGGTCTGACAGCGCCAGTGCCAGCGCGCCGAGCAGGAAGAACCCCGGCACGAAATAGTGGTAATAGAACTGCACCGGCTTGGGCGCGATCAGCCACAGGCCGAGCGCGGCGGCATAGCCGATCACCACGCCCAGCCGCGCCCAATCGCCGCGCCACACGCCGATCACCAGACACCACGCCAACGCGGGCAGGCCGAGCAGCATGGTGAGCGGATTGCCGATTAACAGCACCCCGCGCTGCGCCCCGTCGACGACCTCGTAAAGATACCAGATCCCGCGCGTGTTCAGCACCCATTGCTGCCAATTGCTCTGATAGGTGTGCGGCGTAAGCACCTGTTGTTGCAAGCCGAGGATCTCGCGGTGCAACCCGATCAACCCGTGCTGCGCCAGCGGAGAAGGGCGCAAGGTATCGCCCAGCCAGTAGCCCGGCACAAATGTCAGCGCATAGATCACGAGCGGCACAATGCCGAGCCACACAAACGCCTCAACCAGCGTCATCCCCGGCACCGGCGCACCGCGACGTGAGAGGAACAGCCGCCGCCGCCCGGCTGAAATGCGCGCGGCGAAGAATACCAGCCCCGGAAGCATCGCCAGCGGCACCGCGTTCCATTTTGCCGCCATCGCGCAGCCCAGCGCAATTCCGGTCAGCGCCAGCCGCCAGCGGCCGGTTTCCGGCTGACGGATTGCCCCTGCAAACTGCCACGCCGCCACCGCCAGAAACGCCGCCATGAACACATCGAGCATGGCGATGCGTGACTGGATGAACAGGTGAAACCCGGTGGCGAGCAACACCCCGAACGCGATGCAAGCGAACCGGTCTTCGCTGGCGTGCCACAGCGCCCGCATCGATGCGAACAGCGCCAGCGTGCCGAAGGCAAGCGGCATGATCCGCCACCCCAGCGGGCTATCGCCAAACATAGCCATGCCCAGCGCAATCAGATGTTTGCCCAACATCGGGTGTTCGGGGTTGAGGTAATCGCCGAACCCGCCGTTGAACAGGCTCAGCAATTCGCGCGCGGCGGGGATGTAATGCACCTCGTCAAACACGGGGATTGACGGGACCGCCAACCGCCAGCCTGCCAGCATTGCAAAGGCGGCGGTGATCGCGGCAACCCACGCCAGCGGATCGCGCGGATGCGCCGGCGCGGCGGTGTCAGCAGAAAGGGACGCGCGCGCCTCGGCCATGGTTCTTGCGATTAAGCAGCGCCTTGGCCGAGGGCAAGGAGGATTATGCGGCGCGCGCAGCAGCTTGGCGTTCGAGCCAGAACAACCGCGCGCACATCGCGGCAAGGCCGATGCTGGCGGTGGCGACAATGAACAGCGTCCACAAAGGCACGTTCATCCCCGCAGCGCGCGCGCGCGGCACAATCAGGAACAGCGCGATGGTGAGCGAGATCAGCAGATCCCACCATACCTGCACACCCCACAGGTTGCTGGTGTGGTTGACCAGCGCTGGCATGACCCCCTCGGCCCAGATGGTGACGCCGGTATAGGCGGCAAATCCGCCGCATAACGCCGCCGCGATTGCCGGGCTGCCGATGGTTTGCCGCTTGGTGAGCACCCAGACGACCGCGATCAGCGCGGCGACAAGTCCGCCTGCAAACAGGGCGACATAAGGGGTGAAGGAAATATCCATGGTGGCGTCTCCGATAAATGTAGCACTTGCTACACAGGCTTGTAGCAAGGTGTAGCAACCGCTACAAGTGCCTTATGAACGAACCTGCCAAAAAGCCGCCAATGACCAGAGATAGCCTGTTACCGCTGCTCGCCGCGCATGTTCTCACGCATGGGCTGGGTCAGGCGAGCCTGCGCCCGCTGGCCCGTGCGGCGGGGACATCCGACCGGATGCTGCTCTATCACTTTGGCAGCAAGGAAGCGCTGATGGCCGATCTGCTCGGGCATATTGCGCAAGTCTATGCCGCCGCGCTTGATGCGGCGATGGGCAGCGCGCGCGCGGCCAGCCGCGGTGAGGTTGTCGCCCGCATTCTGGCGCAGGGGGATGCACCGGCCATGCAGCCGTTCCTGGCGCTGTGGTGGGAAATCGTCGCGGGCGCGGTGCGCGGGATAGCCAGTTACCGCACAGCCGCCCGCGCGATGATGGATGAACTGCTCGGCTGGCTGGAAACCCAGATGCCCGCCGACGATCCCGATCCCAAGGGCGGCGCACGCTATCTGCTGACGTTGATCGAAGGCACGCTGATGCTCGGCGCCATCGATCACGGTGACACTGCGCATGACGGCCTGCTTGCGAGCGGGCTTTTGCGGCCCTAAGCAGCGGCGCATGAAAAAGACCACCGGAATGGATCGCGCCGCAACCGCCAACTGGCGCCCCGCCACCAAGGCGCTGCGCGGCGGCACCTGGCGCAGCGAGCATGGCGAAACGAGTGAGGCGCTGTTCCTCACCTCTGGCTATACCTATGACGATGCGCAGACCGTGGCCGACAGGTTCGCGGGCGATGCGGCCGGCATGACCTATTCGCGCCTGCAAAACCCCACTGTGGCGATGCTGGAGGAACGAATTGCGCTGATGGAGGGGGCCGAGGCTTGCCGTACGCAGGCGAGCGGCATGGCGGCGATGACGGCGGCTTTGCTGTGTCAGCTTTCCGCAGGCGATCACGTGGTTTCCGCCCGGGCTGCGTTTGGAAGCTGCCGCTGGCTGGTCGATACTCTGCTGCCCAGGTTCGGGATCGAAACCACCGTCATCGACAGCGCCGATAATGCCGCGTGGGAGGCCGCGATCCGGCCCAACACCAAGGTGTTCTTCTTTGAAACGCCTGCCAATCCGACGCTCGATATCGTTGATCTCGCGCATGTCTGCGGGGTGGCGCGCGCGCATGGGATCACCAGCGTGGTGGACAACGCCTTTGCCTCGCCGGTGTTGCAGCGCCCGATGGAGTTCGGCGCGGACGTGGTGGCCTATTCCGCGACCAAGCTGATGGACGGGCAGGGGCGGGTGCTGGCGGGTGCGATTTGCGGATCGCAGCAATGGATTGACGATGTGCTGCTGCCGTTTCAGCGCAACACCGGGCCGACGCTGTCGGCGTTCAATGCATGGGTGGTAATGAAGGGGCTGGAGACGCTGCCCCTGCGCGCCTTCAAGCAATCCGAGCAGGCGGTGGCATTGGGCGAATTCCTTGAACCGCGCGTAACCAAGGCGGGCGGGCACCTGCTCCACCCCGGCCTGCCGAGTCATCCGCGCCGCGCCCTTGCCAAGGCGCAGATGGATGCGACCGGCCCGATCTTCGCGCTCGACGTCGGCACCCGCGCGCGCGCCTTTGCGGTGCTCGATGCGCTCGCGCTGATCGATATCTCCAACAATATCGGTGACGCGCGCAGCCTGATGTGCCACCCGGCATCATCCACCCACGCCGGCATGACCGAAGAAGCCCGCGCCGATATGGGCGTGACCGAAGGCCTGCTGCGGATCAATGTCGGCCTCGAAGACATCGCCGATCTGGTCGAAGACATGGATCAGGCGCTTAAAGCGGCGGGGATTTAGCTGCAAGTGGAGTTCTACAGATGCGCGCGCTTACAACTTTGGTGCTTTTACCGTTATTCGCTGCTCCGCTAGCCGCGCAGGAAAGCGAAGCGCTTGTAAAATACTTCAATAAGTATCCATTCGACGAGGTTGACGGTTCGACTTTTCTTCAGAGATCGGAAGTTGTCAGAGTCGTTCGGCGCTCGATTCCGCAGCAATTTTTGCAGGAAATGGTTCTGTCTGATGAGCATACGGCTGGCCCAATCGATGGTCTTGACGGTTATCTTCAGATGTCGGCCTGTGAACAGCACAATTGCGACGATCACCGCTGGGTTGTCGCGGTCAAGTATGATGGATCGAAGGGAGCAGTGTGCTACTTCAATAAAGATCTCTCCAATGGGTCCCGATGGTTCGTTGATGGCCGGAAGGTATTCGAAGGATCAGTATTTTCGACTTGTGAAACTGGTCGGATGCCTTCGCCGGTTCTGAAGGCTTTGGATGAGTATGTCAGACCATTTAATTTTTAAGATCTGCTAACGGAGCAACATCATGGCAATCCGCGTTGAACTCGTATTC
Organism: Porphyrobacter sp. MBR-155; assembly: GCF_040547625.1. Classification (NCBI taxonomy): domain Bacteria; kingdom Pseudomonadati; phylum Pseudomonadota; class Alphaproteobacteria; order Sphingomonadales; family Erythrobacteraceae; genus Porphyrobacter; species Porphyrobacter sp. MBR-155. Next base: position 300,229 of record NZ_JBEPQB010000001.1, read on the forward strand.
GATTTCGTCAGCCCCAATGCCTATCTGGTGTGGTGGCCGCTGCGCGATCTGGTTAATCGTTATGAGGCTGAACTTGACGTGATCCCGGTGTTTCTGGCCGGAATGCACAAGTTGACCGGCAACGCGCCGCCGATGATCCGCGACAGCGAGGTTAAGGGCAAGAACGACTATGCGATGCTGGAAATGCAGCGCTTTATTGCCCGCCACGGGCTGGGCAAATACCGGTTGCACCCGCAATTCCCGTTCAATTCGATTCTCCTGCAACGGATGCTGACCGCAGCCGACGAAGACGGGCGCGGGGTGCAGTTTGCCGACACGCTGCTGCGACCGATCTGGGAGGACGGGCTGGATATCACCGATCCGCAGGCCATCGGCGCAGTGCTGAACGCGGCAGGTTTTGACGCCGCCGATCTGTTCGCCCGCGCGCAGACCGATGCAGTGAAACAACGCCTTGCCGCCAACACCGACGCCGTGGTTGCGCGCGGCGCTTTCGGCATTCCCACGATGTTCGTCGGGCCAAAGGGCGGCGAAAGCGAAATGTTCTTCGGCAAGGAACGCCTCGGCCAGATCGAGGAACTGTTGGCGGGCCAATAAGACACCCGAAGGAACGAGCCATGTATGCCCTGCTAATGATTGTCGCTCCGGTCATCGCCTCTGCGCTTGCCGGGCCGCCGATTGCCGAACCGCCTGCCGCCGCGGAGCCACCGGCGGATTCGCCCGACCAAGCGCAGGGGATACTGCTGCCGATCCAAGGCGCGTCGCTTTACAGTGTAGCCCCGCTGGTCGAGTACCCGTCAGCAGCGCTACGGTATGGTATTGAGGGGCGCTGCATGGTGGCGCTCACGCTCGACCAGGACGGCGTGCCGCAGGATATCCGGCCTGACTGCACACATCCCATTTTCCGCGAAGCAGCCCGCAAGGGCGTTGCGATGGCGCGGATCAAGATCGGATCGGGTATTGAAGCCGGTGGCCGGTTCCGGATCCCCATGTCATTCCACCTTTCCTGGGAATAGCTGCGGGCGGCGAACAATCTGGCCCACCCGGCTGCGGCACTTTCAGCGAAATAGAACGGATAGCAGCATACAGCGGGGATTAAGGATACTCAGCCTCTTGTGACGGATGCGCAAATCGCTACGTTGAGAGGCGTTATGAAAGAACTCTTCCAGCACGCAGCCACCACTGACGGAGTAACCGTCCGGGTTGCCGTCAACTATCTGCCCGAACAATCGCATCCAGAGGCGGGCAAGTGGTTCTGGGTCTATCACATCCGCATCGAAAACGCCTCGCACGAACCGATGCGCCTGCGCACCAGGCATTGGCGGATCACCGATGGGCGCGGGATGGTGAACCATGTCGATGGCGAAGGCGTGGTGGGTGAACAGCCGCTGCTTTCCCCCGGGCAGAGCCATGATTACGTATCGGGCTGCCCGCTGACGACGCCGTTCGGTTCGATGGAAGGGTTCTACACCTTTGAACGGCCCGATGGATCGCCAGCCGAAGTGCGGATCCCGTTCTTCCCGCTCGCCGCGCCCGAAACGGCTGAGGGACGCAGCACGCGTTGATCCTTGCGGTCAGCCGCGCCCGCGCCTAATTCCCCTCGCGTGAAACGCACCCATCTCCCCCTGAACGCCCTGCGCGTGTTCGATGCTGCGGCGCGCCACCTGTCGTTCACCCGCGCGGCGGATGAACTGGCGGTGACCCCGGCCGCCGTCGGCCAGCAGATCCGCGCCTTGGAAGATGTGCTCGGCGTGGTCTTGTTCCGCCGCACGCCCAAGGGACTGGAATTGACGCCGGAAGGCACCGCCGGGCTTGACCCCTTGCGCGAAGGGTTCCTCAGGTTCGAGGAAAGCGTCGACGTGATGCAGGCGGGTCAGGCGTCTGACCGCTATACCATCGCCACCCCGCGCGAATTCTTCGCCGAATGGCTCGCCCCCCGGCTGGCACGGTTTCAGGCGGATACGCCGGGCATCCAGTATATCCTCGCCGCCGATGAACACGCCGATTTTGCCGAGGCGAACCTTGATCTGGCGATCCGGCTGGCCGACGGGCCGGGTGAGCTGGAGGGTGTGCCGCTGGCCCCGGCGATGCGCGTCACCGTGGCCGCGCCGCAGCACCGCGCCAATGTCTCTGGGCCGTGGATCGACTGGCCCGGCGCGCCGCTGCCCGATGGAATCAACGCTTGCGTCAAGGCAGGTAGCCCCGGTCAGGCGCTGGCTTCGGCGCTTGCGGGGATGGGGCGCACCATTCTGCCACTGGCGCTGGCCGAAGGCGCGATTGCGCGCGGCGCGCTGGAAGTGATCGAGGGGCCGGAGCCGTCCCAGCGCGGCTACTGGCTACTCGCCCCGCGCCCGCAATGGCGCAGCCGCAAGGTGCGGGCGCTGGTGGAGTTTCTGGGGTCTTAATTTGCGCAGCGCATCCGCGAGTCGTTTGTGGGCGCCCTCAGGCGCCGGGCGGCGGACGTCCGTCCGCCTTGGCTTTCCTCGCATTCGCTCCGGCGGCCGGTCGGCCTTGCGGCGGCTGCGCGCCGTTTGGTTCTAGGTCGATGGCTCTGCCTTGCGCCGCCTCCTCTCCCTCTCCTCGCGCAGCACCTTTTCCTTGATGCTTTCATACAGCCAGTGGCCGGGGATAACATCGTGCGCCTCAACCCGCATGAAGCCGCGATATTGCAGCACCCAGGCGAGCATCGAATTGGCGCGCAGGTTGGAGAGCCCCTCGGCCAGCGCACGCTCGATCGCGCAATCCTCCAGCCGCAACACCCCCCAGCGCAGCGCCTCGTCCCACGCCTCGCAAAACCCCTGCGCGCCGGGCCGCTGGCGCAGCTTGTAAATCGCCTCAAGGCTTTTGCCGATATGGGCGGCGGCGGATTTGACGATCCCGGTCGCGGCGAGATGCGCGATAAAGGCGCGCTGGAGATCGGGGGTGATCGAATTGCGGCGCGGGCGGCTGTGCGGCACGGGTTCGAAATCGAGCAGCGGATCATCGTCCGGAATGTCGATATTGGTAAGCTCCCACGCAACATCAGAGGTCGCCTGCCGCGGGACGGCGCGCTTGTTGCGCTTGGTGGGGGGAGGGAAGGAAGCATCATGCATAGGCCAGCGGGTGGCACGGATTTTCCGAGTAGGAAAATGGGGAAAGCCACCACGCCGCGTATGGCACCAAACGGCGCGCAGCGCCGCAAGCGCGACCGCGCGCCGCGCCTTATGGCGCGTAGCCAAGCAGCGCGGATGCGCTGCGCCCGGCGCTTGAGGGCGTCAACAAACAACTCGCGGAGGGGAGGGGGTAGCGTCCGTCCCCCCTTTTTGTCGCCCCGGGCTTGACCCGGGGCCCCGCTTTTTGTGTTTCACGCGAAGACGCGAAGACGCGAAGACGCGAAGACGCGAAGACGCGAAGACGCAAAGGCGCGAAGATGGAAGCGCGAGGTGCGAAGCAGGGTTTCACGCAGAGAAGAAGGGGAGACGCAGAGGGGCCTTAACTCCCCTCCCGCTGGCGGGAGGGGTCGGGGGTGGGCGAGGGGCCACCGACCGTGCGAATGGCGATGAACCGGCGCGCAGCGCCGCAAGCGCGACTGCGCGCCGCGCCTTATGGCGCGTAAGCCAAGCGGGCCGGACGGCCCGCGCCCGGCGCTTGAGGGCGGAAACAATCAACGCGCGGAGCCACGAAGCCATTTTTTGGCCAATGAATCCTTGATAGATGGCAAACTAAGTAGCTAACATGAGATAATTATTGCGCTTAGGGGCAGTTTTTTCACAATTGTTGGATCGAGGAATTACGGAATGCGTGATTTGCCGGAAATGGTTAAACAAGGTGAGCGAGCACGCCTTTTTCCCGTGTTAGCCGACACAAGCCGCGAAGGCAGAATTGCCTCGATTTTGCTCGCGTTGCTTCCAAAAATCCCGGCTTTGGCAGAAGTGCTTTTCGGCTCCACTGGTCTTCGGATTGGCAAGAGATCGCAAATTGAATCTTACACTGAGATTGTTTTGAATGACGCGTCAGAAATAAAAAACAGACCCGATGGCTTGATTGTCATTCGGAATGGAAAAAATACATGGACGGCTTTGATTGAAGCAAAAATCGGAAAATTCGATCTTCAATATGACCAAGTGACACGTTACATAGAAGCCGCGAAAGCGAACGGTATTGATGCTGTAATTACGATATCAAATCAGTTTGTTGCACGCGCTGATGTTTCGCCATTAAATATACCTAAGTCATTACTAAAAAAGGTATCATTATTTCATTGGTCATGGACTTGGATTCAAACGCAATGTGATATTTTATCGCATCAGAACCGGGTTGAAGATGATGAGCAAGATTTTCTTATTAGGGAATTCAAGCGTTTGCTGAGCCACCCTACTACTGGGATCGAGCGGTTCACGCAGATGGGGCCAAGTTGGAAAGACGTTGCACAGGCGGTCTCAAATCAAGAGACTTTGAAGCGAACAAGCTTTGAAGTAGAGGAAACGATTAATGCTTGGTTCCAAGAATTAAAAGATATGAGTTTGTTGCTTTCAAGCCATATTGGTGAGTCTGTTTTTGTAAAGGTTGAGCGAAACCTGTTGAGTGATCCAACAGCAAGACTCAAGGATGGCTGCAAGACACTCGTAGAAGATCATAGACTTGTTGGTAGTTTTGTTGTGCCAGCTGCGGCGTCAGACATAGAGTTGTGCGCGGACTTAACGCGAAGATCAATTGTTTTCAGTATGAAGCTAAAAGCTCCGCAAGATCGAAAATCCACCAAAGCACGTGTAAATTGGCTTCTTCGTATGCTTAAGGATGATGACTCGCGACTTGCAATTCGGGCGCACTGGCCGGGAAGAAGGCCGCCGACGCAGAAAGACGTAGGATTACTTCGTCTTGATCCTGACGCTATCGACAATGATAAGTCGGATGCAGCACCGCATTCGTTTGAGGTTCTCTTGATCGAAGTGGACGCTAAGCGGTTCGTTGGTCGTCGAACTTTCATTGAGACGCTTGAGGCTTGCTCAAGAGATTTCTATGACCTCGTTGGGCAAAACTTGCGATCATGGCAGGCCACGCCGCCGAAACCCGTGCGCGCGACGTTCCCGACAAATGACGAGATTGACCAGTCGGACAACGAGGCGTCTAGCGCATCAAGTGATGCGGAAGCTTAATTCACTGAAAAACAGATTCATTATAGATCTGAGTTGCGGTATGGATCCCACTCTTCGCCAGCGCGACGAACGCGGGGGTTAGTGGCCCCGCGAGTCTCTTGTTTTCGCCCTCAAGCGCCGGGCGGCGGACGTCCGTCCGCCTTGGCTTTCCTCGCATTCGCTCGGGCGGCCGGTCGGCCTTGCGGCGCTGCGCCGCCGTTATTGTGCCATAGGTTAGTTTCGCTGCGCGCCGTTTGTTGGCAGGCTCGCTGTTGTGGTGCCGCCGCCCCTCCAACACCAACCCTTGACCCCCCGCCCAAACCCGCCTAAGGGCCCGCATCTTCCGGGGTCATACCCGGATCGAGCTGAACATTGCCGGTGCGTCTCTCCCAGAGGGGCAGCCGTCAAAGTAACCCGGTGGCCGAAGGGCCGGATTTGCGGGTGGAGCGTTTCGGTCTCTTCGTCATCCCAGCGAAAGCTGGGATCTCCCGCCGCCAGCTGAGTGCTTGCGGCCCTAGGCCCCAGCTTTCGCTGGGGTGACGAATCAGGGCTTATTCTTCTCCTCCTTCAACTTCCGGCGCCCGTGTCACCCTCGTATCGATCCCTTCAGGGAAAGTGGGAACCGGTTTCCCGCCCGGAAGGGTCGACAAAAAGGTGAAGTGAGAACTTAATGCCGACAATCAACCAGCTGGTCCGCAAGGGCCGCGTTCCGCAGAAGGCCAAGTCCAAGGTCCCTGCGATGGAGCAGAACCCGCAGAAGCGCGGCGTTTGCACCCGTGTTTACACGACGACCCCGAAAAAGCCGAACTCGGCGCTGCGCAAGGTTGCCAAGGTGCGCCTGACCAACCAGCGCGAAGTGATCAGCTACATCCCCGGTGAAGGCCACAACCTGCAGGAACACAGCGTCGTACTGATCCGCGGCGGGCGTGTGCGCGATCTTCCCGGTGTGCGTTACCACGTCCTGCGCGGCGTGCTCGATACGCAGGGTGTTAAGGATCGCAAACAGAGCCGTTCCAAGTATGGGGCGAAGCGTCCGAAGTAATGGCCCTTCCGTCGTCCCGGGCTTGACCCGGGATCCCGCTGCCTTGGTTGCTCAAATGGGCACCGGAAAAGGAGCGGGGCCCCGGATCAAGTCCGGGGAGACGAATTAGAGATTTTGGAGACAAGCAAATGTCACGTCGTCGTCGTCCCGAAAAGCGGGTCATTCTGCCCGATCCCCAGTATGGTGATCAGATACTGTCGAAGTTCATGAACAACCTCATGCTCGACGGGAAAAAGGCTGTTGCTGAAAAGATCGTCTATGGCGCGCTCGCCACGGTGGAGGAAAAGTCCAAGGCCGATCCGATCCAGCTGTTCCATGATGCGCTCAACAATGTGAAGCCGCAGGTCGAAGTGCGCAGCCGCCGCGTTGGCGGGGCGACCTATCAGGTGCCGGTCGAAGTGCGGAGCGAACGCGCTCAGGCGCTGGCGATCCGCTGGCTGATCACTGCGGCGCGCGGCCGTCCGGAAACCACGATGGCAGCGCGGCTGTCGGGTGAGTTGATGGATGCCGCCAACAACCGTGGCAATGCTGTGAAAAAGCGCGAAGACGCGCACCGCATGGCTGACGCCAACCGCGCCTTCTCGCATTACCGCTGGTAAGCGCGCGGGGCAGGGGAAACGCCTGACCGCCTCCTTGTGAAAAAGGGGCGGTCGGTCTTTCCGCTGTCACAAAAGCAACTATATGGAGCGCGCGCGAGGCCTTGGTGGCCTGCTCCGCTCCAGCCAACCTGAGGAACGCATCATGGCACGCAGCCATCCGCTCGAACGCTACCGCAATATCGGCATTATGGCGCATATTGACGCCGGCAAGACCACCACCACTGAACGGATTCTGTTCTACACCGGCAAGTCCTACAAGATCGGCGAAGTGCACGATGGCGCGGCGACGATGGACTGGATGGAGCAGGAGCAAGAACGCGGTATCACCATCACCTCGGCCGCGACGACCTGTTTCTGGCAGGCCGAAGACGGCAAGGGCCCCGAACACCGCATCAACATTATCGACACCCCCGGACACGTTGACTTCACAATCGAAGTCGAACGCTCCCTGCGCGTGCTCGATGGCGCGGTCGCCTGTTTTGACGGCGTGGCCGGGGTTGAGCCCCAGTCCGAAACCGTATGGCGTCAGGCTGACAAATACGGCGTCCCCCGGATGTGCTTCATCAATAAGTTGGATCGCACCGGCGCCAACTTCAAATATTGCGTCCAGTCGATCATCGACCGTCTCGGCGCGCGTCCGGCGGTGCTTTATCTTCCGATCGGCATCGAAGCCGACCTCAAGGGTCTGGTTGATCTCGTCAACAACCGCGCGATCATCTGGAAGGACGAAGCGCTGGGCGCCGAATTCTTCTATGAAGAGATCCCCGCCGACATGGCTGACGAAGCCGCTGTCTATCGCAGCGAGTTGATCGAGCTTGCGGTTGAGCAGGACGATGACGCGATGGAGGCCTATCTCGAAGGCAACGAGCCTGATGTGGCGACGCTGAAGGCGTTGATCCGCAAGGGCACGCTCAACCAGTCTTTCGTGCCGGTTTGCTGCGGTTCTGCATTCAAGAACAAGGGCGTTCAGCCATTGCTCGATGCGGTGGTCGATTACCTGCCGTCGCCGCTCGACATCCCTGATGTTCAGGGCCTCAAGATGGACAGCAACGAGCCTGACAGCCGCCCCGCGACCGACGAAGCGCCGTTCAGCGCGCTCGCGTTCAAGGTGATGAACGATCCGTTCGTCGGCAGCCTGACCTTCATCCGCATCTATTCGGGTGTGCTGGGCAAGGGCACCTACCTGAACTCGGTCAAGGATAAGAAGGAAAAAGTCGGGCGCATGCTGGAAATGCACGCGAACGAACGCAAGGACGTGGATGAAGCCTTTGCCGGTGACATCATTGCGCTTGCGGGCATGAAGGAAACCACCACCGGCGACACGCTGTGCGCGGAAAAGGCACCGATCGTTCTCGAACGGATGGAATTCCCTGAACCGGTGATCGAATTGTCGGTGGAACCCAAGACCAAGGCTGACCAGGAAAAGATGGGCATCGCGCTCAACCGCCTGTCGGCTGAAGATCCGTCTTTCCGCGTGTCGACTGACCACGAAAGCGGCCAGACGATCATCAAGGGCATGGGCGAGTTGCACCTCGACATTCTGGTTGATCGCATGAAGCGCGAATTCAAGGTCGAGGCCAATGTCGGCGCCCCTCAGGTGGCCTACCGCGAATACCTCGCCCGCGAAGTCGAGGTGGATTACACCCACAAGAAGCAGTCGGGTGGCTCAGGCCAGTTCGGCCGCGTCAAGGTGACGGTAATCCCCGGTGAGCGTGGTCAGGGCGTGATCTTTGAAGACGTGATCAAGGGCGGGAACATCCCGCGCGAATATATCCCGGCGATTGAAAAGGGTTTCCGCGAACAGGCTGCCAGCGGGCACCTGGTCGGCTTCCCGATCATCGATTTCAGCATCAAGCTGACCGATGGTGCGTACCACGACGTCGACTCGAGCGCGATTGCGTTCGAAATCGCCGCGCGCGGTGCGATGCGTGAAGTCGCGCAGAAGGCCGGGATCAAGCTGCTCGAGCCGATCATGAAGGTCGAAGTGGTGACTCCGGATGATTATCTGGGCGACGTCATCGGCGATCTTAACAGTCGGCGCGGTCAGATTCAGGGCACCGACACGCGCGGCAATGCCCAGGCGGTCGAGGCGTTTGTCCCGCTCGCCAATATGTTCGGCTACGTCAACGAATTGCGCTCGTTCACGCAAGGGCGCGCGAATTACACCATGCAGTTCTCGCACTATGACGAGGTTCCCGCCAACGTCGCAGCCGAGGTCAAGGAGAAACTTGCCTAACCCGGCCTGACGGTTTAGGGGCGGCGCCTGATTCAGCGGGCACCGCCGTTCTCGCGCGAACACACGATTTCATTCAAGAAGGTACACCAGAGAAATGGCCAAGGAAAAATTCCAGCGGAACAAGCCGCACTGCAACATCGGCACCATCGGTCACGTTGACCATGGCAAGACCACGCTGACAGCAGCGATCACCAAGGTGATGGCCGAAGTCTATGGCGGCGCTGCCGTCGATTTCGCCAACATCGACAAGGCTCCCGAAGAGCGTGAGCGCGGGATCACCATCTCGACCGCACACGTCGAATATGAATCGGCTGCGCGTCACTATGCGCACGTCGATTGCCCGGGTCACGCCGACTACGTGAAGAACATGATCACCGGTGCCGCCCAGATGGACGGCGCTATCCTGGTGGTGAACGCAGCTGACGGCCCGATGCCCCAGACCCGTGAGCACATCCTGCTCGCCCGTCAGGTCGGCGTGCCGGCGCTGGTCGTGTACATGAACAAGGTCGATCAGGTCGATGACGAGGAAATCCTCGAACTCGTCGAACTCGAAGTGCGCGAACTGCTGTCGTCGTATGATTTTGACGGTGATAACATTCCGATCATCAAGGGTTCGGCTCTCGCCGCTCTCGAAGGCCGTGATGACGCCATCGGCAAGGATTCGATCATCGCTCTGATCGAAGCCGTCGACGCGCACATCCCGCAGCCTGACCGTCCGATCGACAAGCCGTTCCTGATGCCGATCGAAGACGTGTTCTCGATCTCGGGTCGCGGCACCGTGGTGACCGGCCGTATCGAAACCGGCATTGTGAATGTGGGCGACGAAGTCGAAATCGTCGGCATCAAGGACACCCGCAAGACCACCGTCACCGGCGTGGAAATGTTCCGCAAGCTGCTTGATCGCGGTGAAGCTGGCGACAACGTCGGCGCCCTGATCCGCGGCGTTGCCCGTGAAGACGTTGAGCGCGGCCAGGTGCTGTGCAAGCCCGGTTCGGTCAGCCCGCACACCGAGTTCAGCGCCGAAGTCTACGTGCTGTCGAAGGACGAAGGTGGCCGTCACACGCCGTTCTTCGCCAACTACCGCCCGCAGTTCTACTTCCGCACCACCGACGTGACCGGCGAAGTGATCCTTCCCGAAGGCACCGAAATGGTGATGCCGGGCGACAACGTGACCATCGGCGTCAAGTTGATCGCACCGATCGCCATGGACGAAGGCCTGCGCTTCGCAATCCGCGAAGGCGGCCGCACCGTGGGTTCGGGCGTCGTTGCCAAGATCACCAAGTAAGCTTTTGCTCCGCTAAGGGGCGAAGGTGAACGACATTGAGGCCCGGCTCTCGCATGAGAGCCGGGCCTTGTTGTATGGGGCCGCGTGGTTTTTGGTGTCGGGCGGGATGCATTTCCTTGCCGCGCAATTTCCTTACACTTGGCTCTTGCCAGAATCCTACACGCTCCGTATAGGCGCGGCTCCCGACGCAGATTCGTCTGTGTTGGAACGACATTCAATGAGGCCGCCCGCTCTCGGGAAACCGGAAAATGAGCGAGGCTGGCCTTTGTTTTTTGGGAAATGCCGGGCAACCGGAGGATCCTTGGCTCTTTCGCATCGGTAGTTGGACATGGAAGCTCAGAATATCCGTATTCGCCTCAAGGCGTTCGATCACCGCGTTCTCGACCAGGCCACTGGAGAGATCGCAGATACGGCCCGCCGCACTGGCGCTCTTATTCGTGGCCCCATTCCGCTGCCGACGCGTATCGAGAAGTTCACCGTGAACCGCGGCCCGCACGTCGACAAAAAGTCGCGCGAGCAGTTCGAGGTGCGCACCTACAAGCGGCTGCTCGATATCGTGCAGCCCAACGCCCAGACCGTCGACGCGCTGATGAAGCTCGATCTGGCAGCTGGCGTGAATGTTGAGATCAAGCTGGCGTAAGCCAGCCGAAATGCCCCCGCTTCGGCAGGGGCCTCTATCGTTCAGGCGAACTGCCTGATCTGACGATAGGGTGGATACCGCCGGATAATTATCCGGGCCGCGTCCCCCGTCTCGCTCCAGCGGCCATCCGGCCTGCCAGAGCACTCAGCCCGGACGGGGCGATGCAAGACAATTCGGGCTGAACGGGGTTGCGGCGGTTTATCGCCGTGGCCCGCCAAGCACCTGCGGATGGTCTGCGGGTGCCTCTGTTGAGGAGAAACTGACGATGCGCACCGGCGTTATCGCAAAGAAAGTCGGGATGACCCGCCTCTTCCAGGAGGACGGACGGCACGTGCCTGTGACCGTTCTCGCGCTGGAAGATTGCCAGGTAGTGTCGCACCGCACAGCTGAACGCGATGGTTATTTCGCAGTCCAGCTCGGCGCGGGCGAAGCCAAGCAAAAGAACGTTGCCAAGCCGCAGCGTGAACATTTCGCCAAGGCCGATGTCGGCCTGAAAAAGCGCGTCGCTGAATTCCGCGTCGAAAACGCCGATGGCCTCGTGCCGGTCGGTTCGACCATCAGCGCCGAACATTTCATTGCCGGCCAGATGGTCGACATTACCGGCCACACGCAGGGCAAGGGCTTTGCAGGGGCCATGAAGCGTTGGGGTTTCGGCGGTATGCGCGCCACCCACGGCGTTTCGATCTCGCACCGTGCGCATGGTTCGACCGGTCAGCGTCAGGATCCTGGTAAGGTGTTTAAGGGCAAGAAGATGGCCGGCCACATGGGCGACCGTCAGCGCACCCAGCAGAACCTCGAAATCGTCCGCACCGACGCGGAGCGCGGCCTTCTGTTCGTCAAGGGATCGGTTCCCGGCGCTAAGAATGGCTGGCTGCTGGTTCGTGACGCGGTGAAGCTGCCGCTTCCCGAAGGCGTGCCGTTCCCCGGCGCTGTCCTGTCGAAGCACGCACCTGTCGCGGAAGAGACCCCCTCGGTTGCCGAAACGGCTGCTGAAGACGTGGTCGCGGTTGAAGCTGTCGAAACCGACGCTCCGGCCACCGACGAAAATAAGGAAGGCTGAGCCATGAAAATTAAGGTTCAGAACATCGACGGCAAGGCGCTCAAGGGCGCTGGCGCTGATATCGAGCTTTCGGATGACGTGTTCGGCATCGAGCCGCGCGCCGATATCCTGCACCGGGTCGTGACCTGGCAGCTCGAAAACCGCCGCGGCACCGCCCGCCCGACGCGTGAGCGTTCGGACGTGGCCCGCACCGGCAAGAAGTTCGGCAAGCAGAAGGGCGGCGGCACCGCCCGTCACGGCGACCGCGCAGCCCCGATCTTCATCGGCGGCGGCAAGGCCCACGGCGCGCGCAAGCGTGAGTTTGAGCAATCGCTCAACAAGAAAATCCGTGCGCTCGGCCTCAAGATGGCGCTGTCATCGAAGGCCAAGGACGGGCTCGTCGTGGTTGACACGCTCGCACTCGCCGAAGCCAAGACCAAGGTGCTCAAGAGCCACCTCGCCAATGCCGGTTTTTCGGGCAAGGTGCTGGTGATCGACGGCGAGCAGGTCGATGCGGGCTTCCGCAAGGCTGCTGGCAACCTGCCGGGCATCAACGTGATGCCGGCGATGGGCGCCAATGTTTACGACATCCTCAACCATGACACGCTGGTGCTAACCAAGGCTGCTGTCGAAAAGCTGGAGGCGCGCTTCGCCCTTCCGGGAGGGGCTAACTAATGGCTAAGAAGCAGACCGTTGATGCGCGTCACTATGACGTGATCCTCAGCCCTCACATCACCGAAAAGGCAACCCTGGCGTCGGAAAACTACGCCGTGGTGTTCAAGGTTGCGGGCAGCGCGACCAAGCCGCAGATCAAGGAAGCCATCGAAGCGATCTACGACAAGAAGGTCGTCGCGGTGAACACCCTGATCATGAAGGGCAAGACCAAGCGCTGGAAGGGCAAGCCCTACACGCGCTCCGACGTGAAGAAGGCCATCGTCACCCTCGCTGAGGGTGAGATGATCGACATCACCAGCGGTATCTGAGGCCAAGGGACAGGAAACGAACAATGGCACTCAAGAATTACAAGCCGACCAGTCCCGCCCGGCGCGGTCTGATCCTGGTTGACAAGTCGGCCCTGTGGAAGGGCAAGCCGGTCAAGGCGCTTACCGAAGGCAAGCACAAGACCGGTGGCCGCAACAACAAGGGTCACGTCACATCGCGCGGGATCGCTGGCGGTCACAAGCAGAAGTACCGCTTCATCGACTTCAAGCGTCGCAAGTGGGATATGCCTGCGACTGTTGAACGTCTGGAATATGACCCCAATCGCACCGCCTTCATCGCACTGGTGAAGTACGAAGACGGCGAACAGGCCTACATCATCGCCCCGCAGCGTCTGGCTGTTGGCGATTCGGTGGTGGCTGGTGAAAAGGTCGATACCAAGCCGGGCAATGCGATGCTGCTGGGTCAGATGCCGGTCGGCACGATCTGCCACAATGTCGAAATGAAGCCGGGCAAGGGCGGTCAGATCGCCCGTTCGGCCGGCACCTATGTGCAGGTTGTTGGCCGTGATCGGACGATGGTGATTGTGCGCCTCAATTCGGGCGAACAGCGTTACCTGCGCGCCGATTGCATGGGCACTGTTGGTGCGGTGTCGAACCCCGACAACGGCAACCAGAACTTTGCCAAGGCTGGCCGCAAGCGTTGGATGGGCGTTCGCCCGCTGACCCGCGGCGTTGCCAAGAACCCGGTCGATCACCCGCACGGCGGCGGTGAAGGCCGCACTTCGGGTGGCCGCCATCCGGTTACCCCATGGGGCAAGCCGACCAAGGGTGCCCGCACACGCCATAACAAGCAGACGGACAAGATGATCATCCGTTCGCGTCACGCGAAGAAGAAGAGGTAAGAGACGATGGCACGTTCCGTCTGGAAAGGCCCGTTTGTCGAGCTGAGCCTGCTTAAGAAGGCAGAAGGCGCGCAGGAAGCGAGCAACACCAAGCCGATCAAGACTTGGTCGCGTCGCTCGACGATTCTGCCGCAGTTCGTCGGGCTCACCTTCAATGTCTATAACGGGCGCAAGTTCATTCCCGTTTCGGTTTCGGAAGAAATGGTCGGCCACAAGCTCGGTGAATTTGCGCCCACGCGCACCTTCCCCGGCCACGCTGCCGACAAGAAGGGCAAACGCTAATGGGCAAGGCAAAAGCACCCCGCCGCGTGGGCGATAACGAGGCACTGGCCGTCGGCACCACGATCCGTGGTTCGGCGCAGAAGCTCAACCTTGTTGCTGCGCTGATCCGCGGCAAGAAGGCAGAAGAGGCGTTGAATATCCTCGCCTTTTCGAAGCGGGCAATGGCGCGCGATGCGACCAAGGTGCTCGCTTCGGCGATCGCCAATGCTGAAAACAACCACAACCTCGACGTTGATGCGTTGATCGTGGCGGAAGCTTCGGTCGGCAAGTCGGTGACGATGAAGCGGTTCCACACCCGCGGCCGTGGCAAGTCGACCCGGATCCTCAAGCCGTTCAGCCGGCTGCGGATCGTCGTTCGCGAAGCAGAAGAGGCGTAAGATGGGCCAGAAGAGCAATCCGATCGGTCTGCGCCTGCAGATCAACCGCACCTGGGACAGCCGTTGGTACGCCGAAGGGCGTGACTATGCGCAGCTGCTCAAGGAAGACGTCACGATCCGCAAGTACATCATGAAGAACCTGCCGCAGGCGGCAGTTTCCAAGGTGGTGATCGAGCGTCCGGCCAAGCTGTGCCGGGTTTCGATCTATGCGGCGCGTCCCGGCGTGATCATCGGCAAGAAGGGCGCAGACATTGAAAAGCTGCGTTCGAAGCTGGCAACCATGACGCCGAGCGAAGTGAAGCTGAACATCGTTGAAATCCGCAAGCCGGAAATCGATGCCAAGCTCGTCGCGCAGGGCATTGCCGATCAGCTGGTGCGCCGCATCGCGTTCCGCCGGGCGATGAAGCGCGCGGTGCAATCGGCGCTGCGTCTGGGTGCCGAAGGCATCAAGATCGTATGTGGCGGCCGTTTGGGCGGAGCGGAAATCGCCCGCGTTGAATGGTATCGCGAAGGTCGCGTGCCGCTTCACACGCTGCGTGCCAATATCGATTACGCCGATACCGAGGCGCTGACCGCCTACGGGATCATCGGGATCAAGGTGTGGATCTTCAAGGGTGAGATCCTCGCTCATGATCCGACCGCGCAAGATCGCCTGATGCTGGAAGCGCAGACTTCCGGCGTCCGGCCGGCCCGCTAGAGGTAACAGACCATGTTGCAACCGAAAAAACACAAATTCCGCAAGGCTTTCAAGGGCCGGATCAAGGGCGACGCCAAGGGCGGCACCGATCTTAACTTTGGTTCCTACGGCCTCAAGGCGCTGGAGCCTGATCGGCTCACTGCGCGCCAGATCGAAGCTGCGCGCCGTGCGATCACCCGCCACATCCGGCGTCAGGGTCGTCTCTGGATCCGCATCTTCCCCGATGTGCCAGTGTCGAAGAAGCCTGCCGAAGTCCGTCAGGGCAAGGGCAAGGGCTCGGTCGAATATTGGGCCGCGCGGGTAAAGCCGGGCCGGATCCTGTTCGAACTCGATGGCGTTGCCGGCCCGCTCGCGGCTGAAGCGTTCGAGCGCGCAGCGATGAAGCTGCCGATCAAGACCAAGGTTGTCGCCCGTCTGGGTGACACCAGCCACCTGGGAGGCGAATAATGGCCGATATCGCGGACCTTCGCACCAAGACCGATGATCAGCTTTCCGCTGAGCTCACCGAGCTCAAGCGCGAGCAGTATAATCTGCGGTTCCAGGCTGCGACCAACCAGCTCGAAGCCCCGTCGCGTATCCGTCAGGTGCGCCGGAGCATCGCGCAGATCAAGACGCTGCAGAACCAGCGAGCGGCCACCGCCGCCGCTGCGAAGGCTTGAGGAGTAGACAATGCCAAAGCGCATCCTCGTCGGAACCGTCAGCTCCGACAAGACCGACAAGACCGTGACCGTGAAGGTCGAACGCAAGGTGAAGCACCCGCTCTACGGTAAGATCATCCGGCGCTCGAAGAAGTATCACGCGCATGATGAAAACAACGAATTCACCGTGGGTGATGTTGTGCGGATCGAAGAGACCCGTCCGATGTCCAAGACCAAGACCTGGATCGTGAAAGATCGGGTCGTCGCGGGCGGTACGCAGGCGGTTGAGGCTGACCTCGACGTCGCAGCGGCCGGGAACTGAATTAGGCGAAAACGGAACTCCCGGGCCCCAGTCGGATTGGGCGTCCCGGAAAGCCAGTGAGAAGGAACCGGATCAATGATCCAGATGCAATCCAATCTCGACGTCGCGGACAATAGCGGCGCCAAGCGCGTCCAGTGCATTAAGGTGCTGGGCGGGTCGAAGCGTCGGACCGCGTCGGTCGGCGATGTGATCGTCGTCTCCATCAAGGAGGCGCAGCCGCGCACCAAGGTCAAGAAGGGCGATGTTCATCGCGCCGTGATCGTGCGTACCCGCAAGGAAGTGCGTCGTCAGGATGGCACCGTCATCCGTTTCGACAGCAATGCTGCTGTGCTGGTGAATAAGAACGAGGAGCCGATCGGCACTCGTATTTTTGGCCCTGTGGTGCGCGAACTGCGCGGCCGCGGGTTCATGAAGATCATCAGCCTCGCGCCGGAGGTGCTGTAATGTCATCCGCCAAGATCAAGAAGGGCGACAATGTCGTTGTCCTTTCGGGCAAGGACAAGGGGCGCACCGGTACGGTCGCTCAGGTCATGCCCAAGGATAGCAAGATCGTTGTTGACGGCGTCAACATCGCTGCCCGTCACCGCAAGCCGAGCCAGGCCAACCCGCAAGGTGGTATCGACCGGTTCCCGGCCCCGATGCACATCTCGAAGGTCGCTCTGGCTGATCCCAAGGATGGCAAGCCCACCCGCGTCCGGTTTGAAACCAAGGACGGCAAGAAGGTGCGCGTTGCCGTGAAGAGTGGGGAGACCATCAATGACTGATGCCACCTACACGCCGCGGATGAAGGCGAAATACGACGCCGAAATCGTCAAGGCGATGACCGAAAAGTTCGGTTACAAGAACCGTCTCGAAGTCCCGAAGCTCGAAAAGGTCACGCTCAACATGGGTGTGGGCGAAGCGAGCCAGGACAAGAAGAAGGTTCAGATCGCTGCGGAAGAAATGGCGCTGATCGCTGGCCAGAAGCCGGTCATCACCATCGCCAAGAAGTCGATCGCCCAGTTCAAGCTGCGCGAAGGCATGCCGATCGGTTGCAAGGTCACCTTGCGCCGTGAACGCATGTACGAATTTGTCGACCGTCTGGTGACTGTCGCAATGCCGCGCATCCGCGACTTTCGCGGGCTGAATGCGCGTTCGTTCGACGGACGTGGCAATTATGCGATGGGGCTGAAGGAACAGATCGTGTTCCCCGAAATCAGCTACGACAAGATCGAAAAGGTGCGTGGGATGGACATTATCGTCACAACCACCGCCAAGACCGATGAAGAGGCGCGCGAATTGTTGCGTCTGTTCGGCTTCCCTTTCCAGGGTGAAGCCCCGAGCGCGACAACTGGCGAACAGAAGGAGGCGGCGTGAGCCACCTCATGAACGGAACACAAGGCAAGAGAGCTTAAGTCCATGGCGAAACTGAGTTCGATCAACAAGAATGAGCGGCGCAAGAAGCTCGTCAAGCAGTACGCTGCGAAGTACGAGAAGCTGAAGGCGATCGCGAACGACACCTCGCTTGACGAGTCCGAGCGCCTGGTCGCCCGGCTCAAGATGGCGGAGCTTCCGCGCAACGCAAACCCGACCCGGGTGCGCAACCGTTGCGCCACCACCGGCCGCCCGCGCGGCTATTACCGCAAGTTCGGCATCAACCGTATCGAACTGCGTCAACTCGGCAACAGCGGGATGATTCCCGGCCTGACCAAGTCGAGCTGGTGAGGACTGACAGATGGCTATGACCGATCCTCTGGGTGACATGCTCACCCGCATCCGCAACGGCCAGCGCGCGAAGAAGGACTCTGTCCTGACTCCCGCTAGCACCCTGCGTGCAAACGTGCTCGAAGTGCTTCAGCGGGAAGGCTACATCCGTGGCTTTTCCGAAGACAGCTCAGGCAAGCACAAGGCGCTGCGGATTGAACTGAAATATTTCGAAGGCGAGCCTGCGATCAAGCATGTTGCCCGCGTTTCGAAGCCTGGCCGCCGCGTCTATTCGGGCTCGAAAGAGCTGCCGACTGTGCGCAACGGTCTGGGTATCACCATCGTCTCGACACCGCGCGGTGTGCTTTCGGATGCCGAAGCGCGCAACCACAATGTCGGTGGCGAAGTGCTGGCGGAGGTGTTCTGATGAGCCGCATCGGCAAAAAGCCGGTGGCGATCCCTGGCGGGGTCTCGGCCACCATCGAGAATGGCACGCTGAGCGTAAAGGGGCCGAAGGGCACCCAGACGCTGGGGCTGTCCGATCTCATCGACTACAAGGTCGAAGAGAGCGAGATCGTCGTCAAGCCGGCCAATGACAGCAAGCAGGCGCGGGCCTTCTGGGGCATGCAGCGCACTCTGGTGTCGAACCTGGTGGAAGGCGTCAGCGCCGGTTTCACCAAGGTGCTGGTCATCAAGGGCGTCGGCTACCGTGCCAATGCGCAGGGCCGCAATCTGAAGCTGCAGCTTGGCTACAGCCACGATGTCGATCTTCCGGTGCCTGAAGGCCTGGAAGTCAAGACCCCGGACCAGACCACGGTCGAAGTTTCGGGTATCGACAAGCAGGCTGTCGGCCAGTTCGCTGCTGAAATCCGCCGCTGGCGCAAGCCCGAGCCCTACAAGGGCAAGGGGATTGCCTATCGCGGCGAGTATATCTTCCGCAAGGAAGGGAAGAAGAGGTAAGATGGCAAAGCTTTCTCTGTTCGAACGTCGCCGTCGCCGCGTCCGCACTGCGCTGCGTGCGCGTGCTGGTGGCAAGCCGCGTCTGTCGGTGCACCGCACCGGCCGCCACATCTACGCGCAAATCATCGATGATGCCGCTGGCCGCACGGTCGCCGCAGCTTCGACGCTCGGCGTCAAGGTAAGCGGCGCCAATGTCGATGCCGCTGCCGAGGTTGGCAAGGCGATTGCCGATGCTGCCAAGAAGGCGGGTGTGACCACGGTCGTGTTCGACCGCGGCGGATTCCTGTTTCATGGCCGCGTCAAGGCGCTGGCCGATGCCGCCCGTGCAAGTGGGCTGGAGTTCTGATTATGGCTGACGAGAACACCATCGAAACCCCAGCAGTTGCTGTTGAACCCGGCGCTGATGCCGGTGAAGCACAGGGCCGTCGTGGCCGGGGCCGTGGCGGCAACCGTGAAGGCGGTGACCGCGGGCGCGGGCGGGGCGGTCGTGATGACCGTCGCGGCGGCAAGCAGGAAGAAGATGATGGCATCATCGAAAAGCTGGTGCACATCAACCGTGTCTCCAAGACCGTAAAGGGCGGCAAGCGCTTCGGCTTTGCAGCGCTGGTTGTGGTTGGCGACGGTCAGGGCCGCGTCGGCTTTGGCCACGGCAAGGCCCGCGAAGTGCCCGAAGCGATCACCAAGGCGACCGCTGCGGCGCGCAAGAAGATGATCCGCGTTCCTTTGAAGGAAGGCCGCACGCTTCACCATGACGGCAATGGCCGGTTCGGTGCGGGCAAGGTGACTTTGCGCACTGCGCCGGCGGGGACTGGCATCATCGCCGGTGGCCCGATGCGCGCCGTGTTCGAAAGCCTGGGCGTTGCGGACGTGGTGACCAAGTCGGTCGGCTCTTCAAACCCCTACAACATGATCCGCGCCACCTTTGACGCGCTGACCGAGCAGACTTCGCCGAAGTCGGTGGCTCAGCGGCGCGGCAAGAAGGTTGCCGACCTTCTGGGTCGCGGCGGATCGAGTGCAGCTGAGGCGGAAGCCGATGCTGCCGCGATTGTGGAGTAAACAGGCATGGCAACCATCAAGATCAAGCAGATCGGTTCGCCGATCCGTCGTCCTGAAAGCCAGCGCAAGATCCTGATCGGTCTTGGGCTGAACAAGATGCACAAGATCGTCGAGCGCCAGGATACTCCTGAAGTTCGCGGCGCGATCGCCAAGATCCCGCATCTGGTTCAGGTGGTCGACTAAGATATGTGGCGGGGAGGAGTTCGTCCTCCCCCGTCATCCCGGCGAAGGCCGGGATCCAGGGGGCAAGCGCGTCCTCCCTGCGGCAGAGCTAACATCAGGCCCCAGCTTTCGCTGGGGTAAACTTCAGCGAGTGCACGACTATGAAACTGAATGACATCCGCGACAATGCCGGCGCCCGCAAGGGCCGTACGCGTGTCGGCCGTGGTATCGGCTCGGGCAAGGGCAAGACCTCCGGGCGCGGTCAGAAGGGCCAGAAGAGCCGTTCGGGCGTTGCCGTAAAGGGTTTTGAAGGCGGCCAGATGCCGCTCCACATGCGCCTGCCAAAGCGCGGTTTCAACAATCCCTTCGCCAAGGACTATGCCGAGGTGAACATTGGCATGATCCAGAAGTTCATCGACGCGGGCAAGCTCGATGCCAAGGCCACCATCACCGAAGCCGCTCTGCGCGCTGCTGGTCTGGTGCGCGATGGCAAGGATGGCGTGCGGCTGCTGGGCAAGGGTGCAATCACCACCAAGGCGACCTTCGCTGTAACCGGCGCGACCAAGGGCGCGATTGCTGCGGTCGAAGCTGCTGGTGGCAAGGTTGAAGTGGCCCCGGCCCCGACACCCGAGCACGAAAAGAAGCTCGCCCGCCGCGACGCGAACAGGGCTGCAAAGGCCGCGGCGGCAAAGTAATCGACGAAATGCTGAGCGCGGGGGTTCGACAACAGCCCCCGCGCTCCCTATTTACGTGTCCGCGCGCTGCGCTGCATTCCCAAAGGGATTGCGACTGGCGCAACACCGGCGCGCAGGAGATGGCCCGATCGGCGGCACCATTCGGTGGCGACCAGCGGGCGATGAGCTAGGATCGACGAGACGACATGGCATCACGCGCCGACAATATCGCGAGCAATCTGAACCTCGGCAACTTTGCCAAGGCCACTGAGCTCAAGCAACGCATCTGGTTCACCCTCGGGGCGTTGATCGTTTTCCGTTTCCTCAGCTTTGTGCCGCTGCCCGGCGTCAACCCGCTGATCCTGAGCGATCTGTACGAACAGACGCGCGGCGGGATTCTTGACCTGTTCAACGCCTTTTCGGGCGGCAGCCTTGAACGCATGAGCCTGATTGCGCTCGGCGTGATGCCCTATATCACCGCGTCGATCGTGGTGCAGATGGCCTCTGCGCTGCATCCCACGCTGGCGGCGTTGAAAAAGGAAGGTGCGAGCGGACGGCAGAAACTGAACCAGTACACGCGCTATGGCACGGTGTTCCTGTGTGCCATTCAGGGGTATTTCCTCGCTGTCGGCCTCGAAAGTTTCGCCTCGCAGAGCGATCTCGCGGCGGTGGTCAACCCCGGATACCTGTTCCGCATTGGCGCTGTCGTCAGTCTGGTCGGCGGCACCATGTTCCTGTTGTGGCTGGGCGAACAGATCACCAGTCGCGGCATTGGCAACGGCATCTCGCTGATCATCATGGCGGGCATCGTCGCCCAGTTTCCGAGCTTTGCGACCAACCTGTTCGAAGGCGGGCGGACGGGATCGATCGCGCCGGTTGTCATTATCGGCTTCATTGCGATGGTCGTGGTGTTGATCCTGCTGATCTCGTTTGTCGAGCGCGCCCAGCGCCGACTGTTGATCCAGTATCCCAAACGCGCGACCCAGCGCGGGATGATGCAGGCTGACCGTTCGCACTTGCCGCTCAAGATCAATACCGCAGGTGTGATTCCGCCGATTTTTGCCAGTTCACTGCTGCTCTTGCCGCTGACAATTTCGCAGTTTGCGGGCAATTCGGTCGATACCGAAAGCACGTTCGGCAATGTGATCGTGACACTGAACCAGTATCTCGCGCATGGGCAGCCGCTCTATATGGGGCTGTATGGAATCGGGATCATCTTCTTCTGTTTCTTCTACACCGCGGTGGTGTTCAACCCGGAAGAAACGGCGGATAATCTCAAGAAGAATGGCGGCTTCATACCCGGCATTCGTCCGGGCAAGCGCACCGCTGATTACCTTGAATATGTGCTCACCCGGATAACGGTGGTCGGCGCGATTTACCTGACGGTTGTCTGTGTGGTGCCCGAATACATGATTGCCCAGACCGGCATCCCCTTGTTCCTTGGCGGCACCAGCCTGCTGATTGTGGTGAACGTGACGGTGGATACCATCAGCCAGGTTCAATCGCATCTGCTGGCGCATCAATACGGCGATCTGATCAAGAAGGCGAAGCTCAAGGGGCGGATGCGCTGATATCGGGCGCAAGTTGACTTGACGCGCCCGGGATCATCGGTGAACCCGCAAGTCTGCAATAGTGCCACCGGCGCGCAAGTCGGGGCGACAATGGGGAACGGTTTGTGAATATCATTCTTCTTGGCCCTCCCGGTGCCGGCAAAGGCACGCAAAGCGCCGGGCTTGTTGAACGCCACGCCATGCGCCAGCTTTCAACCGGAGATATGCTGCGCGCGGCGGTCAAGGCCGGGACGCCTGTGGGCCTGAAGGCCAAGGCGGTGATGGAGCGCGGTGAGCTGGTGTCGGACGAAATCGTGTCCGACCTGATTGACGTCGAACTTGCCGCAATGGCTCCGGAAACCGGGGTCATTTTTGATGGCTACCCGCGCACGGCCGCGCAGGCCGATGCACTGGATGGGATTCTGGCGCGCAATGGCCGCACGCTCGACCGCGTGATCGAGCTTGAGGTTGACGAAGAAGCACTGGTGGAGCGCATCACGGGCCGCTTTTCCTGCGGCAATTGCGGCGCGCTGTATCACGACGTTGCCAACCCGCCGTCAATACCGGGCGTGTGCGACGTCTGTGGCAGCACCGAATTCAAGCGCCGGCCGGATGATAATGAAGAAACCGTGCGGATGCGGATGCAGGAATATCGCGCCAAGACCGCGCCAATCCTGCCCGGCTATGAAGCGCGAGGGATCGTCACCCGGGTTGACGGCATGGCCGCAATCGACACGGTTGCCGATCAGATCGACGCGATCCTTCGTGGCTGAGGCGGGCGGGGTGTCGATCAAACAGGCGCTTCGTGGTGCGACACTGGCCGCAGCCGCGCTGGCCCTATCAGCGCCTGCCGCTGCCGAATTGACTCAGACGAGCGACAGCGGCTTCGTATCGCGCCACGAAGTGGTGGTCGATGCCACCCCCAAAGACGTGTGGCTCGCGCTGATTTCCCCTGCGGGATGGTGGCGTTCTGAACATACCTGGTCGGGCGAAGCGGTGAATTTGATGCTCACCCCGCAGGCGGGCGGATGCTTTTGCGAGACGATCCCCGAGGTGGATGAGCCGGATCGCTTCACGCTGCAAGGCAGTGTCGAACATATGCGGGTGATCCAGGCCTATCCTGAACGGGCGCTGCGGATGCAGGGCGCGCTTGGCCCGCTGCAGAGCGAGCCGGTGATCGGCATCCTCACCATCGCGATCGGCGAAGTCGAAGAAGGCACCCGGATCGTGTGGGAATATAATGTCGGCGGCACAATGCGCTTTGAAGTGCCGGTGATTGCCAAGGCGGTCGACGCGGTGATGGGCGCGCAGTTGGGTGCACTCGCTGCGTTGCTGGGGCCAGTGACAGAGCAAGTTGCTGATGAGGCCGCCTCGGCCGGACAGAAGAGCGCAGAGCCCGCTGAAGATTCCAGCTCCGATAGCGAAAGCGACGCGGCACCGGATGCGCCGCCAAAGGATGCCACCGCGCCGAAGCCCGAAGCCGAGCGGAAACCGGCTACGGTTGATGATGCATTCGGCGATCTCAGCAGCGATCCAGCAGTCTGATCCGGCCGCGCGCGCGTAGAGCAGCGTGCTGAAAAGTGGGAACCGGTTTTCAGCTTTTCACGATGCGACAACAAAGGCTAGAGTGGGCGGCCTGCGTCAGATTTAACGCAGCCCGCTCTTGTGGTTGACGGCCCGCGCGAATCATCCTATGCGCCGCCCTCATTCGAAAGGTTCGAACCAGGTTCGGCAGGCATCGCCATTGCGCGTGCCGACCGAATTTTTGCTGTTTGCGATCCTGCACCGTGCAGATCGTAGGGGGCAAGTGGCCAGTAGAATGATTGAGCGTTGAGATAGGGGGAGGCCGCCCAAATGTGGTCAAGCCCCTGTGGAGCATGGAGAAATAAGTGGCTCGTATTGCCGGGGTCAATATCCCCACCAACAAGCGCGTAATCATCGCGCTCACCTATATTCACGGAATTGGCCGCACCACGGCTCTCCGGATCGTTGAAAAGCTGGGCATTGCGCACAGCGCGCGTGTGCAGGACCTCACCGACGAGGAAGTGCTGCGGATCCGTGAAACCATCGATTCCGATTTCGCCGTAGAAGGCGACCTGCGTCGCCAGACTGCGATGAATATCAAGCGGCTGATGGATTTGCGCGCCTATCGCGGCCTGCGTCATCGTAGCGGTCTGCCCGTTCGCGGTCAGCGCACTCACACCAACGCCCGCACCCGCAAGGGTAAGGCCAAGCCCATCGCGGGCAAGAAGAAGTAAGCTGGCGGCCTTTTGAGGCTGAACGCTTTTTCCTTCTGACGAGCTAGAGGACAGAAAACGATGGCACGCGAACCAGGCCGTATTCGGCGTCGTGACAAAAAGAATATCAGCAGCGGCGTTGCGCATATCAACGCCAGCTTCAACAACACCATGATCACCATCACCGATGCGCAGGGCAATGCGATCAGCTGGTCCAGCGCCGGGGCGATGGGGTTCAAGGGCAGCCGCAAGTCGACGCCCTATGCCGCGCAGGTGGCAGCCGATGATGCGGGCAAGAAAGCCGCCGAACACGGCGTGCGCACGCTTGAGGTTGAAGTGAAGGGCCCGGGTTCGGGTCGTGAAAGCGCGCTTCGCGGCCTTGCCGCTGTGGGCTTTAACATCACCTCGATCCGCGATGTGACTCCGATCCCGCACAACGGGGTTCGTCCGTCCAAGCGCCGTCGCGTCTGATCCGCCGGGATGGTGGCGGCAGATCGTGCCGTCGCCGCCCGAACGGGCCTGATGCCGCGTGACGTCCAGCGCATCTGGCCCGCCTAGAATGTGAACCGCCCGACAACGGCGAATTAGGGGAAATCCATGTCCGTCAACACGAAGAACTGGCAGGAACTCAAGAAACCCAACACCCTCGAAATCAAGGATGGCGGTGACCGCACGCGCAAGGTGACTTTCGTTGCCGAACCGCTTGAGCGTGGTTTTGGCCTGACCCTTGGCAACGCGCTGCGGCGCGTGCTGCTCTCCAGCCTTCAGGGTGCGGCGATCACCTCGATCAAGATCGAGAACGTGTTGCACGAATTTTCGTCGCTTGCCGGCGTGCGGGAAGATGTCACCGACATCGTTCTGAACGTGAAGCAGATCGCGCTGAAGATGGAAGGCGAAGGCCCCAAGCGTTTGCAGCTTTCGGCCACTGGCCCGGGCGCGGTGAAGGCGGGCGATATTGCCGTTAGCGGCGATATCGAGGTGATGAACAAGGATCTGGTGATCTGCCAGCTCGATGAAGGCGCGACGCTCAACATGGAGCTGACCGCTGATATCGGCAAGGGCTACGCGCCCGCTGTGCAGAACCGTCCGGTCGATGCGCCGATCGGGTTGATCCCGGTCGACTCGCTCTATTCGCCGGTGCGCCAGGTGAGCTACAAGGTTGAAAGCGCCCGCGTTGGGCAGGAACTCGATTACGACAAGCTCAGCCTCACCGTCGAAACCGATGGCACTGTCACCCCTGAAGACGCCGTGGCCTTTGCCGCGCGCATCCTGCAGGATCAGCTGACGCTGTTCGTCCACTTCGAAGATGGCATTCCGCAGCCAACCGGCACCATGATCGGCCATGCGGTGCAGCCCGAAGAAAGCGACGCCAACCAGCTCAACCGTTACCTGCTCAAGAAGGTGGACGAGTTGGAACTGTCGGTGCGTTCGGCCAACTGTCTCAAGAACGACAACATCATCTATATCGGCGATCTGGTTCAGAAAACCGAAGCCGAGATGCTGCGCACGCCGAACTTTGGCCGCAAGTCCTTGAACGAGATCAAGGAAGTGCTGTCCAGCATGGGTCTGCGCCTCGGCATGGACATCCCCGGCTGGCCGCCTGAGAACATCGAGGAAATGGCCAAGAAGCTCGAACAAGAGCTGTTGGGCTAAACAGAGGCGAGTCCCCGCGCAGGCGGGGACCTCCAACCGCTGGCAATTCGCTAGCGGGTTGAGGCTCCCGCCTTCGCGGGAGCGCACAGAAAGACGGGCGAAGGTGACGGCCCGCAACGGTCACCGGGATGGAGCTACCTCGCACGGGCTCTTTACGAACGAAGGATAGATACAATGCGTCATGGTATTTCAGGCCGTAAGCTGGGCCGCAAGACGGGCCATCGAAACGCCCTGTTCCGCAACATGGCGGCCGCGCTGATCAAGCACGAGCAGATCAAGACCACGCTGCCCAAGGCCAAGGAACTGCGCCCCTATCTCGAAAAGCTGATCACGCTGGCCAAGCGCGGCGGGCTTTCGAACCGTCGCTTGGCGATGGCGCGTCTGGGTGACGAAACCCAGCTCAAGAAGCTGTTTGAAGTGCTGGCCGAGCGTTATTCTGATCGCGAAGGCGGCTACACCCGCGTGCTGCGCGCCGGGGTGCGTGCAGGCGATGCGGTGCAGATGGCGATCATCGAACTGGTTGACCGTGACGAATCGGCCCGCGGTCAGGACAGCGGCCCGGTTCAGGCCGATGAGTACGAAGGCGAAGACGCGTAAACACATTGGCGATTCCCCGCGCAGGCGGGGAACTGGTGCATCTTCGGCTGAGATTCCCGCCTTCGCGGGGAATCGCGCAAGGATCAAAGGGCCGGGGCGCAAACGCTTCCGGCCCTTTTCTTTTGCGCTCTTTCATTTTCGTGGCCGCGTGGCATGACAGGGGGATGAGAACCCTGATCCTTGCCGCCGCAACCGCCGCAACCGCCCTTGCCACACCGCTTTCGGCACAAAGCCAGCAGGAGCGCCTCGACGCGCGCTACGACCGCGCGCTCGCGGCGGGCTACAAAGCGCTGATGCTGTGCAGCG
Organism: Porphyrobacter sp. MBR-155; assembly: GCF_040547625.1. Classification (NCBI taxonomy): domain Bacteria; kingdom Pseudomonadati; phylum Pseudomonadota; class Alphaproteobacteria; order Sphingomonadales; family Erythrobacteraceae; genus Porphyrobacter; species Porphyrobacter sp. MBR-155. The sequence continues at coordinate 327,218 of NZ_JBEPQB010000001.1, forward strand.
CGATTGCCCATGCCGAAGCCAACGGCACTGCGCGCACGCCTGAAAGCGTTCATGAATGGGAGCTGGCGGGGATTCAGGCACCGCTGGATGATGTGGTGCGTGATCTCGATTATCAATTATTGCGTCACGCCAATGGCACGATTGAACGCGTCAGCGTGGTTTGGGATGAGGAAGCCGAACCGCGCTTTGCGATACACCTTGATGATGATCGCGGATGCGCGCTCAGCCCGATTGGCGGGGCTTTCAACCTTTATGGCCGCCCCGCCAATCCGCCCGCAAACCGGGCGCGCAGTGTGGCGCGTGTTACCGCAGCGCCTGCCGCACTGGAGCCTGCGTTCACAGGAGCCTTTGCGGGACGCTATGGAGAGGGCGTGCGAACGACGGCGGTGCTCGTGCGGCGCAATGGTGATATTATTGCCGAGCGTTACGTGACCGGCTTTGATCCGGCGACGCCGCAACGCACGTGGTCTGTTGCCAAAAGCCTTGCGGCAACCGTGATCGGTGCTGCGGTCCAGCGCGGCGATGTGGACGTGACGAGTTCCGCAGGGCTCGGCTTTGCCAAAGGCGATCCGCGCCGCGCAATTACCATCGATCACCTGCTGCGCATGACCTCGGGCCGCTATTCCGACACGCCCGGCAACCGCACCGACCCGATCTATTGGGGCGGGGCTTCGGTGCGCGAACGCGCGTTGCAATGGCCGCTGATCCATTCACCGGGCACTGTCTATCGCTACGCCAATAATGACACGCTTGCTGCAATTCAGGCGATTGGAAAAAGCCTTTCCGCGCATCCGCCAGCGGAACTGCTCGCAGATCTTGGCATGGCCCACACCGTCGCCGAAACCGATTGGCGGGGGAGCTACATCCTCTCGTCACAGGTCTGGACGACGGCGCGCGATCTGGCGCGCTTCGGCCAGCTCTATCTCAACGACGGCAAACTGCCAGATGGCACCCGCATCCTGCCCGAAGGCTGGGTGCAATATGTCTCCTCCCCCTCCGGCCCGCAGCCCGATGGGCCGTTCGGCTATGGCGCGGGGTTCTGGTTGATGAACGCATCTGACGGCGTGCCGCATGATACCTTCGCGGCTTTCGGCAATCGCGGGCAATATGTCGTGATCGTGCCGAGCCGCGACGTGGTGATCGTGCGACGGGGCGAAGATCCGGTGGGTGCCCGCTTTGACATCGCTGCCTTTACCCGCGACGTGCTGGCCGCGCTTGAGGCCGAGTAGGCGCTATCGTTCATGCAATTTGGTCTTTAGATTAACAAAACCTGCCAGGGCAATTCAGCTTCATCTCAGTGCGAATCGGTCAGATTGATCCTCGACACCCCCGCAATCGTGCGCGCGGTGCCAGACGAGGATAGATGCGATGACCACCAAGACCAACCGGCTGGCCTCCGGCACATGGGCCCGGATTTCGCTCGGCGCGGTCGCTGCCACTGCGCTGACTGCGGCCACTGCCACGCCTGCGATGGCGGATGATTACCGCGACCGTGGGGGCATCGGCGCGGGCGAGATTATTGCAGGCGCCGTGGTGATCGGCGGGATCGCGGCGCTCGCCGGGGCCTTTGATGGCGATCGGAATGACCGCCGCTATGCCTATCGCGACCGCGACTATCGCGGCGGATACGGTGGCAGCGCTAACCCGCGCGCCGCAGTGGAACGCTGCGTCAGGGCGGCAGAAAATCAGGCGCGGCGCTTTGGCGGCTATCGCTATGCCGATGTGGTCGACGTGCGCGATGTTGATCGCACCCGCAACGGGTTCCGGGTCAAGGGCCGGATTGCAGTGGAAGGCTCGCCGCGTTGGGGTGGTCGCCGCAGCGACCGCGGCAACTTCACCTGCCACATTGATGGACGCGGCGCGCCGCAGGTCAATTTCAGCGGGGTTCGGGGGCTGCGCTGATCCGCTTTCAGCTCGTCCCCCTTTCAGCGAGCTGTTCTGGTCGTCCCGCCTCGTGCAACGCAAGGCGGGGCGGCTTGTGCATTCGGTTCAGCCCAGCGCAAGCCTTGCACGGTTAGTCTGACGCCTTCAGGGTGATTGGTGGTCGCCCGCGCATCAACAGGAGAGAGCATCAATGGCTCTGAAAATCCACGTATTGGCGCTGGCTGGCGCGCTGGCAGGCACCACCATCCTTGCTGCCCCGGCTACGGCGGCTGAATTGCCTCGCGCACAGATCAATCTGGGCGCTGTGTCCGCTGCGTTTGATCACAGCCGGTTTGATCCGGCCTCTGTCACCGCCGATTACCGCTGCCGGTGGGGCTGCCGCCGTGGGCATCGTGGAGGACACTTTCGCGGGGGGCACGGGCGCAACCGCATCGGCGGCGGCGATGTGCTGATCGGTGCGGCAATTATCGGTGGGGCGATTGCCATCGCCAATGCGAACAACCGCCGCAATCGTGACCGCGACCGCGATGTTGTGATCGTCGAACGCGATGCGGATGATCCCAATTATAACCCGCGTTATCAGGAACGCCGTAACGATAATCGCCGCGCAGCACCGCGCGGCACGGGTTCGTCAGGGCTCGACAGTGCGGTTGATCAGTGCCTGACCCGGATTGAACGCGACGTGCGGGTTGATAGCGTCGATAATGTTCAACGCACTGGCGCAGGCTGGCTGGTCAGCGGCGCGCTGTTCAACGGTTCTGGCTTTCAGTGCCGGATCGGCAATAATGGCCAGATCGACGGGATCGATTATAGCGGCGGTTTTTCCAGCGCTGCGCCTGCAATCGATAGTGACCGTGCCGAAGGGCAGTGGAGCGAACAGCGCTATGCCGATGCGCGGCTCGCGATGGGCGGGATGGCGCAGCCACAGGCGGTTGCACCGTCAGCGCCCACCACACCGGTCGTTGCTGGCCCCATGCCGGCCTATCCGGGCGGGCCGATTCCCGGTGAGGAAATCCCTGAAACCATCGACGGCGATTTGTAGGCGTTAAGGCCAACAGGTTCTGATCCTTGGATCAGGTGTGCAATTCGGCGTCCAGAAACGCGGCGATGTCGACCAGGTCGACATCGCGCGCCACGTAAGCATTACCAATGGCGCGCAGCAGCAGGAACGGCAGGGTGGTGCCTTCCGCTTTCTTGTCGTGGCGCATATGATCGACCAGCCGCGCGCCATCACAGCTGAGGGCGAGGGCGGGGAGGTGCGCAGGCAATCCCGCCGCCGCTATCGCGCCTGCTGCGCGCTCGGCATCCGCCGCTGAAATCTCCCCCCGCCGCGCCGAATAGCGCGCGGCCAATGCCATGCCGAGCGCCACCGCTTCGCCGTGCAGCAGTGCCTGCGAAAACCCCGTTTCCGCCTCCAGCGCATGGCCGAAAGTGTGGCCGAGATTGAGCAGCGCGCGGCGATCCAGCGTCTCGCGTTCATCTGCGGCGACAATTGCGGCTTTCATTGCGATACTGGTGGCGATGGCGTGTTCGAGCGCGGCTGGTTCACGCGCCAGCACCGCAGCCCCGTTGGCCTCCAGCCAATCGAAAAACGCTGCATCGCCCAGCAACCCGTATTTCAGCACCTCGGCATAACCGGCGCGCATTTCGCGTTCCGGCAGGGTGGCGAGCACCAGCGGATCGATCAGCACCAGCGCGGGCTGATGGAACGCGCCGATCAGGTTCTTGCCCGCGGCGGTGTTGATCGCGGTCTTGCCGCCCACCGACGAATCAACCTGCGCCAGCAACGTCGTGGGGATCTGCACGAAGCCGCAGCCGCGCTTGGCAATCGCGCAGGCAAAGCCGACCAGATCGCCCACCACCCCGCCGCCCAATGCGAACACGTTGTCTGATCGGGTAATGCCCAAAGCCAGCAGCCAATCGCACAGCGCCTCCAGCACCGCCCAGCTTTTGGCGTCCTCCCCCGGCGCAACCACGAACCATTCGGCGGTGAAACCATGCGCGGCCAGATCAGCCTCGATCCCGGCGGCATAGAGGCGGTGGGTGTTCTGATCGGCAACGAACGGCACCTTGCGCCCGCCGGCATAGCTCGCCAGCAACCGCGCCGCTGCCGTGCCAATCCGGCCCAGCAGGCCCGGTTCAATCACCACATCATAGGCGCGGCCCGCCAGTGCCACGGGAATTACAGCCATTGGTCTATCGCCTCGATAATCGCGCGCGCGGTTTCGGCGTGGGGGCCGTTCTCGCTCATGATGCGGATGGGAGCCTCGCCATAGAAGGGCGCGCGCGTTGCGGCTAGCCGGGTCAGGATTTCGCGCGGATCGCCGCTGTTCAGCAGGGGCCGGGTGTCGCGCCGCGCGGTGCGTTCCACCAGCGTATCAATGTCGCAGTCAATCCACACCGCGATCCCGCGTTCAAGAATCGCCGCGCGGGTGTCGGGATCGATAAACGCACCGCCGCCGGTGGCGATTACCCCGTGGCCTTCGTCGATCAGCCGCGCGATCACGCGGCGTTCACCGTCGCGGAAATGCGCTTCGCCAAAGGTTTCGAAGATTTCGGGGATGGAACGCCCGGCGGCCTCCACAATGGCTTCGTCAGCGTCGATGAAACTGCGCTGCAGCAGGCTTGCCAACTTGCGGCCCACGGTGGATTTGCCCACGCCCATCAGCCCCACCAGCACCACCGGACGGGTGATGCGCGCGGCGATCGCGGCGAAATCCGGGGCGGCGATATCCTGTTCGCGTTTGGGCGGTGTTCCGATCATTGCCGCATGGCCTATAGATGGGCTAGGGCGGGCGCAATATGGCAAACCAGCGTCGCCCGCTTACGTCACTGCACGGTCTTCCCGATGCGCCTGCGCGCCAGCGCGGGCCGATGCGTTGGCTGTGGATCGCGGGCGTGGTGATAGCAGCCGCGCTGGTGCTCGCCTGGATCGATGGCGGCGAACAGGCGCTGCGACCGATTGCCGAACAGATCGAACTGCCGGAGCAGCCGCAATGAAGCCCACGCGCAACCGTTTGGGAATGGCAGCCAGCGTGCTGGCGCTGGGGCTGGCAGGCGCGATCGGCGGCGCGGGATTGGCGGGCTTTGCAGCGGCGCAGCAGCGGCCCGAATCGATCCTGCCGCCGGGGTTTGACGATCCCACGCCTGCCCCGCCGCCGCGTCCTGCGCCTGCGCCAACACCGACGCCGGGGACAACGCCCGCGCCGCCTGCAACCGGGCCTGCCGCGCTGCCGGGAATGCCCGCGCCGTCAACCGCCCCATTTAATCCTGCCGCCCTGCCGCCGCTGCCTTCGATCACCCGCGATGAACTGGCCCGGTTGCCGAGCCTCGATAAGCTCGAATCCATGTCGACCGAGGAGCTGGATCAGCTGCTCGGCCTCAAATCCAAATCCGATATTCTGCCCGGTGCGCGCCGCGCCTTGACCCGTGTGGGCGTGTTGGCGAGCGACGAAGGCGGTCTGCCCCCGGTGGCGCTGGCCAAGCAGCCCGCGGCACTGGTGCGCGCCGCGCTGGCAGGCACCAAAGGCCCGCTGGTGTCGCGCTGGGGGCATATTCTGCTGCGCCGCGCGCTGGTGAGCCGCCTCGCACCGCCGCAGGGGATGGACGCGGTGGAGTTCGCCGCGTTGCGGGCGCGGGCTCTCAACGGGATGGGCGAATATGCGCTCACCCGCGCGCTGGTGCAGGATATTGATACCGCCGACTGGTCGACCGATCTGACTTCGGAAGCGCTGATTGCCTATCTGGCGAGCGGCGATGTTACCGGCGCTTGCCCTTCGGTGCGCTTGCAAGGCTCGGTGCGCGAAGATGGCGAATGGCAGATGCTCCAGGCGATCTGCAATGCCTATGCCGGGGAAAGCGCGCTCGCCGCAGCGCAGCTTGACCGGGCGCTGGGTCGCGGCATCGCCCCGCGCATTGATGTGCTGCTGGCACGGCGGTTTGCCGGTGCAGCGGGCCGGGGCCAACGCGCGGTCGAGATCGAATGGGACGGCGTGGAAGAACTGGCCCCGTGGCGCTTTGCGTTGGCGACGGCGTTGGGGGAGCCTGTGCCTGAAGACCTGCTCAATAGCGCGCTTACCGCACGCGGCGGGGCCTATTACGCGCGTTCCGGCGCGTTACTGCCGATGCTGCCCGCGGTTCAGCGCGCGCGCTTTGCCGGGCGCGCCGCGCGCGAGGGCATATTGTCGTCCGATGCGATGGTTGACCTCTATTCCGAAGTCTATGCCGATCCGGCAGCTACCGGCGATGCCGCGCAAAACGCCGCCACTCTGCGCGAAGCCTATCTTGCGGCGGAACCATCCACGCGGATTGCGGCGATGCAGCAGCTGTGGGGGGCGGGCAATGCGCTGGGCGGGGGTGATGGCTACGGCGCGCGGGTGCTGACTGCCTATGCCGCCGCGCGCATTCCCGCCGATGCGGCGCTGGCCGATGAAGCAGGCGATCTGATTGCGGCGATGCTGACCGCCGGGCTGGATCGTGATGCCCTGGCATGGCGCGGCGTCGTCGAAGATGGCTCGCTGGGCTGGGCGCTGATCGTGCTGAGTGCGCCGCGCAGCAACGGCGTGGGGCAGGGCGCGGTGGAAAGTTTCATCAGTGATGATGACAGTACAGGATCGCGCAAATCGGCGTTTCTGGTGGCCGGGCTGGCCGGGCTTGGACGGCTGAACGCAGGTGACTCGCGCGCGCTGTCCGATAAGCTGGGCATTGATCTGGCGCGGCAGACCCGCTGGAGCCGCGCGATTGCGCGCGCTGCCGAGGTGGGCAACCCCGCTTTGGTGGCGCTGCTTGCCGGGTTGGGGATGCAGGGGTCAAGCTGGCAGCAGATGACCCCGCTGCACCTGTTCCACATCACCTCGGCGCTGAACCGCGTCGGGATGGGAGCCGAGGCCCGGATGATCGCCGCCGAGGCCGTGGCGCGCGGCTGAGACCGGCTGGTGTCCGCCGCGACTGAAGCCTTCCTCGCCATGCTTGCCGCTGAACGCGGGGCGGCGGCGAATACGCTGGCCGCCTATCGCCGCGATCTTGGCGGGGCAGAGGAAGCGATCGGCGATCTCGCCGCCGCGCCGCGCGATGCGGTGGCCAGCCTTGCCGGGGAATGGGCCGCGCTCGCCCCGGCGAGCGTCGCGCGCAAGGCATCGGCATTGCGGCAATTTTTCGGCTTTGCAGCGGATGAAGGGTGGCGGCGCGATGATCCATCGGGCGCGCTGCCTTCGCCGCGCACCCGCCGCCCGTTGCCCAAGGTGATGGGGCACGATTCCATTGCTGCGCTGTTCGCCCGCGCCGAGGAGGAAGCGGCGGGCGATGATCCCAAGGCGGTGAGGCAATTGGCGTTGATCGAACTGCTCTATGGTTCGGGCCTGCGCGCCACCGAGTTGGTGGCGCTGCCGCTGGTGGCGGTGCCGCGCGATGCGCCATTCCTCACCATCACCGGAAAGGGCGGGGCGACCCGGCTGGTGCCGGTTGGTGCGCGCGCGCTGGAGGCGCTGGCGCGCTGGGTGGCGCTGCGCCCGGCGGTGCCCGCCTCGCGCTACCTGTTCCCCTCCCGCACCGGGCAGCATCTCAGCCGGATGCGGTTGTTCCAGCTGATCAAGGGGCTGGCGGCGCGCGCCGGGCTTGATCCCGCCGCCATCAGCCCGCACGTGCTGCGCCACGCCTTTGCGACCCACCTGCTGGAAGGCGGGGCCGATCTGCGCGTGCTGCAAACGCTGCTGGGCCACGCCGATATTTCGACCACGCAGATTTACACCCACGTCGATGCCGCGCGGCTGGTTGCGCTGGTCAATTCCTGTCACCCGCTTGCCACGAAGCCCGCATCAGACTAGCGCCGTCGCATGATTTCACACCTCGATTTCGAGAAGCCGGTTGCCGCGCTTGAAGAACGCATTGATCAGCTGCGCGGTGTTGACGCATTGCATGATGTCGATGTGGCAAGCGAGATTGCCCGGCTCGAAGCCAAAAGCACCGAATTGCTCGCCAGTACCTATGCCTCGCTAACCCCGTGGCAGAAGACGCAGGTCGCCCGCCATCCGCAGCGCCCGCATTTTCACGATTATGTCGCCCATGCCTTCAGCGATTTTGTGCCCTTGGGCGGGGATCGTCTGTATGGCGATGATCAGGCGATCATGGGCGGGTTCGCGCGGCTGAACGGCCGCCGGGTGATGTTGATCGGCCACGAAAAAGGCAACGACACCCAGAGCCGGATCAAGCACAATTTCGGGATGGGCAAGCCCGAAGGCTATCGCAAGGCGATCCGGTTGATGGAGCTGGCGGGGCGATTCGGGCTGCCGGTGGTGACGCTGGTCGATACATCGGGCGCATTTCCGGGGATCGAGGCGGAAGAGCGCGGGCAGGCCGAAGCCATCGCCCGTTCGACCGAGGCCTGTCTGGCGCTCCCCGTGCCGATGGTGGCGGTAATTGTGGGCGAAGGCGGTTCGGGCGGCGCGGTGGCGCTGGCAGCGGCCAACCGGGTGCTGATGCTGGAACACGCGGTCTATTCGGTGATCTCGCCCGAAGGTTGCGCGTCGATCCTGTGGCGCACATCGGACAAGGCGGCAGATGCAGCGCAGGCGATGAAGGTCACCGCGCAGCATCTCAAACGCGACGGCGTGATCGACCGCATCGTCAAGGAACCACTTGGCGGGGCGCAGCGCGATCCGGCGGCGGCGGCGCGGCTTCTTGGCGCGGCCTTGACCGAAGAACTTGATCTGCTGTCGAGCAAGAGCGCCAAGGCGCTGATCGCCGCGCGTGAGGAACGCTTTCTCGGCATTGGCGGATAGCACGCCTGCCTCAGGGGTTTGCGCCGCGCCGCTTTGGCGGTAGGCTGTCAGCGGGTATTATCCACGGGGAGAGCCGAACATGACACGAATCGCACGCAGTATCCTTGCATTAGGTGCGGCGCCGCTGGCGTTGGCGGGATGCGTGGGTGGCGGCACAATACCGTCAGCCTCAACCCCGATCACCCCGACTGAAGCCCAGCAGGGCGCGGAATTTCACCCGCAACTGCTGAACGAATTCGGCGGCGCGATGACGGGTTCTCATGCGCTCTATGTCGAGCAGGTGGGCAAGAATATCGCGGTGCAATCGGGCCTTGGCAACGCGCGCGAAAGCTTCACCGTCAGCCTGCTCAATTCGCCTGTCAACAATGCCTTCGCGGTGCCGGGCGGCTATATCTACACCACCCGCCAGCTGGTGACGTTGATGAACAACGAAGCCGAACTGGCGGCCGTGCTGGGACACGAAGTCGGCCACGTCGCCGCGCGCCATTCGCAGCGCCGCCAGCAGACGGCGCAGCGCAATTCGATCCTTGGGGTGCTGGGCGCGATCGGCAGTGCGGTGCTGCTGGGTGATACCGGATTGGGCGATTCGCTGTCGCGCACCTTTATGCAAGGCTCGCAGCTTCTGACGCTGAAGTTTTCGCGCACGCAGGAATTGCAGGCGGATGATCTGGGGATCGAATACCTGACCAAGGCGGGATATGACCGCCGCGCGATGGGCACCGTGCTGGCGAGCCTCGCGGCGCAAAACACGCTTGATGCGCAGCTGCAAGGCCGCAATGCGAGCGTGCCGACATGGGCCTCAACCCACCCCGACCCGGCCAGCCGGGTGCAAAGCGCGCTGGCCAAAGCTGGCCCGGCTACTGGCGGAACGACCAATCGTGATACCTTCCTCACGCGCATTAATGGCCTGCTTTATGGCGATGATCCTGCGCAGGGCCTGATCGAAGGCAGCCGGTTCATTCACCCTGAACTGCGCTTTTCGTTCACCGCGCCGCAGGGGTTCTACATGGTCAACGGCACCCGCGCGGTCAGCATCCAGGGGCAGGGCGGGCAGGCGCAGATGACGCTGGCACCCTATGCTGGCAATCTGGAAACCTATGTGCGTCAGCAGTTCACCGCGCTGGGCGGAAAGGACAGCACGCTCGCGCCCGCGCAGATGCAGCGCACCACGGTCAACGGCTTGCCCGCAGCCTATGGCATTGCGCGGGTCAATAATGGCAATTCGCAAGTGGATGTGACGGTATTCGCGTATGAATTTGCGCGCGACCGAGCCTATCACTTCACCACCATCACGCCTGCTGGGCAAGGGGGGCAAGCGGCGACGTTTAACGCAATGTTCCAATCCATGCGGCGGATCACGCAGGCTGAGGCGAGCAGCGTGGTGCCCAAGAAATTGCAGGTCGTCACTGTCGCGCGCGGGGACACTGTTGCAAGCCTTGCACGGCGAATGGCCTATCCCACGGCGCAGGTGGAGCGCTTCCGGGTGCTCAACGCGCTTGGCGGCAGCGAAGGCGTGACACCGGGGCAGAAGGTCAAGATCGTGGTGAACGGGCGTTAGAGTGAGTCCTTACCAGCGCGCTGAGATGCTGACGCATCACGCGCTGGGAATGCTCAAGCGCCGCACGGGCTTAACCAATATGCGATGAGCAAGGCTCATCGCGTATTGGTATTGGCCTTTTCCCTCTCCCCATAGCTCGGCAGGCCCCATTCCCAGCGGATTGCGGCTGCGCGCAAGGCAAAGCCGCAGATGAACCCTGCGCCCCAGACCCATTCCTTGGGCACGCCCAGCAGCGGGGCTGCGATCATGCCTGCCACCGTCAGCACCGAGGTTAGCGCGGCCGCGGTGACGTAGAGTTCGGGCTGCATGATGATCGACGGGCGGCCTGCCACCACATCGCGGATGATCCCGCCGACGCAGCCGGTGATGATCCCCATTAACGCCGCAGGCACAGGCGGCACGCCGTAAGCCAGCGCCTTGGCACTGCCGAGCACCGCATAGGCGGCCAGCCCCGCGCCGTCAGCATAGGCGAACAGCTTGCCCTCCCACCAACGCACCGGGGTGAACCACGCGATCAGCGCCGTTGCAAGGCACACCGCCGCCACCCACGCATCGCCAATCCAGAACACCGGCGCGCCGATCAGCAGATCGCGCACCGTGCCGCCGCCGACGCCGGTGACGAGTGCGAAAAAGCCCATGGTGACAAAGGTCTGCCGCAGCCGCGCCGCGAGCACCGCGCCCGACAGCGCGAACACCGCAATCCCGGCGATATCGAGCAGATCGAGAATCGGGGTGAGGACAGCGGGGGTCATGCCGCAGCCCGCCGTGCGCGGCGGCGGCGGAACATCAGTGTGGTGCCGATCAGCGCCCCGGTGAGCGAGAGCGCCGCGAACAGGATCAGGATCGGGTGGCTGGTGTCCTCCCGTTCCGACAGGTCCATGATGTGCAGGCCCCAGGCAATATCGAACGCCCGCCACCACCGCGTGCGCACCGCCTCAACCTCGCCGGTATCGCGCCCGACATAGATATTGGTGCCGTCATTCAGCGCCACCTGCCACACCGCAATCGGGCGGCGGAAATCGAACGGGGTGCGGTCAGCGGGGAACAGCGTGACGCGCGCAGGCCTGTCACCGCCCACGATCCGCTTTGCCACCAGCGCGCGCGCGGCGGCGGCATCAAGTGGGGGAAGCGGCGCTCCGCTGGCGAAATCGATCCGGTTGACCGCGCCATCCAACGTGGTGAGGATCGCCACGGCGCGGCCATCCTGCATGGTCACGCGCATATCTTTCAACGCGGCATCGGGCGCGGCGAGCGTGCTGCCGGGGATGACCAGCGGCGCAGGCGGCACTTCGCGGCGCAGATGATCGCCGCGCACCTGTTCGATCGGCCGCGCCACCATCAACAGCCCGGTGGCGAGCCACATGACGATGGGCACCCCGACCAGCCAGCCGAGCCAGATGTGCCATTTCGCCAGAGTGCGCATGAAGGGTTTGCGTGCCATGCCTTGCGCCATGGCGAACCTGCATCAACCGTGCAAGATCTGACCGATGGCCGCTGCTGCGGCGATGCAATCAAGGTCGCTCCAGCGCGGGCCGATCACCTGCATTCCGCACGGCAGGTTAGCGCCCAGATAGCTGCCGCTGCCGATGGGCAGCACGGTGACGGGCAGGCCGGGGAAGGTCGCCAGCCCGGCCCAGGCGAGCGCATTGCCGCCGGGTTCCTCAGCGCCGTTGATGGTAAGCGTGCCGCGAAACACGGGTTTGTCGCTATGCGGCACGGCCAGCACCGGCGCGGGCGGGGCGAGGACGAAGTCGTAGGTTTCGAACAGAGCTTCCCACTGCGCCATGTTGGCGGCCTGCGCGTCCATCAGATCGAACCAGTCGGTTGCACTCGCACGCTTGCCATCGGGCGCAGGCGCGCCGCGCGCCATCGCCACGTTCATCATCTTGAGATAGTGGCGGTATTGCTGCGACTGATCGGGAACAAGGTCGCTCTCACGCTCGATCACCACACCAGCGCGGGTGAGGGCTTCCAGCGCCGCCTCGGTCGGCTGCATCACACTGGCATCGACCGGCGCGTTCGGCAGCGCGGTGATTGCGAGCAAGCGGCAATCCTTCAGCCGCTTGGCCCGGCGGCGCAGCGGCACCTCCGCGCCCACTTCGGTCAGCACCGCCAGATCATCAGGGTTGCGCGCCAAGGGGCCAGCGATCGACAAGGCCCCATCATGCGCGGCGATAAAGCCATCGCGGCGCGACATGGCGGGGTGATCATGCCCATGCTTGGGGATGAGGCCCCACGTGGTCTTGTGCCCCCAAACGCCGCAGAAATGCGCTGGCACCCGCACCGATCCGCCGATGTCGGTGCCATAATCGCACGGCACCATCCCGCTCGCCACAGCGGCCGCTGCGCCGCCCGATGATCCGCCGGGGGAGCGTTCGGCGTTGTGCGGGTTGGAGGTGCGGCCATAGACGGGGTTAAAGCTTTGCCAATCGGTGAGGTCTACCGGCACGTTGGTCTTGCCGATAATCACCGCGCCCGCCGCCTTCAACCGCCGCACTAGCCAGGCATCGCGCGGGGCGATCTGATCCTTGTAACGCGGGTGCCCCCAGGTGGTCGGCAGGCCCGCGATGTCAAAGCTTTCCTTGATCGTCATCGGCACGCCGAACAGCGGTTGATCGGCGCGCGGGCCGTGTTTGTCCATCGCCTTGGCGGTGTCGTAAGCGCGCGCAAAATCCGGAACCGCCAGCGCATCAATGCTGCTGTCGTATTTCTCGACCCGCGTGATCGCCGCATCCACCGCCTCGGCAACGCTGAGTGTTCCCGCCCGGATCGCAGCAGCCGTTTCCAGCGCGCCGGGTTTGTCGGTCAATTGCGGATAGGCCATGGGTGAAATTTCTCCTCGGCTGCAGGGACTAGGCAAAACCGCAGGAGGGAGCAAACCCCATCTGGCAAATCACATATGGATCGGCTTGCCCGTCACTGCCATCGCTGCTTCCTTCAACGCTTCGGCGTGGGTGGGGTGGGCGTGGCAGGTGTAGGCGATGTCCTCGGATGTCGCGCCGAATTCCATCGCGATGGCGGCCTCGGCGATCATCGTGCCTGCAAGGCTGGCGATGATCCACACGCCCAGCACGCGGTCGGTTTCGGCGTCCGCGATCACCTTCACAAAGCCATCAGTATCGCGGTTGGCCTTGGCGCGGCTGTTGGCCATCATTGGGAACTTGCCGACCTTGACCGCAAGGCCGCGTTCCTTGGCCTCTTCCTCGGTGATGCCGACGCCTGCGATTTCAGGCGCGGTATAAACGACGCTGGGGATCACATCGTGGTTCACGATGCCGGTCAGGCCCGCGATGTTTTCAGCGACCGCGATGCCTTCATCCTCGGCCTTGTGCGCCAGCATCGGGCCGGGAACCACGTCACCGATCCCCCAGATATTGGGCACAGAGGTGCGGAAATCATGGTCGATTTCGATCTGCCCGCGCTTGTTGACGGCGAGGCCCGCCTTGTCGAGCGCGAGGCCATCAGTATTGGGGCGCCGCCCGATCGACACCAGCACATGGCTGGCGGTGATGGTCTGTTCATCGCCGCCCGCCGATTTTTCGATGGTGAGGCTGACTTTCTTACCAGCAACCTTCGCGCCGGTGACCTTGTGGCTGAGCATCATGTCGATGCCCTGCTTCTTGAAGATTTTCTGCGCTTCCTTGCGCACGTCACCGTCCATGCCGGGGAGCAGCTGGTCGAGGAATTCGACCACGGTGACTTTCGCGCCGAGCCTGCGCCATACCGAGCCGAGTTCAAGCCCGATCACGCCGCCGCCGATCACCACGAGGTGTTCGGGCACTTCGTCCAGATCAAGCGCGCCGGTGGAATCGACGATCCGCTTGGCCGCATTGTCGACCTCTACGCCAGAAAGCGGGGTGACGTTCGACCCGGTGGCGATCACGATGTCCTTGGCGGTGATTTTCTCGCCGCCGACATTGACTGTATGCGCGTCTTCAAACGCGGCGTGGCCTTTCAGCCATGTGACCTTGTTCTTCTTGAACAGGAATTCGATTCCCCCCGTCAACTCGCCCACGGCCTTGGTCTTTTCGGCCATCATTTTGGAGAGGTCGAGCTTTGGCGTGGCGGTGATGCCCCATGTGGCGAAGTGGCCGCCTGCGGCTTCCTCGAACAGTTCCGAACCGTGCAGCAGCGCCTTGGATGGAATGCACCCGACATTGAGGCAGGTGCCCCCCAGCGTCTCGCGGCTTTCAACACAGGCGGTCTTCAGCCCGAGCTGCGCCGCACGGATCGCAGCGACATAGCCGCCGGGGCCGGCACCGATGATGAGGACGTCGTAATCGTAATTGTGGTCAGCCATTTTTTTCTCCGTCATCCCAGCAACAGCTGGGATCTCAGGCTGCGGGGGTCAAGCTTGCCGCTCTAGGCCCCAGCTTTCGCTGGGGTGACGATGCGATTTACACGCTCACAAATCAATCAGCATCCGCGTCGGATCCTCGATCGCTTCCTTGATGATCTTGAGCGCGGTTACCGCCTCGCGCCCGTCGATCAGGCGGTGGTCATAGGACAGCGCCAGATACATCATCGGGCGGATCACGATCTGACCATTGCGCACGACCGGGCGATCTTCAATGCGGTGGAGGCCCAGCACCGCGCTCTGCGGCGGGTTGATGATCGGGGTCGACATCAGGCTGCCGAACACGCCGCCGTTGCTGATGGTGAAGGTGCCGCCGCTCATGTCGTCCATCGTCAGCGTGCCAGCCTTCGCGCGCGCGCCGAAATCGGCAATGTCCTGTTCGATCCGGGCAAAGCCCTTCTTGTCGGCATCGCGGATTACGGGAACGACCAGCCCATTGGGCGCCGATACCGCAACCGAGATATCGACATAGTCGTGATAGACGATTTCATCGCCCTCGATATAGGCATTGGCGCTCGGCACGTCTTTCAGCGCAAGGCAGGCAGCCTTGGCGAAAAAGCCCATGAAGCCGAGGCGAATGTCGTGCTTTTTCGCGAACAAGTCCTTGTACTTCTCACGCGCTTCCATGACCGCGCTCATGTCGCAATCGTTGAAGGTGGTGAGCAGCGCGGCCTGTTCCTGCGCGCCCTTCAACCGCTTGGCGATGGTCTGGCGCATCCGGGTCATCTTGACCCGTTCTTCGCCGCGCGCGCCGCCGGTTGGGGCGGGGGTTGCAGCCGGGGTCGGGGCGGGCGAGGGCGCGGGAGTGCCGCCCTTGGCCTTCGCCTCAGCCGCGGCGAGCACGTCTTCCTTGGTCAACCGGCCATCCTTGCCGCTGCCCTTGATGGTCGAGGGGTCAACCCCGTGTTCGAGCACAGCGCGGCGCACGGCTGGCGACAGGGTCTGCGCCGCGTTCAGCAGTTCTTCGGACGCTGCGGGCGCGGGCGCAGCCGTATCAGCCTTGGCCGCCGCCGGAGCGGGCGCGGGCGTATCAGTCTTGGCCGTCGCCGGGGCAGGCGTGGGTTTGGGGGCAGATGCCGTCGCGCCTTCGTCCACCACCGCGATCACCGCGCCAACTTCGACCGTGTCGCCCACCGCAACGCGGTGTTCGGACATGACGCCTGCGACGGGCGATGGCACGTCAACCGCGACCTTGTCGGTTTCGAGGCTGACGATGGGTTCATCGGCGGCGACTGCATCGCCGGGCTGCTTGAGCCATTCGGCAATCGTGCCTTCGGTGACGGATTCGCCAAGGGCGGGGACTGTGATTTCAGTGGCCATGTTTGTGGTTCCTTGCGGCCTTACTTAAGGTCTGATTGTGATAGACCGAGCGCGTCGGCAATCAATGCCTCCTGCTGGGCCTTGTGACGGCTGGCGAGCCCGGTGGCGGGCGAAGCGGACGGATTGCGCCCGGCATAGATCGGGCGTTTACCCGAATGCCCGGCGGCGGTCAGCGCATCTTCGATCTGGTTCTGGACAAAGAACCACGAACCATTGTTCTTGGGTTCTTCCTGACACCAGACTAAGTCTTTGAGGTTGGTCATCCGCTTCAGCCGCACCGCCAGCGGATCGCCGGGGAAGGGGTACAGCTGTTCGATCCGGATGATCGACACATCATCGATCCCCGCTGCATCGCGGGCTTCCAGCAGATCATAGGCGACCTTGCCCGAACACAGCACCACGCGCCGCACCTTGTCATCGGCAATCGTGGCGGAGTCCGACAGGATGCGCATGAAATGCGTTTCGCCGGTGAAATCGCCCTTCGCGCTTTTGGCCAGCGGGTGGCGCAGCAGCGACTTGGGGCTCATGATGATCAACGGCTTGCGGAACGAACGCAGCATCTGGCGGCGCAACACGTGGAAGTAATTGGCGGGCGTGGTGATGTTGCACACGCACAAATTGTCATCCGCGCATAATTGCAGGAACCGTTCGAGCCGCGCTGAGGAATGTTCCGGCCCTTGCCCTTCGTAGCCATGCGGCAACAGCATCACCAGACCATTGGCGCGCAGCCATTTGGATTCGCCGCTGGCGATGAACTGATCGATCATGATCTGCGCACCATTGGCAAAATCGCCAAACTGGCCTTCCCACAGCACCAGCGTTTTGGGATCGGCCAGCGCAAACCCGTATTCGAACCCGAGCACACCATATTCCGACAGGGTGGAATCGTGCACTTCGAACTTGCCGTGCGGCAGGGTGTTCAACGGAACATATTTGCGTTCGGTTTTCTGGTCGACCCACACCGCGTGGCGTTGGCTGAAGGTGCCGCGCCCCGAATCCTGCCCGGACAGGCGCACGCCGTAGCCTTCCATAACCAGACTGCCGAAAGCGAGTGCTTCTGCCGTGGCCCAGTCGAAACCGTCGCCATTGACGAACATTTCACGCTTGGCAGTGATGACGCGTTCCAATGTCCGGTGAATGCCAAGATCATCCGGCACTTCGGTCAGCACCCGGCCGAGCGACTCCAGCGTCTTTGGCTCGATCGCGGTTTCGACATTGCGCCGCGCGGTTTCCGGATCGGCGGGCTTGTTCAGCCCTGACCAACGCTGGGCAAACCAGTCAGCCTTGTTGGGTTTGTAGCTCTTGCCCGCTTCGAACTCATCTTCGAGCAGCGCGGTAAATTCACCCGCGATGCGCTCACGCGTGCCGGGTTCGACCACGCCTTCATCAACCAGCCGCTTTTCGTAGCTGACACTGACCTTGGGGTGCGCGCGGATCGCATCATACATCAACGGCTGGGTAAACTTGGGCTCGTCGCCTTCGTTGTGACCAAAGCGGCGGTAACACCACATGTCGATCACCACGTCGCGGTGGAAGGTCTGGCGATATTCCACCGCCAGTTTGCAGGCGAAGGTCACCGCTTCGGGATCGTCGCCGTTGACGTGCAGGATCGGTGCCATCACGCCCTTGGCCACGTCGCTGGGATAGGGCGAAGACCGCGCGAATTTGGGCGAAGTGGTGAAGCCGATCTGGTTGTTGATGATGAAGTGGATGCACCCGCCGGTATCATATCCCGGCACGCCCGAAAGCGAGATGCTTTCCCACACAACGCCTTGCCCCGCAAACGCCGCATCGCCGTGGATCAGCACCGGTAGCACCTGCTTGCCGTGGGCCAGATCATCACGGAAAACCTGGTGCGCGCGCACTTTGCCCAGCACCACGGGGTTGACCGCTTCAAGATGCGACGGGTTGGCGACCAGGCTCATGTGCACAGAGATCCCGTCAAACTCACGGTCGGTGCTGGAGCCAAGGTGGTATTTCACATCGCCCGAACCGCCGACATCATCGGGGTTGGCGCTGCCGCCCGAAAATTCGTGGAAGATCACGCGGTAAGGCTTGGCCATCACGTTGGCGAGCACGTTCAAGCGCCCGCGGTGGGCCATGCCGTAGACAATCTCGCGCACGCCCGCGCTGCCGCCATGCTTGATCACGGCTTCCAGCGCCGGGATCATCGATTCGCCGCCATCCAGCCCGAACCGCTTGGTGCCGACATATTTCTTGGCGAGGAATTCCTCGTATTGCTCCCCGCGCAGCACAGCGGCGAGGATCGCTTTCTTGCCTTGCGGGGTGAACTGGATCGTTTCGCCGGGGCTTTCGAACTTGTCCTGCAGGAACCGGCGTTCCTCGGTATCGGCGATATGCATGTATTCAAGGCCGACCTTGCCGCAATAGACTTCGCGCAGCCGCTGATGGAGCTGGCCCACCGTGGTCCATTCCATGCCGAGCACGCCGCCGACATAGACATCTTCGTTTTCCTTGCCCGCCAGCCCGTGCCATTCGAGCGTCAGGTCGGTTGGCCCTTCGCGATCCGACAGGCCCAGCGGATCGAGATCTGCCGCCATGTGCCCGCGCACCCGATACAGCCGCACCAACTGCATCGCCGCGATCGATAGCGCCGCGGCCTTTTCGACCGCCTTGGGATCGGCAGGCTTGCCCGCGTCCTTCGCGGATTTCGCCACCGCGATCCGCATCTCGGTCGGGTCCATCGCGGAGGTCAGATCGGATGCGCTATCGGCCAGCGTATCGAGCCACCCGCGCCGCTCCCACGAAGGGCCGGGCTGCGGGCCTTCCTGATCGGTAAAGGCGGGGATGAGGCTATCGTTTGGCTTGTTCATATTAGCACCTTGTGAGTCCCCGCGCAGGCGGGGACCTCCCTCGATTCAGAGCGACACATCGCTCATATAATGTGCGGAATGGTGTGCGACAGATCGTCCCACGCCGGATTGCGGGTTTCGATTCGCTTCACTTTCCATTCCCGGTTCCACTTCTTCATGCGCCGTTCGAAACGCTGCGCGTCGTTCAGATCATCAAACCATTCGAACCAGACAAGACGGTGGCAGTTGTATTTTTTCGTGAAGCTCGAAACTTTACCAAACCGGTGTTGTTCAATTCGCATTGCGAGGTCGATGGTTACTCCGATGTAGAGAACGCCGTCAGGCTTGTTGGTCAGGATGTAGACGAACCCGCCTTTCACTTACCTGTCTCGTTTCCCGTCTTGTGAGTCCCCGCGAAGGCGGGGATCTCATTCAGCATGGCACTCCCCCGACTGAGGCCCCCGCCTGCGCGGGGACTCACAATCTTTTCAAACCAGTTCTTTCAGCATCGTGGCCAGCGTGGTGCCGAGCTCGGATGGCGAGGGGCTGACGCGGATGCCTGCATCTTCCATCGCCGCGATCTTGTCTTCCGCGCCGCCCTGACCGCCGCTGACGATGGCGCCAGCGTGGCCCATGCGGCGGCCCGGAGGGGCGGTGAGGCCGGCGATGAAGCCGACCATCGGCTTGGCGCGGCCCTTCGCACGCTCGGCCTTGATGAAGGCGGCGGCTTCTTCTTCGGCACTGCCGCCGATTTCGCCGATCATGATGATGCTTTGCGTCTCCGGATCGTCAAGGAACAGGTCGAGCATGTCGATAAAATTGGTGCCGTTGACCGGAT